>NZ_BDAW01000008.1 GCF_001625085.1 Nocardia acidivorans NBRC 108247
CCCCTGCTCGGCCACGGTGCACCAGTGGTGGGCGGCCCGCTCCCGGCCGGTGCCTCGGATCACTGGGCGTCGAAAACCGTGCCGCTCCTTGGCAATCCGGTGGTGTGGCCGAAGTTGTGCGAACACATCGGGGTGACGGTTCGGGGTGGCGGGATGCGGCGGGTAACGTCGAGGGCTATGAGCTCTCATGACGAGTCACGGTTCACAGCGGACGTCTACGGGGCGCGATTGGAGCGGGCGGCCGAGTTGACCCGGGCCGCCCACCTGGACGCGCTGCTCATCACCCCCGGACCGGATCTGCAGTATCTGCTCGGTTCCCGGGCGCAGTCGTTCGAGCGGCTGACCTGCCTGGTGGTCCCGGCGTCGGGTGCGACACCGTCGGTGGTGATCCCGAAGATGGAACTCGCCTCGCTCGGCGCGTCCGCGGTCGCGGAGCTGGGTGTGCAGGTGGTGGATTGGGTCGACGGCGTCGATCCGTACGCGCTGGTGAAATCGATCCTCAATGCCGGTGCGCGCACCGCGGTCGACGACGCCATGCCCGCACTGCATCTGCTGCCCATTGCCGAGCGCTTCGGCACGCTGCCGGTATCGGCCACTCCGGTGCTGCGCGAACTGCGAATGTCCAAGGACGCCACTGAGATCGACGCGTTGCGGCGCGCGGGCGCGGCCATCGACCGGGTGCACGCGCGCATGGGCGAGTTCCTGCGCGCCGGTCGCACCGAGGCCGAGGTGGCGGCCGATATCACCGCCGCGATCATCGCCGAGGGCCATACCCGCGCCGCGTTCGTGATCGTGGGCAGTGGCCCGCACGGCGCGGATCCGCATCACGAGGTCTCCGATCGGGTGATCGAGGACGGTGATGTGGTGGTCATCGATATCGGCGGTCCGGTGGAGCCGGGTTACTTCTCCGACTCGACCCGCACGTATGTGCTGGGCGAGCCCTCCGAGGAGGTGGCCGAGCGGTTCGCGGTGCTCGAGCGGGCGCAGGCCGCGTCGGTGGCGTCGGTGCGGCCCGGGGTGAGCGCGCAGTCCGTCGACGCCGCCGCCCGCGATGTGCTGGTCGCGGCCGAACTGGGTGACTATTTCGTGCACCGCACCGGTCACGGCATCGGCCTGTCCGTGCACGAGGAGCCGTACATCGTCGCGGGCAATGATCTGGTCCTCGAGGAGGGCATGGCGTTCAGCATCGAGCCGGGCATCTACTTCGTCGGCGAATGGGGTGCGCGCATCGAGGACATCGTGGTGGTGACCGCGGACGGCTGCGAATCGATGAACAAGCGCCCGCACGGGCTCACCCAGCTGTAAGAGGCTGTACGTCAAGACATTTCGACGGGCTCCGAGGTGAATCCGGGAGCCCGCCGGGTGTCCGGAACCGGGTTCAGAGCTCGACGGGCGCGACCGGCTTGAAGCCGCTGCTGGACAGTACGCGCCGCACGGCGATCGCGATGACCACGCGGTTCGGATTCACCCGGGGCGTGCGGTAGCGGCTCGCGTACCGCTGCTCCGCCTCGGCGACCGACGCCGGATCGTCGAGCACCGTCGCGGGTCCCTCCAGGGTGAGCCAGCGAGCCCCGTCGACCTGGCTGACCGCCGCATGCCCGCCGCGCCGCGCATTGCGCACCTTCACCGAGCCGCCGTCGGCGATGACGCGCGCGATCCCGGCCTCGGGATCCCAGGTGAAGCCCACCGCGACCACGTGCGGGGTGCCGTCGGCGCGCAGCGTGGTGAGGGTGGCGAGGTGCCGTTCGGTGACGAATTCGAGGGCGGCGGGGGTGAGCTCGGAGCGCGTCGAGGTGGTGGGCATGGCGACGACGCTAGCAAGCGGATCCGGGCGCAGCGGTTCGGCCACTTGGCGCGCCGGGCCGGACCGGGCCAATGGCAGACTGTTCGCCATGGGATTGGGTTCGCGGGACGCCGATGCGGGCGTCGTATTGCTGCTGGGTGGACGGAGTGAGATCGGGCTCGAGGTGGCGCGGCGACTCGCGCCGGGGCGCGTGGTGGTGCTGGCGGCGCGCCGCGCCGATGATCTCGGTCCGCAGCGAGCCGAATTGAGCGCGGCGGGTGCGGCGCAGGTGCACTGCGTGGAATTCGACGCCGATGATTTCGCGAGTCATCAGCCGCTGTTGGAGAAGGTGATCGGTGAGCACGGTCCGCTCGGGGTGACGGTGCTGGCCTTCGGTGTACTGGGTGATCAGGCGCGCGCGGAACGCGAGGCGGCGCATGCGGTCGCGGTGGTGCAGACCGATTATGTGGCGCAGGTGAGTGTGCTCACCAATCTGGCGAATCTGTTGCGCGCGCAGGGAAGTGGGCAGATCGTGGCGTTCAGCTCGATCGCGGGCGTGCGGGTGCGGCGGTCCAATTACGTGTACGGCTCGGCCAAGGCGGGGCTGGACGGGTTCGTGAACGGATTGCAGGATGCTTTGCACGGCACCGGAATTCATCTGCTGCTGGTGCGTTCGGGCTTCGTCATCGGGCGGATGACCGCGGGAATGGATCCGGCTCCGCTGTCCAGCACGCCCGATCAGGTGGCCGATGCGGTGGTGTCGGCGCTGTATCGGCGCTCGCGCGTGGTGAATGTGCCGCGCCGCATCAAATTGCTGTTCATTGCCATGCACTATGTGCCGCAATCGATCTGGCGGCGGATGCCGCGATGACGGGAACGCCCGCGGTCGACTGGCCGGTGAGCGAGCCAATGGTGGTCGCCGGTCTCGGCGCGGACGGCTGGGACGGGCTGGGTGGCCCGGCCCGGCGCGCCATCGCCGCCGCGCAGGTGCTGCTGGGTTCCCCGCGTCAGCTGGCGTTGATTCCGGCGGCGGAGAGCGCCGCCGCGCGGGTGCCGTGGCCCTCGCCGCTGCTGCCCGCACTGCCGGGCCTGTTGAATCGGTATGCGGGGCAACGAGTGTGCGTCCTGGCCAGCGGTGATCCGATGTTCTTCGGTATCGGTGTGACGCTGACCCGCCTGCTGGGGGCGGCGGCGGTGCGTGTGCTGCCGCAACCCTCCTCGGCGTCGCTGGCGTGCGCCCGTCTCGGTTGGAGCCTGGCCGAGACCCCCGTGGTGAGCGCCGTGGGCCGTCCATTGGAGACGGTCCTGCCCGAATTATCCGACGGTAGGCGCATTCTCGTATTGAGCTCGGATGAGCGCACCCCGGGGCTGCTGGCGGAGCTGTTGTCGCGCAATGGTTTCGGTGCCTCCGCCCTGACCGTACTGGAGCAGCTGGGCGGTCCGGATGAACGCCTAGGCACCGGCACCGCCGCGAATTGGCGGCGGCCGCCGGGTGATCCGCTGAATATCGTCGCGGTCGACTGCGTCGCGTCCCCGGAATTCCCCCGCCTGACCCGGGTTCCCGGTTTGCCGGATGCGGTCTACACCGGCGACGGACAACTCACCAAATACGAAATTCGCACCCTGACGATCGCCGCGCTCGCGCCCGCGCCCGGTGAATTGCTGTGGGATGTCGGCGGCGGCTCGGGCACCATTGCCATCGAGTGGTGCCGTACCCATTCGGCGTGCCGTGCGATCGCCTTCGAAAAGGTCGAGCCGCGCCGCAAGCAGATCGCCGAAAACGCTGCCGCCCTGGGCGTTCCGAGTATCGATATTCAGGGTTCGGCACCCGAATCCTTTGCCGGGCTGCCGATCCCGGACGCGATCTTCCTCGGCGGCGGGCTGACCCGTGCCGGCCTCTTCGAGGCCTGCTGGGAGCACCTGCCCACCGGTGGCCGACTGGTCGCCAATGCCGTGACCGCGGAATCGGAAGCGGTGTTGACCACGCTGTACGCCCGATACGGCGGCAGTCTGCGCCGCTTCCAGATTCATCGTGCCGAACCCCTCGGCGGCTTCACCGCCTGGCGACCGCAATTGCCGGTCACCCAGTGGACGGTGACCAAGCCGGGGTCGGCCGGTTAGGTCGCTCCAATCTCCAAGATCATCGTTAGAGTGGTGCTGCCAGCAGGAATTGATCTGCCCGAGAGGGAGGCATGGTGAGCCGGGTAGCCGACAGTGTCCTTCGGCCCTTCGACACGATCGTGGCGTATGCCGATGCGCCGGTGTGGATCGTGACGGCTCGGTCCGAGGAGCGCCGGGCGGGTTGTCTGGTGGGTTTCGCCGCCCAGGTGAGCATCGAACCGCGCCGCTTCCTGGTCGGCCTCTCCACCGCGAACCACACCTTCACCATCGCCGAGGGCGCCCGGCACCTCGCGGTCCACCTGCTCGATGCCGACGGATTCGCACTGGCCCAGCTCTTCGGCGCCGAAACCGGTGTGGAACTGGACAAATTCGAACACTGCGACTGGCATACCGGCCCGCACGGACTACCCATCCTGGGCGGGGCCGCGGGCTGGTTCACCGGCGAGGTCGTCCAGCGCGTGGAGTTCGGCGATCACATCGGCTTCGTCCTGGCCCCGACCGCCGCCCACGCCCCCGCCGCACCGGTCCGCAGCCTCCGCTACGACAAAGTCGCCGACCTCGACCCCGGACAACCGGCGGACTGATCCCCTTCCGGCAGTGTGCCTCGGCCGGATCGGACGATCCGGGTGGTGCGCGCCTGACCGGTGATCACCGCGGATTCAGTTCGCATCCTTGTCGAAGGCGGTGAGCAGCATGTCCAGGGCGGTCGCGACCGTCATGGTGAGCACGTGGGCGGGATCGCCGTCGAACTGTTCGTGGCGGGCCCACTGCCGATCACCGGTATCGATCGCCAGCCACACCGAGCCCGCGGGTTCGCCGTCCTGCGGGTCGGGGCCTCCGACCCCGGTGACCGCGACGGCGAGGTCCGCTCCGAGCAGCTCGCGCACCCCGGCCGCCATCGCCCGGGCTGCGGTTTCCGACACCACCGGCACCTCGGGGACGCCGAGTACCCGATGTTTGACCTGCGTGCCGTAGGCCACCACGGCACCGCGCAACCAGTGCGCCGAATCGGGTGCGGCGCCCAGGGCCGACGACAGCTTTCCGCAGGTGAGCGATTCCGCGGCCGCGATCGTACGTCCTGAGGTCTGTGCGGCGGCGGCTACACGGTGGGCGGTCTCATCGATTCCGGACATCGGTCGAATTCTACCGGGGCGGCCGACCGGAGCCGGTTGGCAACGGCGGTAGTGGGTATGTCGGCTGCGAAGGGAGTGTGATCATCGATGGCCGATTCCCAGGCGTTCGCCTGCACGGCGGTACTGCCCCCACCGCGGGGCGAGGTTTCCGCCGCGCTGGTGGAGATCTTGCGCCGACTGCCCGCCGAGCATCCGAGTTTTCCCGATGTGGTCGATCCGGATCCGTACGGCGAGGATCTGCAGCTGGCTCTGCACCTGTGCTACGAACTGCATTACCACGGCTTCGAGGCGGTCGATCCCGCCTGGGAGTGGGATCCGGAACTGCTGCGCTTGCGCGCGGAGCTGGAGCGACCCTTTCTCGACGCGTTGCGCGGGGATGTCAAAGGTGGTGAGGATGTCCGAGAAGAGTTGTCGCGGTTGCTGATCGAGCCGATCGAGGCCGCCGACATCAGTCAGTACCTACTTCAGGAGGGTGACTGGGCGCAGCTGCGTGAGTATTTGGCGCAGCGGTCGATCTACCATCACAAAGAGGGCGATCCGCACGCATGGGCCATCCCGCGGCTGTTCGGGCAGGAGAAGGCTTCGCTGGTCGCGGTCGAATTCGACGAGTTCGGTGGTGGACGCGGGGAGCGGCTGCATGCGCAATTGTTCCGCGATCTGCTGACGGGCGCGGGCCTGGACAACGGGTATCTGCACTATCTCGACAGCACGCCCGCGCCGATGCTGGCGGTGGTGAACATGATGTCGCTGTTCGGATTGCACCGCCGGTGGCGCGGTGCGTTGGTCGGACAGTTGGCGAATGCGGAGATCACCTCCTCGCCGTCGGCACGGCGGATGGTGGAAGCACTGGAGAAGCTGAACGCGCCCATCGAATGCGTGCGCTTCTACGCCGAGCATGTGGAGGCGGACGCGGTACACGAACAGGTCATGCGCCACGACGTGGTGGAGAATCTGCTGCGGCATGAGCCCGCGCTCGCGGAGTCGGTGGCCTTCGGGATTCAGGCCACGAATCTGCTCGAAGACCGCTTCAGCGCGCACGTGCTGGGGAGTTGGCGGGCGGGGCAGAGCAGCCTGCGCGTCACGACGTAGGGCGGGCGCGCTTGCGATGGCTGGTATCGCAGAGCGGAAAGGTCTTGCTGCGCTTGCACATACAGAGAGCGACCAGGAATCGATCGGAGCAGACCGTGGTCCCGTCCTCGCGGACCAACTCCACGGGACCCTCGACCATGGCGGGGCCGCCGGGTACGAACGTGATCCTGCGTCTTTGCGCCCCCGGCGGGGGAGCGGGTTCGCACCTGTCCTGGCCGGAGCGATCTTCGGTCATGGCACACCTCCTGATCTTGGCTGTACCCCGTTCGACGGTGGTCAACCCGCCGGAACCGGCTGCGATGAGGAATGCGCGGGGTTGAATTCGACGTGGGGCGAGTTTTCGAGAAGGGCCGCGCATTGGCGATGGCGGCACCCGCGGCCACCACGTAGAGATTCATCAGCCTCTCGTCGAAAGGATCGAACGCCGAGACCGAATAGCTGTAGCACCGCGAATCCTGGACCAATCCAGCTTGCGCATACGGCAGGACGGGGACCCTCGAGCGAATGTGAGTGGCGGTCGGCGCGATTGACAGTACCGATGACGGCTGTTACTAATTAATTAGTGGGCTAGCTAATTCACCTGCCCATGCCGTCGCGCCGCTGCGGACGCATCGCGAGGAGATCATATGGCCGGCACGGACTTTCGCCCGAGTCCCTTCCTGGTCGGACATCATCGGCCCACTCGGATGGAGGTGGACGCCCCGGATCTGTTCGTGCTGGGGGAATTGCCGCCGGATCTGGCCGGGGTGTTCTATCGCAACGGAGCCGAGCCGCTGTATCCGCCGACCGCCGAGGACTACCACTGGTTCGACGGCGACGGGATGGTGTACGCGTTCTTCCTCGAGGGCGGGCGGGTGTCGATGCGCAACCGCTGGGTGCGCACGGACAAGTTCCGGCTCGAAACCGAGCACCGCAGAAGGCTGTTCGGGGTGCACGGTAATCCCGCGACCAGCGATCCGCTGGCGGCCGGCACCCGGTACAACACCGCCAATACGAACATCGTCATCCACGGTGGCAAGCTGCTGGCGCTGATGGAGGGCGCACCGCCGGTCGAGCTGGACCCCCGTACGCTGGACACGATCGGCGAGGAGCATTACGGCGGTGTCGTGACCACCACCTTCTCCGCTCATCCCAAGGTGGATCACCGCACCGGAGAGCTGATCAATATCGGCTCGCTCGCGCGCCGGGGTGGCACCCGACCCGAAATCCGCTACGACATCATCGATTTCGACGGGGTGCCGATCAAGACCGAGACCATCCCGATGCCGCATCAGAGCATGATGCACACCTTCTTCGTCACCGAGAACCATGTGGTCTTTCCGGTCACGCCACTGGATGTGAGCATCGCGCGCGCGATATCGGGCGGTCCGATGGTCGCCTGGGATCCGGATCGGCCGACGAAACTGGGTGTCATGCCGCGCCGGGGGACCGCGTCGCAGGTGCGCTGGTTCGAGGCCGAACCGCGCCAGATGATGCACGAGGCCAATGTCTGGGAGCAGGACGGCCGCCTGATCGCCGATGTCGCGGCGGCCGACGGCACCGCACTGTTCCCGGATCTCCACGGCCGCAGGCGATCTCACCGGGAGACCCGGCAGAGCCTACGGCGCTGGATCATCGATCCGGCCGCCGCCACCGATGTGGTGCGCGAGGAGATCGTCAACGACCGGGATATCCAGTTCCCGCGTCCGGACGATCGACTCATGACCCGTCGCACCGATCACGCCTTCGCCAATAGCAATCTGCATTCGGTGGACGGCCGCGCGGACGGTATGGACGCGGTACTGCGGGTGGACACCCGCACCGGCGCAGAGGATCTGTACCACTTCGGGGACGGCGCGGCGGCCGGTGAACTGATCTTCGCCCCGCGCGTCGGCGGCCTCGGCGAACTCGATGGTTACGCCCTGACGCTGATGCATCGCGCGCACGCGTGCGAAACCGAGCTGGTGGTGTTCGATGCGGGTGATCTGGCCGCCGGACCGTTGGCGCGGGTGCTGATCCCGTTCGCCATTCCGAGCGGATTCCATTGCAACTACTACAGCGTCGACAGTCCGCTCTATCGCCAGGCGATGGGGTAATCGCAGCGCGAGAGCACAGGAGTGCCACGGCATGAATACAGCGCAGGTCACCGCGGAGTTCGAAGTTCGCAATCCGGCCGATGGACGGGTGGTCGCGCGGGTGCGCGAGCAGTCCGCGGAACAGGTCGCCGAGGCGGTGCGCGCACTGCGCGCGCGGCAACCCGAGTGGGAGGCGCTCGGTGCCCGCGGACGGGCGCGATGGCTTATGCGGCTACAGGATTGGCTGGTCGACCAGAGCGACCGGCTCACCGATGTGGTGCAGTCCGAGACCGGCAAAACGCGCTTCGATGCCGCCATCGAAGTACCGTGCGCCATTGATCTGGCCAAGTACTGGGCGGGCCATGCCGAAGCGTTTCTCGCCGACGAGCGACCGCGCCCGCACAGCCCGATCGGCCGAACCAAGCGGCTGCTCAACACATTTCGGCCGTATCCGGTGGTCGGCATAGTCACGCCGTGGAATCTGCCGCTGATGAATCCGTGCTTCGACGCCTTCGCTGCGCTGATGGCGGGTGCGGCCGTGGTCCTGAAACCGTCGGAGGTCACCCCGCTCAGCGCGGTCGAGTTGGCGCGCGGGTGGGCGGAAATCGGTGCGCCGCCGGTGTTCACGGTGCTGACCGGGGCCGCCGAGACCGGCCGCGCGGTGGTCGACGCCGTTGACTACGTGCAGTTCACGGGTTCGACCGGGACCGGTCGTGCCATCGCCGTGGCGTGCGGGCACTCGCTGACCCCGTACAGTCTGGAATTGGGCGGCAAGGATCCGGCGATTGTGCTGGCCGATGCGGATGTGGACCGCGCGGCGGCAGGCATCGTTTACGGCGCGCTGTTCAACGCGGGACAGGCGTGCATCTCGGTGGAGCGGGTGTATGTCGAGGCGCCGGTGTACGACCGCTTCGTGACCGCGCTGATCGCGCGGGTGCGGGCGCTGCGCCTGGGCGGTGACGATCGAGGATTCCGGTACGACGTGGGCGCGATGGCGACCGCGGCGCAACGCGATATCGTCCGGGACCAGGTCGATGCGGCGGTGGCGGCCGGTGCGCGAATCCTGATCGGCGGCAAGGCCGTCGGGGCGGGCCTGTTCTTCGAACCCACGGTTCTGGTCGATGTGGACCATTCGATGTCCTGTATGACACAGGAGACCTTCGGGCCGACCATTCCGGTGGTGCGGGTCGCCGATGAGGACGAAGCGGTGCGGCTGGCCAATGACTCGGTCTATGGATTATCCGCGACCGTGTGGACGGGGGACCGGCGGCGCGGCGAGCGCATCGCGCGCCGGCTGGAGGTGGGTGCGGTCAATATCAATGACGCGTTCGCGAATCTGGTGAATTTCGCCCTGCCGATGGGCGGTTGGAAGGATTCCGGTATCGGCGCCCGCTGGGGCGGGGCCGCGGGAATCCGGAAATACTGTCGCCAGCAGGCGATTACGGTACCGCGCCGGGCATTGCGGCGCGAGCCGCTGTGGTACCCGGCGTCGCGGTGGCGTTCGATGCTGGTGACCGGGCTCATGCGTGCGGTGGACGCGGGCGGGGTACGGAAACTCCCCCACGCCCTGCGCGCCGGGAGATCCTGAGTTCACCTCGGACGGTGGGCGATTCGGCGAGTGAATCGCCCACCGCGTGCTCACCCGCGCGGTGTGAAATTGCCGTGGAAGGTCAGCGGCAGATGATGGCGCAGGGTTCCCACGTAGACGGGATCGGCCTCCATATCGGCCGCGTCGAGAATTCGTAAGTGCGCCAGTGCGTTCGGTCGGTCCTGGGTGGCGACCAGCAGCCAGCCGTCGTCCTCCGCGGTCGCGCCCGGGCGCGGGGTGAAGATGGCCTCGTGCGCGAAATGGTACGCGGGCAGCCGATGCAGCCGTTGTGCGCCGGAGATATTGTCCACTTTGGCGATCGCGTTCGGATAGTGGTGTCCGTCCGCGCCGACCGCCAGATACGTATATCGATTCCGCCGGCTGGTGTAACCGAGGTTGAAGGTGGGGAAGTCGCCCCGCAGATCCGAGAGGTGTTCATGGATCACCCTGTCGGTTTTGGTGATTCGCAATCGCAGCAGTGTTCCGCCGTAGGGCATTCCCTCCTCTGCGAGTCCGTCCTGGGCACCGGAGAGCTGACCGTTGAGCTGTTCCCAGGAGGCGTCGTAGTTGACCAGTTCGACGACGGTATCGGACCCCTGCTCGTAGGTGTTCGCCAGATGCAGGTGCATGAGGGGATCGGTGTGCAGGACGCGGGGCCGGCCGCCGTAGCGGGGCAGTAGCGAGATCATGGTGCCGCGGGCGGCCTCGTAGTCGATGGCCTCGATATAGTTGCGCATGCCCAGGCCCGCGGCCAGCATCTTGCCGATCGGGAATACCAGCGGCGCGGTCACGAACACCATATGCTTCGGGGTGAGCCCGAAATCGTGATTGAACATCGGGCGCGGTAACGGCACCCGGCCCACTTTGCGCAGCACCCCGGCGCGGTCCACCCGATAGCAGACCAGTCCGGGGTTCGGGACCATGGCCAGACCGAAGTTGTACATATCCCCGGTCATGCTGTCCCACTTGGGATGTGCGGAGAACGCCCCGAGCCATTTGAGCGCCCCGTCGAAACGGTGCACGCCGAGAGTGCCCAGGGTGTCGGGGTCGATCTCGGTGGGCGGTCCCCCTTCCCACAGGGCCAGCAGCTTTCCGGCATGCATGACCACGCCGGTATTGGCGACATTGGCCGGGAATTGCATGGCGTTGGTGAGGATTCCGCCGGGTCGTAGCGTGCCCAGGGCGCGATAGGGTGCGCCCCGGGTCGAGGTCAGTGATTTGTGATAGTGCTTGGTGCGGACGAATCGATTGCGGAAGTGGACTTTTCCGTCGGTGATGGCGAATTTCGAGATCATGCCGTCGCCGTCGAAGAGGTGACCGAGTTGCTGGCCACCGGCATCGAGCTTCCCGGGACCGTTGCGGTACAGCGTGCCCCGTAATTCCTCGGGCGGCGCGCCCTCGAATTCGGTGATGTCGTAATCGTATTCGTCGTACAGCGGTAGATAGTCGCGGTAGTCGTCCGCGATGACAGGGCTGTTCACAGCCCCTCCTCGGTGGTGTCGGTGTGATCCGCCGGACGCACCCGCAGGGTGCAGGACAGCCCCGGCAGCTGGGGTTCGAATTCGAGGGGGATGGGGGAATCGGCGTCGAAGACGCGTTCGCAGGCGGCCTTGCAGCCCATGAGGCACGAATTCCGCTGGGCGGTACCGGTTCCGGTGGCCGTATGCATGGCGCATTCGGGAATCTCGTAGACCAGGGTGCCGTCGTCCTCGATTCCGGTGCGGTGGATGGGGCCGACCAGGAAGGTGGCGACCGAGACCCCGGCGTCCATGACCCGCGGGTGCCATCGCGCGGGCACCAGACCCATCGTGCCGAAGGCGGGGAGCAGCAATCGCAACCACCGCCGCAGCCGGGTCGCCACCGCGCCGGAGACCAGTTCGGCCACTTCTGCTTCGGGGAGATGGCGGGTCAATTCGCCCGCGGTCCACTCCAATTCACTGACGAACTGGCCGTACCGGCGTTGCCAGGATCGTCGCGGGGATTCCAGGGTCATACCGCGCGGGCGGTGGACTGTCAGCGCCGCCCAGCCCGCGTCGACCTCGCCGCGATCGTCACTGACCATGCGCAGTACCGGCAACAGTACCTCCTCGGGTATGTCGCCGACCTTGCCGAGCATGGAGCGCATGATCAAATCGTCCCGCAGGGCGCCGAGCGCACCGGACCGCGGGCGTGAGTTCTGTTGCAGGGCAGTCATTGTCACCTCTCCTACCCGTGACCGTTGTCACGGGATGTCGACCTTCGCGGCCAGCCAGCGGCCGTCGATCTTCTGCATGGTCATGACGATGCGGCTGTGATCGATCCGGGGATCGGGCATCTCGGTATTGGAGACGGTCTGGTCCACGAACAGCAGCACCACGACCTCGTTCACCGAGGCGGATTCGACCGCGCCGCGCAGCACCACCCCGTGGCCGGTGGCCTTGTGATCGATGAGCAGTTGCCGCAGCCCGGCGCTGGATTTGGTGTAGGTGTCGCGGAACTCACCGGTGGATCCGTCCAGGACCGCCTGGAAACCGGCGTCCAGGTTGGTGGTGTCCACCGAGGTGAGGGTGACCGCGTAAGCGGTGGCGGCCCGCAATGCCGTCCGGCTCGCGGTGTCGACAGCGCGGGTGTGCTGGTACTTCCAGCCCAGCAGGCCGGTGCAGACCGCCAGCACGATGATCAAAACCGCACTCAGATAGGGCAGGGTCCGGCGCGCCCGGGACAGCGCGCGCCGGGTGCGGGTGCCGGACTCGGTGGTCTCGACGGACTCGGAGTCGACGGGCGCGGTGGTGTCGACGGGCGCGGTGGTGTCGACGGGCGCGGTGACGCCGGGTTCGGCGCTCTCGGTGGGGTTTCCGGTCTCGGTCTCGGTCTCGACCTCGTCGCGCTCCTGGACTTGGTGCTCTGACATCGGCCCCTCCTGGTGGGTCTAGTTGCCGTGCCGCCGCGGTTCGGAATCCGGTGGCATGACCGGGCCGCCGGACGGCAATGGGATGGTGTGCGGTCCAAGGGGTGTCGGGTCGGTGCGCTGGCCGGGATCCCAGCCGGGCGGGGGGTGGGCGGTGTCGTCACCGGGCGGTCGTGGCGCATTGCGCGCACCCCGCACCAGCAGGCCGGGGTCGTCGCTGGTGCAGTAGGTGTTGACGTACGGCTCGGGATAGCTGGGATCGAACGGGACGTCGCGGGGATGCGGGTAATCGCAGAAGTGCCGGAAGTACAGGCTCGCCACCGCCCATACGCCGCCGTCGTGCATGATCGACTGCACCGCCTCCAAGAGCGATCCGCGATCGTCGCGGAACAGTTGGGCCAGTGCCGGAACCCGAATGTAGGACAGCTGCGCGACGGTGGTCAGGTTGCCGAGCAACTGCACCATGGTCGGGGAGTTGTCGGCGATGATCTTGTCCATAGTCGCGAGCACCTGCGGGGTGGTGCCGATCAGGGTGCGCAGGCCCGCGTCCTTCGCGCCCACGCCCGCGAGAGTGTCCGCGAATGCGCCCGTGGCGGTACGCAATCCGGCGGCCTTGTCGGTCACGAGCTGGAAGACCGGTCGGCTGGCGCGCAGCAGCGCCGTGGTCTGCGGCAGTACGCCGTCCAGGGTGTCGAACATCAGCCGCATGCCGGTGAGCAGATCGCGCAACTTCTCCGGTCCCCGCGGGCCTACGCCCAGCTCGTCGACAATGGCGCGGAGCTGATCCGGATTCGCCTGTGCCAGTACGCCATCGGCATTGCCCAGGACCTTCCACAACGGGATCGGCGTGGTGGTCCGGCGCTGGTCGATGACACTGCCGTCGGTGAGCGGTTCGCCGTCACCGCCGGTGGGCTGGAAGTCGAGGTACTGCTCACCCGCGGGTGACAGCGCGGAGACCCGGACGAGGGTGTCGCGCGGAATACGGGCGGTGGCATCGATCCGGACGGTGGCCTCCGCGCCGTGCTCACGCAATCGCACCGACTGCACCCGCCCGATGGAGACCCCGCGCAGGGTCACATCCTGCCCGGCCAGCAGGCCGCCGGATTCGGCGAGCTCCACCCGGATCAGCATCTGCGTGGCGAACGGGTCCGTCCGCAGTGCGCCGAAAATCAGATACGCCGCACCGACGGCCACCACCGTGAGCTGGGCCAGGGTGGAGAGGAGGAGTTTATGCGAGACACCCAGGCGCGCGGCGCGAACCAGCACGCGGGCGGGCGGTTCGAGGACGTTCATCTGCGCGGCCCCCGCACCCGATCGCCCAGCTGGGTGAGCACGAAGGCCAGCGACCCCACCAGGTTCGCCCAATCCGCCTGGCTGGGCGGCACGAACGCCGGATCGGCGTAGTGGCCCGGATCGTCGACCGGCCCCAGCACCACCTGCCGTAGCTCCACATCCGCGTGGGCGGCGTTGGAACTGAAGAACTTCAGGGTCGGCGGCAGAATGCGTTGCAGGTTCGCCATGGTGACCCGCGGGTCGGTGGCGGACTCGTTGAACGCGGCGGAGAGCTCGTTGAGATCATGGATCAGGCCACGGGTGTCGGTGCCCTGGATGGACGGGAACCTACCCAGCTGGGCGGTGAGGGCGGCGACCTGGTCGGCCAGGCCCGCGATCTGCGCGGTATTGTCCGAGATCACCGTCAGTGCCGGTGCGGCGGTGGTCAGAATATCGGTCATCGCATCCCGGCGCGCATTCAAATCATCTGCCAGTGAAGCGGTTTCGGTGAGCACCCGCTGCAATTCCGCGGAGCGGCCGGAGAGTGTGCCCAGCAGTTCGCGCGATTGCCGGATCAGCCCGGTGAGCCGGTTCCCGTCATCGCCCATGGCCGTGCCCATGCCATTGAGGACTCGGGTGAGGTTCTGGAAGACGCCCCCGTTGACCAGTAGCGCGGTGGCGGCGAGTACCTCCTCCACCGTCGCCCCGGGCAGCGTATCCGCCAGTGCGATGGTGTCGCCGTCGTGCAGGCGAGTGCCGGACTCGGCCGCACCCGCCGGTTTTCGCAGCGCGACGAAGACATCGCCGAGCGGTGTGGCCGAACGCAATTCGGCGGTGGTACCCACAGGCAGGGTGACGCTGTCTATGATCCGCAGCGATACCACCGCGGTGTAATCGCGCGCGGTCATGGACTCGACCTCGCCGATATCGGCGCCGCCCAGGCGCACCTTGGCCCGGTGGGGGAGATTCAGCGCGTTCGAGAAGATCGCGTTCACGTGGTAGCCGGGCCCGCTCACGCCCGGCGCGGGCAGCGGCAGATCCTCCAGGGTGGCCGAGCAGCCGGCCAGTGGGAGCGCCACCGCGCAGCACAGCACCGCGATTCGGTGTCGGCGGCTCATTTGTTCATCCTGGTCATGGCCTCGAGCACCGAGGTGATACCGAAATCCGGGCCCATATCGCCGAGATTGCCGGTGTTGCAGCCGAGTTGGCGCAGGCCGAGAATATTGCAGAGCTGTTTGGTCATCGAGCTGTCGAAGAACACATTGTCGAAATGCGCTCCGACGCGCAGGTTTCCGTTCTTCTGGTCGATGGCGTCGTAGACGTTGTCCACCGCGAGCGGAGCCAGATCGAACACCTCGGCCAATTGTCTGCGATAGTCCACCAGCGCCCGGGTGAACGAGGTGCTGGCGGCGACGGTGGCGGCGAGGTTGCCGCCCTGGTCGGCCAGCAGCGTGTTCAACCGTTCGAGGACGGAATCGAGCTGTCTGCCGGTGTCACCGCGGCCGAGCCGTTCGGATTCCAGTAGCTGTGCCAGCTGTCCGACATCGGCGCCGAAGCCGTCGATGGCCTGCTGGTTCTGGTTCGCCGCCCCCACCAGGGCGGAGAGATTGGTGACGATGGTCGTGATGTCCTGCCGGGTCGCCTCGCCATTGTCCGAGCCGGTGCGCATGGCGTCCGAGAGCGCCGCCAGCGCCGATTTCAATTGCGGCCCACTGGATTGCGCGACCTGTGCGGTCGCGGTGAGGATATCGGCCATCGGGCCGTCCCCGGTGCCGTTACCGCGCAGTGCGCCGCCCAGTTTGTCGACCATCGCGATGACGCGATCGAATTCGATGGGTGTGCGGGTGCGGTCGAGTCCGAGTACCGCACCGGAGTCGAGCGTCGGTCCGCCGGTGTACGCGGGGGTGAGTTCGACATGCCGATCGGTGAGGATGGAGGTGCCCACGGTGACGGCCTGGACGCCGGCCGGGATCCGCACCGTGGCGTCGACGGTGAGCACGACCTCCACATAGCCGCCCCGCGCGGTGATCTCCTCGACCTTGCCGACCGGCATCCCCAGTACCGCAACGGTATTGCCCCGGTACAGGCCGATCGCATTGTCGAACTGCGCGGTAATGCGCAACGTCCTGCCGGGGCCGGAGAGCAGCAGATGCGCGCCGAGGGTCGTGGCCGCGATCAGTACGGCCAGTACGACGGTGACGCGCACGGCGGTGCGGGGGCGTGGTTTCCTCACTGGCAATCCTTGAACGACTGGAGGTTCTCGGGGACGCCGTGGATATCGGCCTGCTTGGCGATGGCGCACATCCAGGAGTCGATCATCAGGCCACCGGGCAGCAGGAAATCCAGGAACGGGCCCGATCCGGTGGCATTGGCGATATTGCGCAGCGCCACCGGCATCACCTGGAACATATTGCGCAGCAGCGCATCGTGATCACCGAGCATGGTGGTGAGGGCGCGGATATCGGTGAGCATGTCGTCGATATCGCCGTGGTGCACGGTCAGCACGCCGTCGGCGGTTCGCACCAGATCGGTGGCGGCGTCGAGCAGCCGCACCACCGCGTCCCGGCGCGTGACTATCTCGTGTATCAGTCTGCCGCCCTGGTTGACCAGCACGCCGATATCGGTCTGCTGATTCCCGAGCACGGTGGCGAGTTGGGCGGTATTGCGCAGCAGTGAGCCGATCTCGCCCCGGCGATCGGAGATGATCGCGGACAGGTGCTGGACATTGGCGAGCGCGTCCGGCAGCACCGCGGGCGTATCGCGGAGCTGAGCGGCCAGGGCCTGCATGGAGCGTGCGAACTGGTCGGCGTCGACCTGCTCGAAGGTGCCGGTGGAGTCCTGCAGCACCTTTTGCAGATCGTAGGGAACGGTGGTGTGCGCCAGCGTGATTCGCCGGTGTGGCGGGGTTCCGGCACCTGCCGGTCGCAATACCAGTTCGCGCGCGCCGAGTACGGTGGTGAGCTTGATCGCGGCCGTGGAATCGGACCCGACCGGCACGTCCCGGTGGATCTTCATGGTGACCACCACGCGGTCCCCGGCCAGCTCGGTACCGTCCACCGTCCCCACCGGCACGCCCGCCACGGTCACCTGATCGCCCGTGCGGATACCCGCTGCCTGGCCGAATTCCGCCGTATAGGTGAGCTCGCCCAGGTGCAATTGCGTGATCGCCGTCGTACTGGCGACCACCACCGAGATCACCGCGATGGAGAACGCGCCGATCCACGCCCTGTTGCCCGCGCGGAGGGTGCGTCCGATACGAAACAGTCTGTCGCGCATGTTATTTCACCTGCACATCGGTGAGTACTCGCGGTGGCCACCGGGGGTCGCCGCATCGACGATCGCCGGGATGACCGGGCTGAGGAAGTCCGCGATGGTGATATTGAAGTCGCAGGCTTGCGCGCTCATCGCCGTGCTGTCGCCGGTGACCCGGGCCAATCCCTTGAATACCGCCGGGATATTGGCGCCGAGCGCGGCCATCCCGTCGGGGTTGGACACGATGGCCGACAGGAAGCCGGGCCGGCGTCCGAGCAGCGCGGCCAGATCCGGCGAGACACCGGTCATGATCGCCGAGAGCCGCGCCACCACCGTGGAGATCGACCCGATCGAGGAAATCATTTGATCGCGGCGGTCATTGAGGCCGGTGACGAGCGCGCGTACCTGGGTCAGGGTCGTCTCGAGCATCGATCCCTGTGCGGCCAGCGTGCGGGTGACGGCGTCGAGGCCGGTGATCACCCGGCCGAGAATCTCATCCGGTCCCGCGAGAGTCTGTGCCAGCCGCGAGGTTTCGGTGATCAGTGTCGCGATCGCGGTGGTGTCACCCTGGAGCGCTTTGATGAGCGCATTGGACATATTGCCGCGATTATCGGGATCGAGTGTGGTGAACAGCGGTTCGAATCCATTGAGCAGTGCGGTGACGTCGAAGGAGGGCTCGGTGTGTTCCACGGGAATGACGGCTCCGGCGGGTAGTCGTCCGGGCTGGCCGTAGTCGGCCCGGGACAGTCCGAGATACCGCTGCCCGACCAGATTCTGGTACACCACCGCGGCTTTGGTATCGCCGTAGACCGGCTGATCACGCCGCACCCGGAAACGCACCCGGGCGTGCACCCCATCCAGGTCGACCGCATCGACCCGGCCCACCCGCACCCCGGCCACTCGCACATCGGAACCCGCTTTGAGACCGGAGGCATCGGTGAAGACGGCTGCATAGCTGTCCGTCGGACCGGACACATCGCGGCGCAGGGTCACCAGGATCATCCAGGTGAGCGATAGACAGACGACCAGGAATACGGCGAGCCAGAGCACCTGCCGGCGATAGGCGGTGATCATCGGCCACCGTCCAGTGGCGCGAAATCCGGTGGTGGAGCCGGGATCGCAAGCGGACCGAGAAGTATCCGGTCCGCCGAATCGGCGGCGGGCGGCAGTACCGGGAGTGCGACGGTTCCGGGCGGCGGGACATAGTTGCGCATGTCCGGAATGCCGGTGGTCTCCGGTATCGGAGTCGTCTCCGGCGCGGAATCGCAACTGGGGCCGCGCAATCGGCCGTACACCGGACAGTCGGCGCGCACGTACAGCCGCAGCGGGGTCAAGGAGACCACCAGCCGGAAGGTGAAGGCGAGTTTGCTGCCGCTGCGTGTCCACAGCTCATCGAAGAACTTGTCGACGGTGTCGTTGAGCCGCACCATGACCGCCGGATATTTGGCGTGATTGTCGGCGAGTACGCCGACGACGGGAGTGAGATCGGTGGTGATCTCCACCAATTGATCGATGTGATTGTCGACGGCGCTGTTCATCGTGCCGAGCGTGGTGTGCGCTCCGGCCAGCAGTTGCATCAGCTGGGCCTGCTGTTCGGCGACGGTGCGCATCGGCGCGACCGCGTCGTGCAGGGCGTCGACGAGTTCGGGGGCGCTGCCGCGCAGGGTGGCGATGGCGGTCTCCCAGGTGTGCAGCGTGCCCGGGCCGGTATCACCGGCGCTGAGCGAATTCATTTCCGCCGTAACCCGATTGAGCCCGTCGACCGCGGCGGTGAGCGTGGGGCCCTGGCCCACGGTGGCGTCGGCGAGCGTGCGGATGAGACCGAGGGTCTGGGCCGCGCCGGGCCGCGCCACCGCCGCCAGCAACTCGTGCACCTTGGCCAGCGTCCCCTGGAACAACTGGGTGGGTAGCGTCCGATCCTCGGCGATGCGCGAACCGTCCCGCAGTGCCGGGGCGTCGCCATTGTCGACCAGCTGCACCGAGGAGACCGCGAACGCGTTGGCAGGCACGATACGCGCGGTCACCGTATTCGGAATGTCTTGTGCGTACTGCGGTTTCAGGTCGATGTGCACGATATTCGGCGTGCCGTCCCGGGCCGGGGTGACCAGTCGCACCATGCCGACCAGCACGCCGCGGAACTTCACATCGGATTTGCGGGGCAGCCCGTCGCCCACCGAGGTCAGTTCCGCGGTGACTCGAACGCGTTCGTCCAGACTGCCATTGGATTTGGCGATCAGCAGCCACGCGCACAGTGCGCACGCCAGGGTGAAGACGGTTCCGGTCAGCAGCAGCGCCGCGGTGGACGGGCCGCGGCCGTCGAGTTCGAAGGTATTGGCCATGGCTCAGCCACCCAGCCTTCCGCCGGCGTCGATTCCCCAGAACGCCATGGTCAAGAGCATGTTGAGAATCGTCATGAGGGTGATGCCGGCGCGCATGGCGCGTCCGGCGGCAATGCCGACCCCGCGCGGGCCGCCGGTGGCGTAGAACCCGTAGTAGCACTGCACGGTGGCCATGATCGCCACGAAGACGGCCACCTTGATCACCGCCAGGAGCATGTCGCGCCCGCTGAGCATGAGAGTGAAATAGTGCAGGTAGCTGCCGGACGGCTGGCCGCTGGAGAATCCGACGACCGCTTGGCAGACAAGGAAATTCAAGGCCAGACAGGCGACGAACAGCGGTACCACCGCCAGGGCGGACGCCAGGACGCGCGTGCTCACCAGGTAGGGTATCGGCCGGATGGCGACCGATTCCAGGGCGTCGATCTCCTCGGCGATGCGCATGGCGCCCAGTTGCGCGGTGAACCGGCACCCGGCCTGGATGCCGAAGGCCAGTGCCGCCATCAGGGGCGCGAGCTCGCGTACGGCGGCGAGTGCGGTGATGAGTCCGGTGGCGGGCCCGAGACCGAGCAGGCTCAGCGCGTTGTAGCCCTCCAGTCCGACCACGGCCCCGCCCGCCGCACCGACGATGAGCACCACCCCCGCGGTGCCCCCGCCCACGACGACCGAACCATTGCCCCAGGTGACATCGGAGAACAGGTGCAGGAATTCGCGCCGGTACCGGGTGAGCGCGAGCGGCACGCCGGCCATGGCCCGGAAGAAGAAGGCCACCATATGTCCCACCCGCGAGAGCTGATAGGACACCGGGCGCACGATCAGGGTGATCGGGCGCAGCGCCGCGGGGGAGTAGGTGGCCGCCATATCAGAAGCTCGCCTTGGGGAACAGGATCAGATACATCTGGGTGAACAGCACATTGACCACCATGAGCAGCAGAATCGACTGCACCACAGCGGCATTCACCGAATTCGCCACACCGGCCGCGCCGTGCCGGGTGTCCAGGCCCTTGTAGCAGGCCACGATCGCGACGATCATCCCGAACACCACCGCCTTGATCAGGGTCAGGACGAGATCGCTGACGGTGGCGAAGGAGGAGAAGGTGGCGGTGTAACTGCCCGGGGCGCCGCCCTGGAGCACGACCGTGAACGCGTATCCGGCGAGAAAGCCGATGAAGCAGGTGAATCCGGTCAGTGCCACCGCCACCACGACCGAGGCCGCCAGCCGGGGCACCACCAGGCGTCGAATCACCGAAACGCCCATCACCTCCATGGCGTCGGTCTCCTCGCGAATGGTGCGCGAGCCCAGATCGGCGCTGATGGCCGAGCCGACGGCCGCCGCCATGAGGATCGCGGCCACCAGTGGTGCGCCCTGCCGGATGGTGGCCAGCCCGTTGGCGGCGCCCGCCATCGATGTGGCACCCAATTGCCCTGCGAGCAAACCGAATTGAATGGACAGCGTGACGCTGATGGGTACCGTGACGAAGAGCGTCGGCACCACCGCGGTGCGGGCCATGAAGGTGGCCTGTTCGACGAATTCCCGAAAGGGGAAGCGCCACCGCACGATATCGGCCCCCAGGTAGCGCAAGGCGCGCAGGCCGAGCACCACCTGTCCGCCGACGGTGCTCAGCGCGGCCAGCGGATGCCGTTCGGCGTAGCCGCGCGACCAACGCACGACCTCGGCCGCCGCGGTACTCGGCATGGGGGAGGGGGTGTAGTCGGTCGTCACCGCCGCTCCCCTTCGGTGCACACCACGGACAGCCGTTGGAATCCGCGCAGCATGAAGCTGGGCTCGTAGGCGAAATCGTTGTCCCGATCCAGCTGCAGGGTGCCGAAGCGGGCCGCGAGCTCCTCGAGTGCGATGCGGCTCTCCAGCCGGGCCAGCGGCGCACCCAGGCAGGCATGAATGCCCGCGCCGAAGGCCAAGTGGGCCTTGGCGTTCGGCCGATCGGGATCGAATTCGTCCGGATCGGTGAATATCTCCTGGTCGCGATTGGCGGAGCCGAAGACCAGGACCACCAATTGTCCGGCGGGGATGGTGTAGTCCCCGAGTGTGGCCTCGGCCTTGGTGATGCGGAACATCGACTGCACCGGGCTCAGGAACCGCAGCCCCTCCTCGATGATGTCGGCCGCGCGTTCGGCGGGGCGCTCGCGCAGTTCGGCCCAGAGCCGGGGTTCGCGCGCCAGTTCGTGCAGGACGCCGCCGAGAAGTTTGGTGGAGGTCTCGTTACCGGCGATGAGCAGCTGCACGATGATATTGAGAATCGCTCCGGTACTGAGCGGTTCGTCCTGGTTGTCCATGCTGTGCGCAGTGACCAGGCCGCTGAGCAGATCGTCCCGGGGATCGGCGCGACGGTCGTCCAACCGGGCGGCGAAGTACCGCTGGAACTCCACCATATTGCGCGCCTGTTCGAGCAGGCCCGCGTCGTCGAGTTGCCCGCCCACCGTCGCGGTGAATTGATCGGACCACCGCTTGAAATCGTGGATGCGATCGCCGGGCACATTGAGCACCGTGGCGATCACTCGCAGCGGGAGCGGTGCGGCGAACCGTTCAATCGTCTCGACCGGCGCGCCGTCCGGTAGCGCTGCTACTAATTCCCTTGCGATGGAACGGATCTCGGGTTCGAGCCGGGCGATGAACCGGGGCGTGAACGCCTTGGCGAGCATGCGCCGGTAGTAGTGATGTTCGGGCGGGTCGGCGGTGAGCAGCGTCGGCACCGGCGGCCAGCCCTGTGCCGTGATGGCCTCGACCTCGGCTTTGATGCGGTCCGGTATCGGCATCTGGGGCAGGCCGAAGGCGGAAGAGAAGGTGTCGTGATCGGCGAGCGCCTTGGCGACCAGGTCCCGTGAGGTGACGAACCACATCCCCCGCGCGGCGACGAAGTGCACGGGTGCGTGCGTGCGCAGTGCCCGGTGCCAGGGGTGCGGGCATTGCAGTGTCTGGGGATCCAGCGGGTCGAAGGCATCGATGGAGTGGGCCGGGGTCGCGGTCAAGGCGGCCTCCAAAGGGTTTGTCGGCCACGAGATTTCGTGGCGTTCGAGCCGATCGGCTCGTGCTTGACTAATTAGTCGACCAATATAATAGTGATATGGATCATAAGCAAGTGGGTGTAAACGCCCGGGGGATCGGAGGATTCGCGTGAAAGCTCTGGTGACAGGTGCCGGCAGGGGCATTGGCCGGGCGATCGCGCACCGGCTCGCGGCGGACGGTGCGGAGGTCATCGCCGTGGACCTCGACGGGGAGGCGGCCGAGGCGACCGCGAAATCCGTCGGCGGGCGGGCGGTGCGCTGTGACATCTCCGTGGAGGCCGCCGTGGCCGACTTGGCCGAAAATGTCGGTGCCCTGGATATTCTGGTGAACAACGCCGGTATCTGGCATTCGCACACCCTCGCCGAGTCCAGTCTGGCCGAGATGGAGCAGGTGCTGCGCACCAATGTGCTGGGCAGCTGGCTGGTCACCCGTGCGCTGGTGCCGAAGTTCGGCGGAGCGGGTGGCGCCATCGTCAATCTGTCCTCGGTGGTCGCGGTCACCGGAGCCCAGGGCCGTGGCGCGTACTCCGCCTCCAAGGCCGGAATCATTGCCCTGACAAGGCAGATGGCCTCGGAGTACGCGCCACTGGGGATTCGCGTCAATGCCGTCGGGCCGGGTCTGGTGGTCACCGAGGGCACCTCGGGCGAGTTCGGTCATCCGGGCGTGCGGGAGGCGATCGGCGCTGCCCTGCCGCTGGGCCGACTCGGCCGACCCGACGATATCGCCTCGGTGGTGAGCTTCTTCGCCTCACCCGCGGCCGGCTATGTCACGGGTCAGACGCTCTTCGTCGACGGCGGGTGGACCATCAACGGTTCGGCCTTCATCGCCGATGCCGTCCAGGGCTTCCTGGTCCGCGCTACGACGTCGTAATCGATTGCGAAGCAAAATAATTCACAGACATCGGAGAATTCTCATGACCGATATCGACACCCCGCGCGACCGCGCGCCCGGTCAGGCGCGCTCGGGTGGACCCTCCGTGCAGAGCCTGCTCGCCACCGATACCCGGACCGTGCCCGCACCCCTGCTCGAGGAGTCCTACGAATTCCTCGGCTCGCAGGACATCGGCAAG
This sequence comes from Nocardia acidivorans NBRC 108247, assembly GCF_001625085.1. Classification (GTDB taxonomy): domain Bacteria; phylum Actinomycetota; class Actinomycetes; order Mycobacteriales; family Mycobacteriaceae; genus Nocardia; species Nocardia acidivorans. Next base: position 23,610 of record NZ_BDAW01000008.1, read on the forward strand.
GACCGCTATCTGAGCCCGGAATTCCACCGGCGCGAGGTGGACAAGCTGTGGAAGCGGGTGTGGCAGATGGCATGCCGGGAGGAGGACATACCCGAACCCGGGGACTACCTCGTCTACGACATCGCCGATCTGTCGCTGATCGTGCTGCGCACCGAGACGGGGGAGATCCGCGCCTATCACAATGCCTGCCTGCACCGCGGCACGCGGCTCTGCGACGACACCGGGCATGCCGCCCAATTGCGCTGTCCCTTCCACGGTTTCACCTGGAATCTGCAGGGCGCGCTCACCGATGTGCCCAGCCGCTGGGACTTCCCGCACGTGCGGGACGAGAAGTTCGCGCTGCCCGAGGCGGCGACCGGGGTATGGGCGGGATACGTGTTCGTCAATCCGGATCCGGCCGCCCGGCCGCTGCTGGAATTCCTCGGCGACCTCGACAAGCACCTGTCGCCGTATCGGCTGAGAGAGCGGTTCAAAGCCGTCCACGTGGCCAAGGTGATCGAGTGCAATTGGAAGGTCGCGCTCGAGGCGTTCATCGAGTCCTATCACGTCATCGCCACCCACCCGCAGCTGCTGGACTATCTGGGCGATGCGAATACCCAGTACGACATCTATCCCGGAACAGAGGGCGGCCCCGGCTTCAATCGCATGATCACCCCGCAGGCCACCAGCAGCCCGCTGCTCGGTGAACAGCTCGAGCCCCAGGATGTGCTCGAGGCCATGTTCCGTGACTTCTACCCCGAGGGTGTCGGCAATTTCGAAGTACCCGAAGGCGGTTCGGCGCGGACCGTGGTCGCCGGCGCGTTGCGGGATCGGCTCGGCCAGCTCACCGGTGCGGATCTGAGCGGAACCAGCGACTCCGAGATCGTGGACGCCATCGAATACTTCATGTTCCCCAACTTCGCCCCGTGGGCGGGGGTGGGCGCACCGCTGACCTATCGCTTCCGGCCGTACGGGAACGATCCCGATCGGTGCGTTTTCGACATCATGATGCTGTACCCGCTGCCGCCCGGCGTTCCCAAACCCAAGGGCGTGCCGATTCACTGGCTGGGGCCGGAGCAGGATTACACCGCCGCACCGGAATTGGGTGCGCTGGTGGCGGTCTACAACCAGGACCTGGCCAACCTCCCCAAGGTGCAGCGCGGTCTCAAGGCCATGACCAAGCCCGGGGTGACGCTGGCCAACTATCAGGAGATCCGGATCCGGCAATTCCACCGCGATCTCGACGCACAACTCGATTCCTGACCCGGGCGCGGGCATGGCGTGGAGTGCCGGTGCGATCGCATACGGCCGATCGCGCGATAATTCCGACATGACGGAGCGTAAGCCAGGTAAGTCCGGTCCCGGTCGCCCGGCCGGGAGTGACAGCGTCGATACCCGCCAGCGGGTGCTCGAGGCGGCCATCAGCTGTTTCGCGCAGTACGGCTACGGTCCCGCCACCAATAGCGTGATCGCCGAGATCGCCGGGGTCACAGCGGGTTCGGTCTTCTACCACTTCGGCACCAAGAGCCGTTTGTTCGAAGCCGTCTGCGCCGAGGTGTACGGCCGGATCGTGGAGCGTTCCTCGGCGGCCATCGCGGGTGCGCTCTCGGTGCGCGAGTTGTTGCGGGCGCTGTTGAGCGTGTCGATGCGGCTCAACCACGAACATCCCGAACTGGCCGGATTCGTCGTCACCGCCCCGATCGACGCGCGCCGGCACAAGGAGTTGTCCGAGGCGTTCGCCGCGGTCAACACCACCATGATCACGGGACTGGCCGAGGCGGTCGTGCGTGGTCAGGAGGCGGAACAGATTCCCGCCGAACTGGATCCGGTGCAGGTGGCTCGGCTGATCCTGGCCGTGGTCGACGGATTCGCGCACGCGGCGGCGGCCAGTGATCCGATCGCCATGGACACCCTGGACGAACTTTTCGAAAAGCTACTGCTGGACGACGCCGCGGAGCGCACCCGGCGCTCTTCCGCACGGCGTACCGGATAGCCTGCGGCACCGCCACTTTCACGCCCACGCACGCGTTGACGAGGATGGTGACGCATGTTACAAATTAATTGATGGACTAACTAATAGTGAGGATTGCCGTGGACGACACCACCGTTCCAGCCGATATCGGCCCGGAAACCCTCCTGTCGATATTCACCGTCGCCACCCGAATCAAGCTGTGCGATGAGAAGTTTCGCTCGTTGGTCCTGGCGGGACAGGTCAGCGCCCAGTACTACTCGCCGCGCGGACAGGAAATCGTCTCCGCCGCGGTCGGCGCACTGCTGCGACCCGACGACCAGGTGGTGACCACCTATCGCGGACTGCACGACCAACTCGCCAAAGGTGTTCCGCTGCGCGAACTCTGGGCCGAATTCTTCGGCCGGGCGACCGGCCTGTGCAAGGGCAAGGGCGGGCCGATGCACATCACCCATCCCGCGTCGGGCCTGATGGTCACCACCGGCATCGTCGGCGGCGGCCTGCCGATCGCGGCGGGGCTGGCGCTGGCCGCACAGCTGCGCGGCACCGATCAGGTGACGGTGGTCAATTTCGGCGACGGCGCGACCAATATCGGTGCGTTCCACGAGGCCTGCAATCTCGCCGGACTCTGGCGGCTGCCGATCGTATTCTGCTGCCAGAACAACCAATACGCCGAGCACACCGCCTACGCGGACGGGACCAGCGTCGCGCGCATCGCCGATCGGGCCGCGGCCTACAACTTTCCCGGCGTGCGCGTGGACGGCAATGATCCGATCGAGATGTACCGCGCCGCGAAACAGGCCGTCGACCGCGCGCGGGCCGGTGCCGGGCCGACCCTGCTCGAAGCCATGACCTTCCGCTTCCACGGGCATCAGATGTCCGATCAGAACGAGTACATGAAACCCGGTGAACTGGCCGCGGCCCGCGCCGCCGATCCCGTGCTCCGCATGCGGGAATGGCTGGTGGCCACCGGGTTCGCCACCGCCGACCAGCTCGGCGCGCTCGAGGCGGAGGCCGCGGCCGCGGTGGCGGACGCGTACCGATTCGCACAGCAAAGCCCGGCGGCCGAACTCTCCGAGCTGCTCACCGATGTCTACCAGGAGGCGCTGGCATGAGCGGCGTGACCGAACAAGAGCCGAACACCCGGCCGATGCTGGGATTTCAGGCGCTGGGCAGTGCGCTCGACGAGGCACTGGCCCGCGATCCGTCGGTATTCCTGCTGGGTGAGGATATCGCCGACCCCGGTGGCGGGGTGTTCAAGGTGACCGCGGGATTGTCGAGCAAATATGGCGCGCACCGGGTTCGGGCCACACCCATCAGCGAGCAGGCGATCATGGGCGCGGCCATCGGCGCCGCGGTGGCGGGAATGCGACCGGTCGCCGAGATCATGCTGATGGACTTCCTCGCCGTCTGCCTCGACCAACTCGCCAATCACGCCGCCAAACTGCGGTACATGTCCGGCGGCCAGACCAGCGTGCCGCTCACCGTGCGCTGCGCGGCCGGAGCCGGAATGCAGTTCGGCGCACAGCATTCGGAGATGCTGGAAGCCTGGCTCACCCACGTGCCCGGGCTCAAGGTGGTGGTGCCGAGCAATCCGGCCGACGCCAAGGGACTGCTCACCGCCTGCATACTCGATCCCGATCCGTGTGTGATCGTGGAGCAGAGCCTGCTGTATTTCCTGCCGCCGCAACCGGTTCCGGTCGGACACCACCTCGTGCCACTCGGCGTGGCGGCGACACCCCGTGCCGGGCGCGATATCACGCTCATCTCCTACGGGCGTCAGGTGCACGACGCACTGGCCGCGGCCGAATTGCTCGCGCGGGAGGGTATCGAGGCCGAGGTGCTGGATCTGCGCTCGCTGGTGCCGCTCGACGAGCGGGCGGTGCTGGCGTCGGTGGCCCGCACCCGGCATGCGGTGGTGGTGCACGAGGCGGTGCGCCGCAATGGTTTCGGCGCCGAACTGGCCGCCATGATCAGCGAGCAGCTCTTCGACGAGCTCGGCGCGCCGGTCGCTCGGGTGGCGGGGGCCAACACCCCCGTGCCGTACGCCAAGGCCCTCGAGGACGCCTTTCTGCCCGATGTCGACGGGGTGCTGGCGGCGGTGCGCACCACCCTGGCACGTTCGCGTGCGCGCGTGGCCGGCTGAGGGGTGCGGTCGTGGCGTACGGACTGGCAGCGGTCGCGCGGCGGCAGCCGAACGGTATCGCCGTCACCGACGGTGAGACCGAATGGACTTGGCCGCAACTGGATTCGATGGTCGACCGGTTGGCCGGGCGACTGCTCGACGACGGGATCTGCGATGGGCAACGCGTGGCGGTGATGGCGGGGAACAGCGCCCATACGGCGCTGGCGCATCTGGCCGGAACCTATGCGGGCACCTCGGTCGTGCCGGTGAACCACACCCTCACCGCGGCGGAGGTGCGGCATATTCTCACCGACGGCTCGGTGCATACGGTGCTGTGCGATGCGCGCAGCGCGCCGATCGTGCGGGCGGCCTCGGAGGCGGTCCGGGTGATCGTCTGGGGCGCGGAATCCTCGGACGGTTGCCGCGCGCTGGAACGGATTCTGGCCGAGCAACCCGATATCCCGGTCTCCGAGCGAATCGCGCCGAGGCCGCCGCTGTACTACACGTCCGGGACGACCGGTGTTCCCAAAGGCGTGACGCTGCCCGAACAGATGTTCCCGGGCGGGGATTCGATGATCGAGCACATCCGGCGGATCGCGCAATCGCCGGTTCGACCGGCGGGACGGCATCTCATCGTCGGACCGATGCACCACACCGGGCCGATCGGCGGGGTGCGCGGGCTGTGCGTCGGCCAGCCCCTGGTGATTCTGCGCAAATTCGACGCCGAGGAGGTGCTGCGCCTGATCGACCGGCACCGGATCGAGAGCACCATGATGGTGCCCACGCACTTCTCGCGGCTGCTCGCCCTGCCGGAGTCGACGCGCGCCCGGTACGACATCGCGAGTATCACCTCGATCGTGCACACCGGGGCCGCGTGCCCGGTGCACATCAAGCGCGCCATGATCGACTGGTTCGGACCGGTGCTGCGAGAAGCCTACGGCTCCACCGAGGTCGGGACGGTCACGTTCATCGACTCGCAGCAGTGGCTGGCGCATCCGGGATCGGTCGGGACGGCCTTGCCCGGATACGAACTGAGCATCCGTACCGCCGAAGGCGTGGAACTTCCCGCGGGGGAGCAGGGTTTGGTCTGTGTGCGATCGACTCTCGGCGTGCGTCCGCGCTATCACAATGATCCGGAGAAGACGCGGCGCAGCTATGTCGCCGAGGGCGTTTTCGCCATCGGCGAGATCGGATACCTCGACCGTGCGGGCTACCTGTACCTGACCGACCGAGCCGCCGATATGGTGGTGAGCGGCGGGGTGAATATCTATCCGGCCGAGTCCGAGGCGGTGCTGCGCACCCATCCGGGCGTGGCCGATATCGCGGTGATCGGCATCCCGCATGCCGACCTCGGTGAACAACTCCTGGCCCTGGTCGTGCCGAACGGCGATCCGCCGGATCCGGTCGAACTTGTCGAGTACTGCCGAAATCGATTGGCGCACTACAAGTGTCCGGTGCGGATCGAGTTCCTCGACGCCGATCCGCGCACCGTGATGGGCAAGCTGGACAAACGTCGGCTGCGTGCGGCCTACCTGGCCTCGCCTCGTGAGCCGGCCGGGGCACCGGGGGGCGCGTCGTGAACACCGTCGCGGCCGCCGCCCCACCGCTGTTCGAATTCACCGACGAACACCGCGACCTGCGGCAGATGCTGCGGCGCCGATTCGATCATGCGGCGGCGTCCGAAGGACGGGATTCGGGTGCACACGCGTCCGAAGCCGATGGTGCGCATACGGTTTCGCCTACCTGGACGGATCTGGCCCACCACGCGGGCATCGGCGATCTGCTCTTCGGCGGTGCGGACGAACCGCGCGGCACGCCGATAGATATCGCCATCCTCGCCGAGGAATCCGGTGCGGCCCTGTATGGCGGACCGGTGTTCTCGGCGGCGGTGACCGCCGCGCTGTGCGAGATCGCGGGCAATCGGGAACGGCCTACCGGCCCGGGAGAGGGGGAATCGGCGGCACGGTTCGCCGACCTGGTTCGCGGCCTGCGCGAGGGCCGAGTGGCGCCTGCCATCGGAAGCTGTGCGCTCGGCCACGGTGCCGGGGCGAACGACAGCGTGAGCGTGAGGGCCGGACAACGTCTTTCCGGTCGCGTCGAACCGGTCTGGGACGCGCGGCACGCGACCGTGCTGGTCTGCGTGGCCGTGGATGCGTCGGGCGATCCCGCGGTGGCGGTACTACCCACCCGCACAGCTGGATTCACGATGACAGCGCTGGCCGGGCTGGATCTGTCACGGGCCGTCGGCCGGGCCGACTGCGTCGCGGTGGCGGCCGAATCACTGCTCACCGGGGACACCGCCCGCCGGGCCCTGGCCGCCATGCGGGCTCGGGGTGCGCTGGTCGCCGCCGCCGAATCGCTCGGGCTCGCGCAGCGGACGCTGGACCGAACGGTCGAATATGCCCGGGGGCGTGTGCAATTCGGGCGGACGATCGGCTCCTTCCAAGCGGTGAAGCATCGGCTGGCCGATCTGGTGTCGCAGGTGGAGCTGACCCGGTCGGCGGTGTACGGGGCGGCCTGGGGGCTCACCACCGCGCCCGAGGACACCGATACCGCCATCGATCTCGCGGTGGCGGCGGCGCTGGCCGCCGATACCGCCGTCACCGTCACCACGGCGGCCGTGCAGTTGCACGGGGGTATCGCGATCACCTGGGAACACCACGCCCATCGCGCACTGCGCCGGGCGCGGGCCGTCGCGGCATTGACCGGCGGGGCGGTTCGCCATCGCCGCGACCTCGCCGCACTGCTCGATCAGCGGGAGGCCCGCCATGGGTGAGAGTGCGGATCGCACCGATCCCCGACGCGAGGACCTCGCCGACTTCCGGTGCGAGGTGGAGCGGTGGGTACGAGCCGAATTGCCGCCGAAGTGGTTGGCGGCCATCGATTCCGCGGCATTCGATACCGGACCCGTACTCGACGATCCGGACGCACGACACTGGTTCCGAGTACTCGCCGCACGCGGCTGGATCGTGCCGTGGTGGCCGCGCGAGTACGGCGGCGCGGGCCTGGACGAGGAGCGCAGCGCGGTGGTGCGCGCGGTGCTCGCGCACTATCGGGCGGAGTTGCCCGCACGGCATTTCGTGCCGATCACCCTCGTCGGTCCGGGAATCATGAAGTGGGGCACCGACGCACAGCGGCGGCGCTACCTGCCGGGCATCGCCTCGGGCGCGGATATGTGGTGTCAGCTGTTCAGTGAACCCGGTGCGGGATCGGATCTGGCCGCGCTGTCCACCCGTGCGAGGCCGGCCGAGGACGGGAACTGGATCGTGGACGGGCAGAAGGTGTGGAGCTCGTTCGCCGACCGCTCCCGGTACGGGCTGCTGCTGGCCCGCACCGATCCGGATCGGCCGAAGAACGCCGGTCTCACCTGCTTTCTGCTGGATATGCGATCACCCGGGGTGAGTACGCGTCCCCTGCGGCAGATCACCGGCGGAGCCCATTTCTGCGAGGTGTTCCTCGACGGCGTCGTGCTCCCCGACAGTGCGCGCCTGGGACCGTTGCATCAGGGGTGGCGGGTGGCGCTGTCGACGCTGAACGCCGAGCGGTCCGGCCTCTCCGGCGGTTCGGAGGTGAGTGCGATCGCGCTGGCGCCGGTGCTGGAACGGGCGCGCGTATCGCGGCGCTGGCAGGAGGAATCGATCCGCGATCGACTCACGGCGCTGTACGTCACCGAGCGGGCACTGGAACTGACCAACCGCCGATTGCACGCGGCGGCAGCGCGATCCGGTGCCGATGCGCGAGGTTCGATCACCAAACTGGTGCAGTCGGAGCTGGCGCAGCGGATCGCCGAGCTGGGATTCGAACTCGCCGGGCCGCGCGCGGCGTACTGGGATGCGGACACCGTCGCGCTCGCCGACGGCGCCGAACCCATGACCCCGCAGGCGCACGCGCTGCTGGACAGCAGGCGTCTCACCATCGCCGGGGGCACCTCCGAGATTCAGCGCAGCATTATCGGCGAGCGCGTGCTGGGGCTCGATCGCGAACCCGATCCCGACCGCGGCCGGCCGTGGCGGGAGCTCCGCCATGGCTGAGCGGTGTCCGATGGTGACGGTGCGGCCGTCCGGAGTCCGGTTCCGCGCGCTGCCGGGGCAGCCCATCATGGCGGCCGGAATCGCGGCCGGCTTTCGCTGGCCCACGGTCTGCGGCGGAAAGGGCGACTGCCGGGTGTGCTTCGTCGAGGTACTCGAACATCACGAGCGCCTGTCGATGCCAGAACCCGCTGAGGCACAGGCGATTCGGGAGCTCGGTGGCACCCTCGGCCGGCGTCTCGGCCCGGTCCGGCTGGCCTGTCAGGCGGGGGTGCACGGCGATGTGGTGGTGCACAAGCGCGGCGTCCGTCCGCGCCGCGACAACAGCGAAGGAGGTGATCGGTCATGACCATCAGGCCGATCGACCCGACACTCATGCGGGTCGACGCGCACGGTATCCGGCTGATCGGATCCCGCTGCGGTGCCTGCGCCGAAATCGACTTCCCGGCCCAGGATTCGTGCCGCCGCTGCGGTGCGACGGATATGCGCGTCGCGCACCTGGGCGAGCGCGGCGTGCTGTGGAGCTGGACCGTACAGCGGTTCCCGCCGCCGAGTCCGCCTTACGTGCCGCGCGGACGGGAATTCGAGGCCTTCGGGGTCGGCTACGTGGAGCTGCCCGGCGAGGTGATCATCGAGAGCCTGCTCACCGAATCCGACGCCGATCGCCTGTGGATCGGAATGCCGATGCGGCTCACCACTTTCGACGTGCCCGGGCATTGCGGCGAACAGGCGACGACCTTCGCTTTCGCGCCCGTGACCGAAGGAGCGGGACAATGAGCGGCGCGGCGATCATCGGCATCGGCTGCACACCGTTCGGGCGGTATCAGGACACCTCCGTGCGGCGGGAGGCGGTGCGCGCGATCCACTTCGCGCTCGCCGATGCCGGGGTGGCCTGGGGCGATATCGGTTACGCGGTGGGAGGCAGTATGTCCTCCGGATCAGCGGACACCCTGGTCTCGGACCTGGGCCTGACCGGGGTGCCCTTCCTGAACGTCTTCAACGGCTGCGCCACCGGGAGCAGCTCGCTCGCCACCGCGGTGCACGCCATCACCTCGGGCACAACGGATCTGGCGCTGGTGGTGGGATTCGACGCACACCCACGCGGCGCCTTCGCGATCCGGCCCGAGCAGATGGGGCTCGGACAGTGGTACGGCAGCACCGGAATGGCCCTGACCTCACAATTCTTCGCCCTCAAGATCCAGCGCTACCTCCACGAGCACGCCCTGCCCGCCCGCCTGCTGACCTCGGTGGCCGCCAAGGCCTTCCGCAATGGGGCGCGCAATCCCAACGCGTGGCGACGCAAGGCGCTGTCCGAGGCCGAGATCGACGGGTCCGTCATGCTGAGTGATCCACTGCGGCAGTACATGCTGTGTTCCCCGGGCGACGGCGCGTGCGCGCTGGTGCTGTGCGGTGCGGACCGGGCGCGCCGGTATCGCGCCGATCCGGTTCATATCGCCGCCACGGCGGTGCGCACGCGCAAGCCCGGATCGTTCGAGGTGCTGAGCCCCTCGCTCTCCATCCACCGGGGCGAGAGTCCCACCGTCGACGCGGCGCGGGCGGCCTTCGAACTGGCGGGGATCGGTCCGGCCGACGTGGACGTGGCCCAGGTACAGGACACCGACGCCGGTGCGGAGCTCATCCATCTGGCCGAGACCGGACTGTGTGCGCACGGTGCGCAAACCGAGCTGATCGACAGTGGCGCAACCGAAATCGGCGGTGCGCTGCCGATCAACACCGACGGCGGCTGCCTGGCCAATGGCGAGCCGATCGGTGCGTCGGGATTACGTCAGATCCACGAGAACGTCCTGCAATTGCGCGGCGACGCCGGGGACCGTCAGGTTCCGGGGTCGCCCCGGGTGGCGTTCTCCCACGTCTACGGTGCGCCCGGTGTGAGTGGCTGCACCGTCCTGCACCGATGATCAAAGGAACCGCCGTGAAGGTGATTGTCGATCGTGACCTGTGCGTGGGCAACGGCCTGTGCGAATCGATCGCACCGGAGGTGTTCGAAGTCGGTGACGACGGCATCGCGAGCATCGCGCCCGCCGAGCTGTCACCGGATGGCATGGCGATGGCGCGCACGGCCGTGGACAGCTGCCCCAGCCGTGCGCTGCGCCTGTCGCCCTGATCCGCTCGGCGACCGAACCGACTGTGACGAAGGAGTATTCGTTGGAAATCCGCATGCCCAAGCTCGATGTCTCCATGACCGAGGGGACCTTCCTGGGCTGGCTCGTCCCCGACGGCACAACGGTGACCGAGGGGGAGGGCCTCTACGCCGTGGGCACCGACAAGGTCGAAACCGAGATCCCCGCACCGATCGCGGGGGTGCTGCGCCACGGGGCGGCCCAGGCGGACACCGACTATCCGGTCGGCGCGGTGCTGGGTGAGCTCGAATGACCACCGGCAGCGCGACAGCTTGTCCTGCAAGAATTTTCGTCAGAATTCAGGAGCGAATCATGGATCTCGATCTCACGGGCAAACGCGCCCTCATCACCGGTGGTAGTCGCGGTATCGGACTCGCCATCGCCCGCACCCTGCTGGCGGAGGGCGCCGCCGTGGGTATCTGCGCCCGGGGCGAAGAAGGGCTGGCGAAGGCGGCCGCGGAGCTGAGTGCGCAGGGCGGCACGGTGTTTCACCGTGCCGTGGATGTCGCGGACCCGGCGGCCCTGACCGAATTCGTCGGCGCGACCGCGACGGCGCTGGGCGGACTGGATATCGTCATCGCCAACGCCTCGGCGTCGGTGAGCGAGGGGCCCGATCCCTGGCTCGACAACTTCCGCACCGATCTGATGAGCCTGGTCACCCTGCTCGAGTCGGCCGCACCGCACCTCGAGCGCAGTGCCGCCGCCGCGGTTCTGGCCATCGCCAGCACCTCGGCGCTGGAGGCGGGTGTGCTGCCGACCGCGAACAGTTTCGGCGCGCTCAAAGCCGCGATGCTGCAACATGTTTCGGCGCAGGCCCGCGCCCTGGGACCCAAGGGTGTTCGGGTCAACGCGATCTCGCCCGGCCCGGTGTTCTTCGAGGGCGGGGTGTGGGACCACATCCGCGCGGGCCTCCCCGCGCTGTTCGACGGTGCGGTGGCCGCCTCCGCACTGGGCAAATTGGCCGGCGCCGACGATATCGCGCACGCGGCGGCCTTCCTGGTTTCCCCTGTCGCAGGCCACATTACGGGCGTCAACCTGGTGGTGGACGGCGGCTTCACCAACCGCTTCGACTTTTGAGCGGGCGGATCGAGGCGGTCCTGGTCTGCGGTGGCAGTTGGCACGACTTCGACTACGCCAGAGTTCACCTGCTCACCGAACTCGCCGCGCACCCTCGGGTCCGCACGCGCGTCTATCAGGACTACGACTGCCTCGCGGCGCTCTCCGAAGCCGAGGTACTCATCACGTACACCTGCAACGCCGTGCCCTCGGCCGAACAACGCAGGGCGCTGACGGCATTCGTCACCGGGGGCGGGCGCTGGCTCGCCTTGCACGGCACGAACTCGGCCATCGAACCTCTCGGCGCCGATCGATTCGCGACTCCGCGTCGGCTCGGCGAGCTGGCCCGAGTGCTGGGCAGTCGATTCCTCGGCCACCCGCCGATCGGACCCTACCGGGTCGAGATCACCGAACCCGACCATCCGCTGGTGCGTGGCCTCGCGCCCTTCGAGGTCACCGACGAGCTCTACATCAGTGAACTGCATCCCCCGCTGCACGTGCTCGCGCATACCCGATATGTCGGGGACGCACCGGGTTTCGAGCAGGGCCGTACCACCGTCGACGAGCCGCGCCCGGTGCTCTATCTCAAAGAGTCCGGAGCCGGAACGGTCTGCTACCTCACGCTGGGCCACTGTCGTGGCCGGTTCGATCTCCAGGACCTCGGCGTGGACGATCTCGGGTTCGTGGATCGGGGTAGTTGGGAGGTGAACGGATACCGCACGATCCTGCGCCGTTGCCTGGATTGGGCTGTCACCGCGGAGTTCCCGGACCCGGACGGGTGAGCCGGGGCTGTACGCGGGAAGCCCGGGCCGGTGGATCAAGAGATGAGCGGCGGGTGCGATCTGCCGCCCGGCACGGGCGGCCACGATGTACGGCATCGGGTATCGATGCTGCTCAGCACCTTGATTCGTGACCATGCCGCGGTTTTCGGGAAGGGGAGTAGAAGGTGAGCCCTCGATCACTTTAGAGTTCGAACTCCACCGTTGACGTGCGGTAGGTCACAACGGAAGGGAGTAGCCCATGACTACGGACGGGGCGCTTCGGGAAGGACTCACGGTCTCCGGGAAACCGATGTCCGGGCCGCTACAGGATGTGCGGGCCCTGGCTCAGCAGCTGGTCGGGCATTTTGTCGACAAGGTGGTGCCGTGCGGGACACTGCCGGGGGATGTCATCTCCGGGGATGTCACCGCGGTGACGCGGGTGTGCCTGGAATTGGCGGTGGACATGCTCGACGGACAGGACACACCGGCCACGATCGAGCGATTGTCCGAGGCGGCGGCGGGGTGGGCGCGCGAGGGCGTGCCGATCGACACGATCCTGCACTCGATTCACGAGGGCTTCAAATTCGGCATGGACCTCATCTCGCAGAATTCCACCGAGCGCGATCACAGCAATCTGATGGTCGGCGCCAAGCGGGTGGTGGAGATGCTGGACGCCATCAGCGTTACCGTGGCCACTGCCTATGTGCGCGAACACAAAGCGGCGGTGAGCGAACACCACAACGCGGTGCACACGCTCACCTCCGCACTGCTGGGCGGGTATCCGACCTCGACCATGGCGCGCGAATGCGGAATAGATATCGCCGAGGAGTATTCGGTGCTGGCGCTCGATATTCCGCGACATCCGGACGAGGCGCATCCGATGCTCGACGGGGAGGTGGTCGCGCGCCGCAAGCTGCGCCGCCTACAGGCCGAGCTCGGTACCCGGTGTGGCGGAACGGTACTCGCCCTGCTGAGTGTGGACGGCGGCACGATTCTGATTCCCACCCGAACGCTGGCGGACAAGGAGCTCGAGACGCTGGTGGCCCGGCTGTCGGCGGCGGCGCAGGTTCGGGTCACCGCGACGGTGGTGGTCTCCGCACCGGACGAGGTGCCCTCGGCGGCCGACCGGGCGCACGAACTGCTCGATATGGTGCAGCGGCTGCGCTGTGTTCCCGGCCTCTACCGGTTCACCGACATGGCCCTGGAGTATCAGCTCACCCGACCGGGTCCCGGCCGGGAAACCCTTGGGGCACTGCTGGATCCGCTCGACGACTACCCCGAGCTGATGCAGACCCTGCAATGCCATATCAGCAACAATCTGAATCGGCAGCGCACCGCGCACCTGATGCACATTCACACCAATACCGTCGACTACCGGATCAAGCGGGTCCGCCAGCTCACCGGCTTCGATCCGGCCGCGAACTCCGGACTGTGGCAACTGCGCTCGGCGTTGATCGCCCGCACCTTCAATGACGGATAGGGCGCTTCATGAATCGCGCCGGGCGATTTGGTGAACTCCCCAGAACCCGGCACATCCCCTTCTGGCCGTTTCGCCACCGCTTTAGCGTCGGCGAAATGAAACGAAGTATGCGCCCCAGGGCATTTCGATCGGCCATTCTCGCGGGGGTTTCACTGCTCGCGGTGGGATTCACCGGAACGAGCGCGGACGCCGCCCCCGATCCGGCGCCGACCGAACAGCAATTGGCCGACTACATCGCGGCGGGCCTGCACGGCGGACCGATCGCCGCGAACTCCGGATCGGCCTGCACCTCCGGCAGCGGTGCGGGATCGGGCAACGGCTCCGGCGACTGCCTGGGCGGTTCCGGGTCGAGTTCGGGTTCGTCAGGCGGATATTCTTCCGACACAACGGGTTACGGACCCACCATGACCTCCTGGGTGGCGGCCTTCGGTTACGGTCTGGCCCATCCCGATGCCGCGCCGCCCGGTGTCAACGACTGGAACTGCAAGCCGAGTGCCGCGCATCCGCGCCCGGTGGTGCTGGTGCACGGCACCTGGATGAACGCCTACAACGGTTTCGCGTACATGGGCCAGCCCATCAAGGACGCGGGCTATTGCACCTTCACCCTCAACTACGGGCGGTCGAATCTGCTCGAGGGCGGCGGGCTGGGTTCGCTGCTGCCCGGTGTGATGGGCACCGGATACATCCAGGATTCGGCAAAACAATTGTCCGCCTTCGTGGATCGAGTTCTCGCGGCCACCGGCGCGCCCAAGGTCGATATCGTGGCGCATTCCCAGGGCGGGTCGATGGCGAACTGGTACACCAAATACGAGGGCGGCGCGAACAAGGTGCAGACCTTCGTCACCTATGGCGCCACCCATCACGGCACCTCCCTCGACGGGATCGGCGCACTGGGCCGGGCAATCAATAATTTGGGCATCGACGTGCTGGGTCCGATCGAGATCCTCGTGGGGCATGCGGGAATTCAGCAGACCATCGGCTCGGACTTCGTGAACAAACTCAATGCCAATGGCGATACCGTGCCGGGCATCGACTACACCATTGTCGGCACCCGGTACGACGAGGTCACCAATCCCTACGAGCTGACCTTTCTCAAGGCGGGCGCGGGAGCGAAAGTCGACAATATTCTGCTTCAGGACGGCTGCGAACAGGATCTCTCCGATCACCTGACGATGATGTATTCGCCGCGGGCGCTCTCCATCGCACTGCGCGCACTGGATCCGGGGCACGCCGTGCCATTGCAATGCAGTTTCAATCCGCCGCTCGTCGGTGGTGGCGGATCGCTCTAGATCATTGCGGGGCGGGAAGTCGATCGGCGGCGATCTCGGCCTCGATCCAGGCGGCGATCATATATCCGGTCATGGCGACCACCTCCTGTCGCTCCCGACTGTCCACCTCCAGGGCCGAGGCCCGCAGCACGGCCGCGAAACCGGTATTGACCAAGACGAATGCCATCACATCGTATTTGTGATCATCGCCCGGGCCGATGATCTGGATCAGGAGTAATTTGACCAGTAGCCGCAGGCGCGGCTCGAACTCCGGAAGCCCGCTGTTGTAGAACTGCACGCCGCCGACCAGGGCGCGTACCAGCTTCGCACTGGCGACCAACTCGTCGGTGAATACCTCGAGCAGTTCGGTGACCACCCGCGCTCGATTTGCCGGGGACTGCGGATTCGATTGCTGCGGAAGCCCGGACAGCCAGCGCGTGAACCGCTCTTCGACCCGCGAGAGCAGGCGCTCGAGCAATTCGTCCACCATGACGCTCTTATCGTCGAAGTATCGGTAGACCGTGCCGATACTCACCTCGGCCTCCATCGCGATCCGATTGGTCGAGGTATCGGCGATACCGCGCTCACCGAACAATCGCCCGGCGGTATCCAGAATGTGTTCCCGGGTCGCCCGGGAACGCTCCTGGATCGGACGGCGACGCTGGCGTACTGCCTTGGGCGGCATCCGGCCTCCTGCTGTGCGTGCAAAAACGAGCTTTGCTCATCTTACGACTCGACCGGCGTCCGGTTTGCTGTAAATTGTTGCGTCACAAAGCGCGTGGCCGGTCGGCCGGATCGGCGTCCGACCTGCGGACCGCCGCGATTATGTCCAGATCGATTGCGCCCCAATGTTTCGGATCGCTCTATTGGGTAGTCGGGGTGAGAGGTGCACTTGCGCCGACCTGATGTCGACCCCGAGGAGAAAGATTCACATGAGCACCCGCGATACCGCCACGCTGCAGGCCCAGCTGCGCACTGTCCTTGATCTGACCAACACCGAAATCCAGGTCGCCGAAACCCGCATCGCGCAGGCCCGCACCGAAGCGGTGCGCGAGGAATTGTCGAAGAACGCCGGCAATGCTCGCGCTCGCGCCGAGGCGATTCAGGCCGCCATTCGCGAACTGGGTGGCACACCCGATCTGATCGGTCCTCTGGTCGGCCGCGCGATGGCGGCGGTCAAGGCGGTTGGTGAACAGGCTCAGCCGTTCGACGAGGCGCTGCTCGGCGACCTCGCCCTGGAACACCAGCTGCTCGATCGTGCCCGCTACATCAAGGCGCTGGCGACGGCGGCGCAGCAGTCCGAGGTGGTGGCCCTGTCGGACCGACTGATCACCGCGCACACCGCGACGGTGGACTGGCTGACCACCGTGCTGGCCGAGGACGCCCTCGGCGGTCCGGCCGCGCTGCGGCGCACCCCCATCCAGGCCGCGGCCGGGACCGTCGTCAAACTCGTCATCATTCCGGTCACCTGGTCGGCCCACGGCCTGGATCGGGCGCTGGACGTGTTCCGCACTGCCCCACCGGCATTGGGTGACCTGCTGGCCCGGGGTGTCCGCGCGGGCGATGTGGCGGTCAAGACTCTCACCGCCTCCCGCGATGCCGCGCTCGAGACCGCCGAGCAGGTCACCCGCCGGGAAGGCGCGGAGGGTACCGCCGATACCCTGCATTCCTTCCGCGCCTCCACCGGAGTCCTGGAATCGCGTGAATTGCCGATCCCGGACTACTCGGATCTGAACGTCGCCCAGGCGGTCGCCGCTATCAAGGAGCTGTCCGATCCGGCGGCCGTGCGCACGGTCCTGGCCTACGAGGAGGCGAACAGCAACCGGCGCGGTGTGGTCTCGGCCGCCCAGACGCGACTGGCCGCCATCGCACAGGGCGTGACCGGGCTGAACTGATACCAGACAACGAGATTCACCGGCGGCCTCGACGAGCCCGTTCTCCCTAATCGGGGGAACGGGCTCATTTCCGGGCGTCGGATCGTCCGCCGATCACCCGCGTGGCCGGTCCGCGCGCACGACCACCAACTCCTGCTCGCGCTGTCCCGGGGCGATCAGGCCACGTGCGGTGAGCCGGTCGCGCGTGAATCCTGTTGATCGACAGGTCGATTCGCGATTCTTGATTCGGCCCGTTCGATCGGGCGATACGCGTTGAGCCAGGGTTCGATGACGTTCACCCGGGGGTGGTGGCGTTGGCGGATCGGGTCGCCACCGCCGTCGGCACACTGCTGCCCTGCCATCGGCGGTCTCGACCGGATCGTCCCACTGTGCGCGGCCTGAGCGAGGTGCCCCGAACCGAACCCTGACCTCACGCATATCGCCTGATCGACCGTGCCGGTACCGGCTCGGTCGATTGGTCGTGTCCGGGGTCGGCGACGTCCCATGGCTATTGTTAAGCAATCTCGTTTCAAACTATTGACGCGGTGCGTCTCGAAGGCCCCTAATGAACCGCTAGAAGCGAAACATCGTTTCGATGTGAGAAACATTAGGAGTTCCATTGCGAATCGGACGGCTTCTCGCCGCGGTAATCGCATGTACCGCAACCTTGTTCACCTCCCTGTCCGCACCGGACGCCTCGGCCGATATCACGGTCACCAAGGTGGAGAACAAGGTCGATATTCGCTGCGCCTTCAGCAGCCTGCACCAGAGCAGTGCCTGGTACTTCCCGGGCGGTGATCCCAAGGGGCTGCTCTGGCTCCAGCACGGCTTCGCCAGCGCCAACGACTCGGTCGACGACACCGCGCGCAAGTTCGCCGCGCAGGGTTTCCTGGTCTTCGCGCCCACCCTGCCGACCGCGAACATCCTGGGCTGCACGCTCGAAAACCTCGGCAACAACACCGATTTCCTGCACAATGTCGCCGACCTGTTCGGCAAATCCGCCGATCTCGGCGACAAACTCGGCCGCAGCTTCACCGAGGCCCGAAGCAAGGCCGGGCGCGCCACCCTGCCGCTGCCCACCACATGGGTCTTCGCCGGTCACTCCGCCGGCGGCGAGGCGGTGCCCTATGTGACACAGCAACTGCGCCAAGACTATCCGGCCGCTTTCGCGAACCTGCGCGGTGTGCTGCTCTACGACCCGGTGAAGAGCTTCATCGGCAACAACCTCAGCAGTTCGATCAACCATCTGGCCAACACCACCCTGCCGATCCTGGCGGTCACCGCACCGCCCTACAGCTGCAACCGGAACGGCGCGGGCACCCAGGTGCTGCTCGATCAGCTCGCCCGGCCCTTCCTGGGCGTGCGGCTGACCTCCGGCGCGCACATCGACGTCGAGGGCAGTAGCGCCCCGGCACTGGACAAGGTCGTCTGCGGTACGCCGCAGGCGAAGAACATCGAAGCGTTACAGCGCCTTTCGGTCGGCTGGGCGGGCGACTTCGTCACCGGTTCGACGACGGCGGACCTGTACCCGGGCGGCGCGTATTACCAGAGCCTGATTACCGCCGGGACCATACAAACTCTGTCGTGACCTCATAACCTCGTGATTCGGATCGACCGAGTCGGGTGCCGCCCGGCTCGGCCGTTCTCGCGGGGCTGGTTCACAGTCGGGGTGGAACTACGTCAGCTTCGATACTTCTGCGCGGTGGCCGAGGAGGGGAATCTGACCCGCGCCGCGCACGGTCTGGGCCTGCGCTCGCCGTCGCTGAGTCAGCGGATTCGAGCGCTGGAGCACGCGCCGAGACTTCGCCTGGCCCTGGCTTTTCCGGGTGATACCGGCACCTCGCGCTGGCTCGGATCGCCGCGGAGCTGAGTCCTCGGGCGATCGGCGACACTCGTGAGGTGCTGCCTCGTGGCCACGGGAACGCGCTCAGATCGGCGTCTCGCCCGCGCGAGGACCGCGTTCGATGTGGACACGGGAACGCGCCCGGATAGGTGTCTCGCCCGCGCGAGCATCGCGTTCAATCACTGATTGAATCGGCGATTGGACTATGTTTCACTGCTTGGCATGAGCAATCGTTTGACCGGCCGGGTCGCGCTGATCAGTGGCGCGGCGTCGGGTATGGGGGCTTCGCATGCCCGGGCCTTCATTGCCGAGGGCGCGTCCGTCATGATCGGTGATATCGCCGATGCGGCGGGCGCGCGGCTGGCCGAGGAACTCGGGGAGCAGGCCGCCTTCATCCACCTCGATGTCACCCGCTCGCAGGACTGGGCGGCCGCCGTGGCCGAAACCGTCCGGCGCTTCGGCAAACTCGACGTGCTGGTGAACAATGCGGGCATCCTGGACGGCGGACCGCTCGGCGAGTACACCGAAAAGCAGTGGCAGACAGTCATTTCCATCAATCTCACCGGGCCGTTCCTGGGCTTGACCGCGGCGCGGGACGCATTGGTCGCGGCCCGCCCGGCGTCGGTGGTGAACATCTCCTCGGCGGCCGGGATCCAAGGTGTTCCGGGTGTGCACGCCTACACCGCCTCCAAATTCGGGGTGCGCGGGTTGACGAAATCGGCTGCGCTGGAACTGGCTCCGCACGGTGTGCGGGTCAACTCGGTGCATCCCGGCGGCATTCTGACCCCGATGCTCGGCGCGCCCGCGGACAGTGCGCTCGATCGCGGCGCGAACACCCTGGCCCGGCTCGGACTGCCCGAGGAGGTGACCCCGCTGGTGGTCTTCCTGGTCAGCGAGGAGTCGAGCTATTGCAATGGCGCGGAATTCGTGGTGGACGGCGGTATGACCGCCGGTCGCGTCTAGACCGCGAGCTCCGCGCTGGATTACCTTGGCGCCATGGGACTTTCTGCCGCCGAGGTCTTCGACGCGCTGGGCAAAGACTATGAGACCGCGTTCGCCGGATTGACCGCGCATCGCGAAGAGCTCGCCTGGCTGCTGGACCAATTGCCTACCGGGGCACAGGTTCTCGATATCGGTTGCGGCACCGGCCGGCCCACCGCCGAGGTGCTGGCGGCCGCCGGCCACCGGGTCACCGGCTGCGATATCGCACCCGGCATGATCGAGATCGCCCGCGCCCAGGTGCCCGGGGCACGGTTCGAGGTGGCGGATCTGCGAACGCTGACCTATCCGGCCGGAAGCTGGAACGCGGTGACCGCGTTCTTCCCGCTGCTCCAGCTCACCCGGGCCGAAATCGATGACGCACTGCGGAAATTCGCCGAATGGCTGACGCCCGGCGGGATCTTCCTACTGGCCACGGTGCCCGCCGATATCGAGAACCTCGAGATCGAATTCATGGGCAAACCGGTGACGGTCAGCAGCTATCCGCCCGAGGAATTCGAGCGCCTCCTGACCGGGGCGGGGCTGCAGGTCGTGCGGCAGCGCGTGGTCGAGTTCCTGCCCGATCATCCGGACGCCATTGCCGAGCACGACCTGTTCCTCGCGGCCCGCAAGTCCTGAAGTTCTCAGGGCCGCAACCATTCGTCCAGGGCCGGCAGATCGGTGCGCGCGACGCCGGTGAATCGCGGCGGCCGCTTCTCCAGGAACGACGAGATGCCCTCTGCCAGATCGGAACTGGTGGACGCGTGCGGGATCGACTTGCGATCCAGGGCGAAGGCGGCCTCGGGATCGCCGTGTGCGGTCATGGCCACCAGTGCGCGCCGGACGAGTGCGGCCGAGGCGGGCGCGATCCGCACCGCCAGGTCCCGCGCCAGGTCATATGCCGCGGGCAGTAATTCGTCGGGGGAGTGCACGCTGGTGATCAGACCGGCGCTGAGCGCCTCCTCGGCGGGAATGAGTCGCCCGGTGAGCATCCACTCCTTGGCCTTGGCCAATCCGACCAACTGGGGCAGGAACCAGGTCGACCCGCCTTCGGGAAACAGCCCGCGCCGCGCGAACACGAACCCGAATCGGGCTCTGTCACTGGCCAATCGGAAATCGGCGGCCAAGGTGATTGAGACACCGACCCCGACCGCCGGTCCCGGACAGGCGACGATCACCGGCTTGTTCGAATTCGTGATCGGCCGCGCGACCCGCGTCGAGGGCTCGTCCCAGTCCGGATCGCCGATATCGCCGATCGACGGCTCCGCGAAATCCATTCCGACACAGAAGTAGTCACCCACCGCCGTCAGCAGGATGACCCGCACCGCATCATCGCGATCGGCGGCGGTCACCGCATGCCCGAGCTCATCGGCCATGGCGAGGGTGAAGCCGTTTCGGGCATGCGGCCGATTCAGGGTGATGGTCGCGATCGCCTCGGCGACGCCGTAGGTGATGGTCGAGTAGTCGGTCACGCCGCCCGTATCCGTCTCGTCGGTGGTCATCCCGCAATCCCGTCGTTGAGTAAATGGAATCCGTAGTCTCTCAAAGCATCAGCATAGGCAGTTGCCGCGCCGTACCGGTGTGCGGACGAGGCAATACCCGCGCACCCGCTGAACTGCGCGTTGAGCAAATTTTCAGTGAATGTTGAGACCGCTCCCGAGGATTTGCGGCGGGCGGCGGTTTCGCTCGTCGCCCGAAATACCCGATTCAAGGAGAGAACACGATGACCAACGCTCATGAACTGCCGAATGTCCTTCTCGTACACGGCGCGTGGGCCGATGGTTCGAGCTGGGGCAAGGTGATCGAGATCCTGCGGGCGGGTGGATTCGGCACCGTGGTGGCGAGCCAGTTGGGTCTGCGCTCCTTCGACGAGGACGTGGCCACCGTGGTGCGGGATCTGGAACTGCTGGACGGTCCGACGATTCTGGTGGGGCATTCCTACGGTGGTGCGGTGATCAGCCAGGCCGGTGCCGGTCGCGCGCAGGTGGCGGGGCTGGTGTTCGTGGCGGCGTACGCGCCCGAGGCCGGGCAGTCGGCGTTCGCGATCAATCAGGAGTTCGGGGTGGAACTGCCCAGCGGTGCGGACCTGGTGAATATCGGTGCGGCCGAGGTCCCCGATTTCATTGTCGATCGCGCCCGGTTCCATCGGGACTTCTGCGCCGATCTGACCGCGGAGGAGGCGGCGGTGTTGGCCGCGGTGCAGAAGCCGACCTCGGTGCTGGCGCTGGCCGGTGCGGGCGACCGAGTTCCGGCGTGGGAGTCCTTGCGCGCCAACACCTGGTACCAGGTCTCGGCGCAGGACGCGATGATCCATCCCGATCTGGAACGGCGGATGGCGGCCCAGATCACCGATGACGAGCGCGTCGTCACCCTGGCGACCGGTCACGCGTCGATGTTGAGCAAGCCCGTCGAGATCGCGGCACTGATCGAGCGGGCCGCTCGCAATCGGTGATCCGCGGGGTCGGTGTCCTTCGCACGCCGATCAGTTCGTGCGGGACTGCTCGAGGTAGGCGGCGATGGCGTTGGTCAGTCCGCGCCGGGCTTTGTCGAGATCGGAGTAGGTGCCCAATTGGCGTTCGGAGGTGATGCCGCGCATGGCGCCCGGGATCAACTCGGCGATCTCGGCGACGCGGCCGGGATCCACGCCCAGGTCCGCGAACGCGTGCTGGCAGGTCTCGAGCCAGCCGCGTCCCCAGCAGGACAGTTCCGCCGCGGTGCGCGGGTAGAGCTGTTCGAGTTCGAGGTGATCGCGCGGCAGCGCCGCGCGCAGATTCTCGATCGCCCGGGAATCGATGGAAGTGAGTCCCGCGTAGAGGGTTTCGATAATGGCGGCGACCCGCTCGCGCAGCGGTCCGGCACTGTCGCCGAAGGTGAGGGCCCGGGCGCGGCGCTCGGCGGTTCGGTGCAGCACCGCGGCCCAGAGACCGTCGTTATCGCCGAATTGGTATTTCACCGCACCCCAGGTCGCACCGATCTCCCGCGCGATCTTGTTCGCCGACACCGCCCCGGGATCGCCGGTGGCGAGCGCTCTGATCGCGGCCTCGAGCATGTTCTCCCGCGTGGCATGGCCACGCCGATTGGCGCGCCGCACTGAGGCTTCCGGATCGGTCACGCTGGAAATGGTAGTGGTGGACGAGTTTTCACTGTTTCACAGTACCTGCTGTGATAGTTTCACAGTAGGCGCTGTGAAATGGCGGGGCCCACTGATCGAGAGGGCATCGTCATGGCGAAGCCGCCGCTGTCGATGAAACCGACGGGATGGTTCCAGGTCGCCTGGTCCACCGAGATCGGAGTCGGTGAGGTCCTTCGCATGACCTACTTCGATCGCGAATTGGTGGCCTGGCGGGCGCACTCGGGTGCGCTGACCGTGATGGACGCGTACTGCGAACATCTCGGCGCGCATCTGGGCTTCGGCGGACGCGTCGAGGGCGAGGTGATCGAATGCCCGTTCCACGGCTGGCAGTGGAACGGCGAAGGTCGCAACGTCTGCATCCCATATGAGCGACATCCCAACCGGGGCAGGCGTATTCGCACCTATCCGGTGGTCGAGCGCAATGAATCGATCTACCTGTGGCACGACCTCGACGGGCGCGCGCCCTTCTTCGAGGTGCCCGATATCTTCGCGGGCTTCGGGGATGGCAGCAACCGAGCCGACTACTACCCGATGGCGACGCTGTTTCGGGAACGGCTGGCACTGCATCCGCAGTACGTGCTCGAAAACGGCGTCGACTCGGCACATTTCAAGTACGTGCACCAGACGCCGATCGTGCCCGTGTTCACCCGGCACGACTTCGCCGAACCGGTGTCCTACGTCGATTTCACCATCACCTTCGACGGCGACGAGGGACAGTCGATCGAGGACGTCCGCAGCGGCGTCCAGGCGATCAACGGCGGACTCGGTGTGGCGGTGACCAAGAGCTGGGGCATGGTCGACAACCGCACCATCACCGCGGTCACCCCGGTCGACGAGCACACCTGCGATATTCGTTTCAGCGTGTACATCGGCCGGACGACCGGTGCCGATCCGGTGAAAGCCGAACGCAGAGCCCAGGATTTCGCCGCGGAGATCATCCGACAGTTCACCCGGGATGTGCGGATCTGGCAGCACCAGCGGTACTCCGATCCACCGGCCCTGTCGGCCAGCGAGTTCACAGGCTTCACCGCGATTCGCGCCTGGGCCAAGCAGTTCTATCCCGACGGTCGCGGCGGCAGCGCCGCGGAATTGCGGGTGCTCGCGGCCGACACCGGCCCGCGACCACCCGCACAGTGAGAAGGCACACCACAATGACCGCACCCTTGAACAGGCCGATCCGCGTTTTCCAGGTCGCCACCGGCAATGTCGGCACCGAGATGATCAAACGCATCGGCAACCGTTCCGATCTCGAGCTCGTCGGATTGCACTGTTACACACCGGAAAAGATCGGTCGCGACGCCGGGGAGATCGCGGGACTGGCGCCGAACGGCGTCCTCGCGACCGGATCGGTGGCGGAGATCATCGCCGCCGCACCCGATGTGCTGACCTTCCATGGCGTCTTCCCCGACGAAGAGCTGTACGTGCGAGTCCTGGAAGCCGGAATCGATATCGTCACCACGGCGGACTGGATCACCGGATGGCATCGCGATGCCAACCACCCGCACCCCTCGGGCAAGGCGGTCACCCAACTGCTCCGGGAAGCGTGCGAGAAGGGGCGATCCACCTTCTACGGCACCGGGATGAACCCAGGGGTGAATCAGGTTCTCGGCGTGGTGTGTTCGGCCGACGTCGCCGAGATCGAGAACATCGTCACCCTCGAATCGGTCGACGTGTCCTGCCATCACTCGAAGGAAACCTGGATCGAGGTGGGGTACGGGCTGCCCGTCGACGATCCCGGTATTCCGGACAAACTACGCAAGTACACCAGTGTCTTCGCCGACAGCGTGCTGATGATGGCCGACTGCTTCGGTCTCGAACTCGACGAGGTCACCTTCAGCTGTGAACTCGGCGCGTGCACCAAGGACGTCGACCTGGGCTGGTATCGCCTGCCCAAAGGTTCACTCGGCGGCAGCTACATCAAGTACCGGGGCATGGTGGACGGTGTACCCAGGATCGAAACACATCTGGAGTGGCAGATGACCCCGCACACCAATCCGAGCTGGAATATCAAGGGCTGCTACATCACTCGCATCCAGGGTGACCCCTGCGTCTACAACAAGCACATGATCTTCCCGAAGCCCGGTGTCGACCTCTCCGACCCGGCCAACTTCGCCTCGATCGGCATGACCGTCACCGGCCTGCCCGCACTCAATGCCATCGCCTCGGTCGTGGCCGCGCCGCCGGGATTGCTGACCAGCGCCGACCTTCCCCTGCGCGGATTCGCCGGGCGCTTCACCACCTGATCGGCCGCGGTGAACGGCCACGGTCATCGGATACACCACGCTTCTCACCGACGGGAAGCCCGGGCGCATCCCGCGATCTATGCTTCGGCTGATCGCGGCCGAGTTCGGTTCTCGGCCCTGGCATCTGACAACCGGACTCGCGACAGCGGCGGGGCTCGGCGAGGAGCGCACTCGACGATGACCGACTTCGGCCACGGATCGGGCGCGGCGGAAACCCCCGATTTCCCCGGACCGGTGCACGAGATCGGTCCGGCGACGGCAGCGGATGGGCCGGGAATCACGCGCGTGCATCTGCTGGCCACGCGCGATACGTTCCAGGGTCGACCGAACAACCTACTGCTACTGTCGCTGGATGAATTCCTGCTGACGGATTTCGCGCCGCGCAAACTCGCCATGTGGACCGATCTCGGGGCCACCGGAGACCCGGGTCTGCTGGTCGCGCGAACGATCGACGGCGAGGTCGCGGGTTTCATCCATTCGGGCATACGCGAGGACGAACATCGCCGCATCGGCGTCATCGAGGCCTGGTACGTCCACCCGGACTGGCACGGTCACGGCGTGGGACGCGACCTGATGCGGAGCGCGCTCGACTACCTCGAACGGGCAGGCGCCGAACAGATCCACGCCGACACGACCGGGGGTACCAAGGCAGTCGAGCGGTATGAGGGTCACGGCTTCCGGCAGTCCGCCGAAGTCGCCACCGTAACCGCCCTGCAGGACCGGACCGGCATTCCGACGCCCCAAATCCTGATGGTCCGAGACTGTTCCGGCTCTCGGTCGGCCGCCGCGAGCACGGAGACCCCGGTTCGTCGTCCGCACTGACCGCCGGGCGGGGGTCGTTCCCGGCCGCGTCTCACTGGCCGAGATTGCCCGAGAATTGCCGGGTCGGGTCGGCGCATGATCGAGGTGGACCGATGGACAGGTTCGGACCGGTACGTATTCGAGGCGGGAAGGCTGCGGCGTTCTCGCTGTCGGGGCAACGGCGCCCATGACGGTGACAATGGGGTCTCCTCGGGACCGGTTCGACATGACCGATGGCGTCGGCGGCGCGGTGACACCAGCCCGGGGGACCCGCGTGATCTACGGTGGTCCGACGGTCGGGCCGTTTGCCGCCGGAGGTTGCGGGTAGACGACGGACATGATCATCCTCGAGGAGGCCCTCGGTCGCCCGGTGCGGATCGACGAGGCCGCGATCGTGGTGCCGGTGCGTGATGAGCAACGGTTACTGCCGGGTTGCCTGGACGCCCTGCATCGGTGTGCGGAGCGCGTGGCCGTTCCGGTCCGGATTCGGGTCGTGCTCGATGCGTGCAGCGATCGCTCCGCGCGGGTGGCCGAGGCCGCCGGGGTGGAGGTGACGGCGATCGATGCGGGCAATGTCGGAGTCGCCCGCGCGGCCGGGTTCGCCGCGCTCGGACCCGAATGCGGTGCGCGCACCTGGTTCGCCACCACCGATGCCGATTCTTGTGTCGATGGGGACTGGTTGGATCGGCAAATCCGCTACGGCGAGGCCGGGGCGGGAGTGGTCGCCGGAGTCGTGCGGGTGACCGGTTGGGATGGGTACTCCCCGCAGGTGCGCGCGCGGTACGAGCGCGCGTATCGGCGCGAACGCGCGACCGGACACGTACACGGTGCGAGTCTCGGTTTCCGGGCCGATATCTATTGGCGCACAGGCGGGTTCGCGCCCCTGAAAACCGGGGAGGATGTCGAGTTCGTGCGCCGCGCCGAGGCGCGGGGCATCGCCGTGGTGTGGGCCGAAGACGTCCGGGTGGCCACGTCCGGGCGTCGCATCGGGCGTGCGCCCGATGGATTCGCCGCGCACCTGCGCCGGCTGGAGGCATGTTCGCCGGAGGCCGAAAGTGCGTGAGCGCTCCGCGGAATTACGCGATCGGCTGCGGGAGCTGTCGAACGCGGGCCGACTACTGCTCCCCGTCCCCGGACAGGGGGCGACGCCGCGGCGATTCCGCGAGCTCGCGCAGTTGAGCGCCGAGGACACCGTGCTGGGACGCCTGGCCGAGGCGCACGCCGACGCGGCGGCGATCCTGGCGGAACTCTCGGGCCCCGCACCCGGGTCCGGGCAGCTGTGGGGGGTGTGGGCGGCCGAACCCCCCGAACCGGTTTTGCGCGCTCGCGACACCTCGTCGGGCTGGGTGCTCGACGGGCGCAAACTCTGGTGTTCGGGTGCGAACCTGTGCACCCACGCCCTGGTCACGGCCCGCGCCGGGGCGGAGCGCCGCCTGTTCGCGGTGCGGCTGACCCAGTCCGCGGTGCGCCCGGTGCCTTCCAGCTGGCATGCGGTAGGCATGCGCGAATCCGATTCCGGCGCGGTGGATTTCGAGGGCGCGCAGGCCACGGCGGTCGGCGGACCCGACGCCTACCTGGACCGCCCCGGCTTCTGGCACGGCGCGATCGGAGTTGCGGCGTGCTGGTACGGCAGCGCGTGCCAGGTGGCGCGCCCGCTGTACGAGCGTGCGGCCAAGGGCCGGGCCGACGAACACGCGCTGGCGCATCTGGGCGCGGTGGCCACCGCGTTGCACGGCGCGGGGCTGGGGTTATCGGCCGCGGCGGGGGAGATCGACGCCGACCCCGCCGGCGATATGGTCACCGCCCGCATTCGCGCCCGCACCGTGCGGGCGCTGGTCGAGGACGCGGTCACCACGACGGTGGATCGGGTCGGACGGGCTTTGGGGGCCGGGCCGCTGTGCGCCGATGCCGAGCACGCCCGGCGGGTCGCCGACCTCACGGTGTACGTCCGGCAAAGTCACGCCGAAGTCGATCTGGCCGACCTCGGCCGCGATATCGCCGAACGGGAGTTCACATGGCCGGACCTGTGATCGATGTGGCGGCACGGGGATTGCCCGAGGCGCGGTGGGAATCATGGCGGCGGCGCTGCGCTCCGCTGCGCTTGCCGGATTGGCGTGAGCTGATCGTCATGGCCGCCCATCCCGACGACGAGGTGCTGGGCGCGGGCGGTCTCATCGCGTCGGCGCGCGCGGCGGGCATCGCGGTCACCATTGTCACCGCGACCGACGGGGAAGGCTCCCATCCGGATTCGCCCACCCACAGCCCGTCCCGGCTGGCCGCCCTCCGCATCGACGAAGCACGCAGCGCCGCAAGCGAATTGAATGCCGACCCACCCGTGCGCCTCGGACTGCCCGACGGCGGCCTCGCCGCGCACGAGGACCGGCTGGCGGCCGAATTACGCGATCTGATCGGCGATATCCGCCGCCCCGGCGTCGTGTGCGCGGCGACCTGGCGGTACGACGGCCATCCCGACCACGAGGCCGTCGGTCGTGCCGCGGCCGCCGCGTGCGCGGCCACCGGGACCGATCTGCTGCACTATCCGGTATGGATGTGGCAGTGGGCCACCCCGGACCATCCGCTCCTCCGGGACTGCGTCCCCGCGCGGCTGACCCTGACCCCCGCCGCACACGCCGCGAAATGTCGTGCCCTCGAGTGCTTTCGCAGCCAGTTCCTGCCCCTGTCCGATCACCCCGCCGACGCCCCGATCGTGCCCCCGCACGTGCTGCGCCGATTCACCGGGCCGACCGAGACCTACCTGCGATGAAGCCACCCCGCCTGCCCCCGGAGTACTTCGAGGAGATGTACGCGCACAGCGCCGACCCCTGGCAGTTCACGACCCGCTGGTACGAAGAGCGCAAACGCGCACTCACCCTGGCCGCCCTACCGCGCCCCCGATATCGCAGCGCCTTCGAACCAGGCTGCGGCATAGGCGTTCTCACCCGGGAGCTGGCCGCGCGCTGCGATCGGATCCTGGCCACCGACATCGTCGAGAACGCCTTGCGCGGTGCCGCCGACCGGCTCGCCGAGATCTCGGGGACGGTGGAACTGCGCCGCTGGGCGATCGGAGACGACTGGCCCGCAGCGCATTTCGACCTCATCGTGCTCAGCGAGGTGTGCTACTACCTCGACGCCGCGGCCCTGCACGCGACACTCGACGAACTCCTGGGCCATCTCGACCCCGGCGGCACCCTGGTTTGCGTGCACTGGCGGCATCCCGTCCCCGAGTACCCGCTGACCGGCGACGAGGTCCACGCCATCCTCGAGGGCCATCCCGGTCTGGCCCGGCTGGCCCGCTACGCCGACGACGACTTCCTGCTCGAGGTGTACACACCGGCAGCGTCCGAAGCCGGTTCCGTCGCCCGGAACGAAGGTCTGATCTGAACTCCGAAATCGGCGTCGAGATGATGTCGCTGACGAATAGCCACGGCATCGACGGGTATGCGACACCCATGGAGATACTTCTGATCGTCGCACTCGCAGTGCTGGTCGGTGTGGTTCTGCTGCGCCGACGGTGGTCGGGACGCGCGCCGGACACCGACCTTTCCACCGGCAATCCGCCGTCCAGCAAGAACATCGACGATATCTGACCCGCCACGGCCTCATTCGCGGGCCGGGTACATGCCCGAGCGCCGATAACCGCCGTCCGGGTTTGTGATCGATGGCGCGGGTAAGCGATGAACCGCGGAACCGTCGACGTCGCGAACCGCCCGGCAACTGAACGATTGCGGGCCGCGATTGCGGGAATCGCCGGGGTATGACGATGGTGATCGGTACCTCCGGATGGCAGTATGCCGATTGGCGAGAGGTGTTCTACCCGAAGGGCGTCGCACAGCGGCGCTGGCTGGAGCACTACGCGCAGTCGTTCGCGACGGTGGAATTGAATGCCGCGTTCTACCGTCCGGTCTTGCGCACCACCTTCGAGGGCTGGCGAGAGCGCACACCGGACGATTTCGTGATGGCGGTGAAGGCCAGCCGGGTGATCACGCATTATCGGCGACTACTGGATCCGGAGATGCCGCTGGAGCGATCGGTC
Source organism: Nocardia acidivorans NBRC 108247 (assembly GCF_001625085.1). Lineage (GTDB taxonomy): Bacteria > Actinomycetota > Actinomycetes > Mycobacteriales > Mycobacteriaceae > Nocardia > Nocardia acidivorans. The sequence goes on from NZ_BDAW01000008.1 coordinate 53,322, forward strand.
GAGGCCGCGCGCGGGCTCGGCGACAAATTGGGTCCGTTGTTGCTGCAACTACCCCCGAACCTGCCCGCCGAGCCGGACCGGCTGAATGCGGTATTGGAACTGGTCCCGGCGGATATCCGTGTGGTCGTCGAGCCCCGGCACGAGTCCTGGTGGACCCGCGAGGTGCGCGGGGTGCTAGAGGCGCACAACGCGGCACTGTGCTGGGCGGACAGACTGGATCAGCCCGTGACACCGTTGTGGCGCACCGCGGATTGGGGCTACCTGCGTTTCCACGAGGGCACGGGCGAGCCGTCGCCGAGTTATCGTGACAAGGTGCTGTCCGAGTGGATCGCCCGCATCGACGAGTCGTGGGACCGCGATCGAGATGTCTTCGTGTACTTCAACAATGACCCGGGCGGTGCGGCCGTCCTGGACGCGATCCGCTTCGCCGATTTCGCCCGTGCCGCGGGTCGTCCGGTGGCCCGCATCCCCCGGCTCGCGGACGTCCCGAACCTGAAACCTGCTGGGCCGGTGGGGAAGTGGGCTCCCTGGTGATCGTCTCCCACCCGCGGGATTGAGCCGGTGGATCCCGGGTAGTTCGGCCTCGAACCATGCCGAGCATGCCACGATCTCGGTCCGGCTGGGCCGCTGGTGAATTCGGCGTGTGCCGCGCTCGACGAATTCGAAATGTTTGACCACACTCGTCAGGTCGAGCCGATCACGATCGATACCGGTGCGACCCGCGTCGCTGTGGTCGAGATGCCCTGGCAACCGGCTGTCAAACCGACGAACCTCGACGGATGAATGCGTCCGGGCGCGATTCGAGCGCGCCCGAGAACACCTCGTCCACCGGGCGGCGCGGTGTCTCCGACAGCGGTCCCGCACTCGAGTGCATCCACCCCGCGCGCACCATGGCTTGCGGATACGCCCCCTCGCACAGGGAGAATCGAATCTCCTCGCGCAGATCGGGGATGCCCAGTGGTTCGGTCTGGACGCAGGTGGCCAGGTCCAGTTCTGTGGCCGCGAGCAGCAGTGCGCTGAGGGTCTCACCGGCGCGCAGCCGCGCGCGGCGATCGTCGTGCCGGGTGCATACGATCAGCCACTCGGCATCGTCGACCGCACCCGCGGCATCGATGAGAACGGAATCGGCGAATGCTCGAATGGGCAGTTCGTCCTGCGGTCGCACCGCGGTCGTGTTCCGCGCCGGAACCCCGTCCGCTCCGCGGCGTCGGCCACTCCATTCGGCCAATTCCACCTGATAAAGCGCATCGTCGGCATGGCGATCGGCGGCGGCACCGATCAGCGTGCCGAGTCGAGTCCGCGCGTCGTCGTGCACGGTGCGCACCTCGGCGCCGAAGCGCGTGGCGAAATGTGCGGCCGTGCGCATATGCGCGCGGGAGATCTCCCCGTTGCCGAAGCGGCGTCGATCGCTGTGCCGCCGCAGGATGGCCGCGGCCAGACAGATGTCGGTCCCCGTAGGTTTGTGCCGGGCCAGCCGCAGGCCGGCCAGCAGATCGGGTACGCGCGGTTCGGGCAGATAGATCACTTCGCTCGCCCAGCCCAATGCCGACAGCGCCACCCGCATATGGTGCAGGGTCGCGCCACAGCTCAGCACCAGGGCGCGCTGTTCGGGATCTGTCGCGGTGAGGTGACGCGACCGATCGGCGTAGAGGTGCAATTCGTCACCGGCGAATCGCCAGCGCCAAGGCTGCGAATTGTGCACCGATGGCGCACGGCGCGCGAGTTGGATTGCGGCCCTGATCGTTTCGGTACCGGGCTGGCACATCATGGCTTCGGTGCGGTTCCTTTCGACTGGAAATGATCCGCCGTCCAGTCTTGCCGCGGGCCGGGCCGGTGGCATCGGGAGGAAGGTCATCGAAATTCGGTGACTTCGGGGCATTTGTGGTGATCTGCGCGATACCGCGGGTGTCAATCGCGCGGGTCCGATGCGAAGCCGAGCCGGGCGGCCATGACCGCCGCCTGGGTGCGTCCCTCCAGATCGAGCTTGCTCAGCAAACGTGAGACATAGTTCTTCACCGTGCGTTCGGACAGGAACATGCGGCGGGCGATCTGCCGGTTCGTCAACCCTTCGCCGAGAAGACGCAGCAGCGCGACCTCCCGGTCGGTGAGATCCCGCACCGGATCGTGCCGGTCGGCGGCACCGGTGCGCAGCGCGCGCAGCACCGCGGCGGTGGCGTGGCTGTCCAGCAGAGACCGCCCGCGGGCGATATCCCGGATGGCGGCCAGCAGCCGCGGCCCGCTGACATCCTTGATCAGGTAACCCTCGGCCCCGGCCAGGACCGCCTCGACGACATTCCGCTCCTGCGCGAAGGAGGTCAGCATGAGGCAGTGCAATCCGGGCCGTCGGCTCAGCAGATCACGGCACAGGTCGATTCCACTGCCATCGGGCAGCCGGACGTCCAGTACGGCCACATCCGGTTCCAGTCTCGGCAGGAGATCCAGTGCCTGCGCGCGATTCGCGGCCTCACCCACCGTCCGCATATCGGGCTGGGAGTCGATGAGGGATCGCACACCGATGCGAACCACTTCGTGATCGTCGACGAGGAAGACCCCAATCATTGCCGCACCCTTCGTCGCAGATCGGGAACACGCGCTCGCAGGTGGCGATTACCCGGCAACCTCGACGGCAAACGACGCGGGCGATCAGCCCCGTACGGTTTGCCCGGATTCGTCTCCGGCGCGCAGTTTCGCCAGCAGTGGTTCGGCGGCCTCGGCGAGAAAGCGGTCCTGCTGTTCATCGCCCACCTGTACGAGCGCGATATCGGTGAAACCGGCGTCCTGATAGGGCCGTACCGCGGCGGTGATCGCGTCGAGATCGGGGCCGCACGGGATGTTCTCGGCCACATCGTGCGGGCGGACGAACTGCGTGGCCGCCGCGAACGCGGCGGGGGTGGGCAGATTGGCGTTCACGTCCCAGCCCCCGGCGGACCAGCGGAACTGTTCGTGCGCGCGCTGAATTGCCTTGTCCCGGTCGGTATCCCAGCTGATCGGCAATTGCCCGGTCACCCGGGATCGGGGTGCGTCGGCGGATGCGGATCGAGTGTCCTGCCAGGATCGTACGAGGTCGGCGTCCGGATCGGTCGCGATCATCTCATCGGCCAGCGGGGCGAATCGTCGCACCGATCGCGGCCCAGACACCGCGACCGCTATCGGTACCGGCACCTGCGGCAGGTCCCAGATGCGTGCGGCGTCGACCCGATACCAGTGGCCGTGCGTGCTGACCGTGGCACCGGTGTGCAGTTCCCGGATGATGCCGATGGCTTCCTCGAGCCGGTCCTGTCGTTCCTCGAGCCCCGGCCAGCCCGCGCCGATCACATGCTCGTTCAGGCTTTCCCCGCTGCCGAGCCCGAGCGTGAACCGTCCCTGCGCCAAAATCTGCAAGGTGGCCGCCTGCTGTGCCACGACCACCGGGTGGTACCGCATGGTCGGGCAGGTCACATAGGTCATGAGTGGAATGTGCCGGGTCGCCTGCGCGACAGCGCCGAGGGTCGTCCACGCGTGCGGTGCGTGCCCCTGTTCCTCGAGCCACGGTGAGTAGTGGTCGCTGCTGACCAGGAAATCGAATCCGGCCTGCTCGGCGGCGACCGCGTAGCGGACCAGCTCACGGGGACCGCTCTGCTCGGTCATCAGCGTGTATCCGAATCGGGTCATTTCTGCTCCTCTCACGGACGGTTCCGAATGTTGCCTGGTATGCGCTGGAGATAGCCGCGCAGGCGAAACCAAAACCGGGAGACCGGTTGTTGCCTACACCATCGCCTCGGCCCCCGCCCCCTGCCCGGGTTGTGGATTCGGGGTGGCGATCAGGTCATCGGGTGCGCCCTGGCACAGGCTGAAGAACTTCTTGGCCGCATCCTGGTCCAGCACCCAGGCGACGGCCGTATCGATTCCGGTGATCATGGCGGTCTCCCGTCGTGAATTCGCTTGTGCGGCAAGCTATTGCGCTACCTCGCGCTTGCGTTCCTTCGGCGGCGGGTCGAATGCCATGACGCCCTCGCTTTCCGTGTCCGATGAAGCGAACCGAAATCGACGGTGGAAGCCTTTTAGGACAGTAATTGTCACCAATGCCTGACCCGTCTTTTCGGGCTTGCATTCGGTACCTGGGTACAGGCTTACCGTGGGTTCATGACGATCAACACCGGTTGCACCGGCTGGGTGCCGGACGCGTGCACCCTGCCGACCGCCGCGCAGCGGAACCGGATCGCAGAGTTCGACCAGTTCTTCACCACCTCCGCACGTGCCTTTCGCCGGCCCGGCCCGGTGAGATTGGAGGTGGTGGTCGACCCGGCAGCCGAAGCTCTCGCGCGAGAGCTGGCCGGGCGCGAGTCGAACTGCTGCTCGTTCTTCACCTTCGAATTCACCAGCACCGCAGAGGGATTGGTAATGGCCGTCGGAGTTCCTCCGGCCTACGTGGAAGTATTGGACGCCTTCACCGCGCGCGCTCGGACCGGGATCGAGGCCGGGCGGTGAGTGCGTTGCGTACCGGCGAGTTGGCGGCCGCGGCCGGAGTCAATGTCCAGACGCTGCGCTACTACGAGCGCCGGGGCCTGCTCGCCGAACCCGAGCGCACCCTGGGCGGGCACCGGCTCTACCCCGACGGCGCGCTGACCGTGTTGCGGTTGATCAAAGCGGCCCAGCGCCTCGGATTCACCCTCGAACAAGTCGCCGAACTGCTGGAAGGTACCCGAGTCGGCTCCAATCGGCGCGCGGACGCGGGGTTGCGGGCGCGAGTGAGCGGCAAGCTCTCCGAGATCGACGCCGAACTCGCCGAACTCACCGAAGTCCGCGACACCCTGCGCGCCGCACTGGCGGCCGGGTGCACCGACCTACTGGTGTGCGGTGAATCGCCCGGGTGCCCCCTCCCGTTCGACGGCTTGCCAATGACCACTCCTTCTCTGTCCTGAACGCCCGCCACCTCGGCGTGCGAGACCGAGGCGAGGTCGTGGCCACGGGCCCGACCTCGCCCCGGCGTGTGAGACCGGGCTGACTGCTTAACCTGACCTCTCACATCGGGTAGCCCCATCGCCGCAAGCTATGCGTGGTCGGCGCAACTCATTAGATCTGGTAATCGTCAGAGCTACTTGGGCATGCGTTCGTGCAAGGTCAGCAGGATGTGGTCGAACGCGGCCATGGTCTCCGGACGCGGTGCGGGCACGGTCGGCAATTCGAAAACGAGCTGCTGGGCCAGATCCCGCAATTTGACATTGGCTTCCTGGGACCGCCACACCAACACCTTGAACGCCTGATCGGCGCTGATGCGGTACATGCGCATGAGCACACCCTTGGCCTGTTCGATGACCGCGCGCGCCTCCAGCACCTGTGGGAGTTGATGGTCCAGCGCACTCTGCTCGGCCGCGGCGAGGGTATCGGACAGATCGATATAGAACCCGGTCGTGCCGACGGGCGCGCCGTCATCGCCGTAGATACGGTCCGCGACCACCATGACATTGTGCTCGTTGCCGCGGGTATCGATGAACCGATGCCTGCTCGAGAACGGTTCGCCACTGGTGATCGACCGCGCGATGGTCGCGGCCACCTGCTCGCGATCGTCGGGATGCTTATGGGACAGCATCAATTCGGTGGTCGGCTCGACCTCGCCCGGGATGTATCCGTGCATCCGGTACACCTCCGGGGACCAATCCCAGCGTTGGGTACCGAACCAGAACCGGAAGCTGCCCGCTACGGGACCCGGACGCGAACCATCAGCAAATACGACCGGGTCTTCAGGCTGCCCGACAGTTGAACTCACCACGCCATTATCCCCCGTGGTGTGCGCTTCGGTCGTCACAGCAGCCCGGTCCGGCGGGCATGTTCGACCGCGGATCGGATGCGCGGCGGGCTGGACTCATCGAAGAACGGGCGGCAGGCCAACAACCACACGGTCATGGCCGTCGTCCGGTGGTGGTCGAACAGGTGTGCGGATCGCGGGCCAATGTCGCCGCCAGTCGCGGACCCGATATCGACGCCACCATCGGCATCATGCGCACGGTCCTGGCCGCGCACGCGTAAACCCGCACGCCATGGGCGGAGCAAAAGTGGAATTCGACGTTTCAGTGAAGCCATCAGAATGAAACATCGGTAGGTCAACGGTATCGTGACCCGCGGCGGTCCGAAGTTTATCGGGTTGCGTTTCAAACATATTGGGAGATGTATGCGTTACAGGAAGTTCGCCGCTACCGCGCTCATGGCTGCCGCTGCGACCGGTATTGCCGCCGGGACCGGTTATGCGGCTCCGGCCGATCCGGCTCCGGCCGCCGTGCAGCAGGTGACTCCGGCTGCCGAGGCACAGGGGCAGGATCACGGGGTTGATTACTCGGTGAAGTTGGCTGATGCCGGGAATACCGTCGTCACCCGGGTGACCGGGGGCGCGTTCAGCCTCGATGCCGATGGCAAGGCCGTCACGCTGAAGAGGCAGGACGGACAGGTCGTGGCTCAGCTGCCGTTGACCGGGAAGGCGGGGCAGCAGGAGATCGCGCTGACCGCGGCGATCGATCAGGACGGGCGGCAGCTGTCGCTGACCGCGCCCAAGGATGTGTCGGTCGAGTTCATCGGATCGCAGGAGTGGTTCTTCTCCGAATTGCAGCATGCCGCGCTCGGTGGCGTCATCGGCGCGATCGTCGGTGCGTTCTTCTTCGGGATCGGATTGCCGTTCGGTGCGCTGATCGGCCTGCTCATCGCGGGCGGACAGCCGCTCATCGATTCGGGGTCCGCGTACTTCAGTGGGCAGCCCTGAGGATTCTGATTCTGGGCGGCACCCGGGAGGCCCGGGAGCTGGCCGATATCGCCTCCGGTGAGCGGGGATTGGACATCGTCTCCTCGCTCGCCGGTCGCGTGCGCGCACCCGTCCTGCCGGTGGGGCAGGTGCGGGTGGGGGGATTCGGGGGAGTGGACGGGCTGCGGGAGTGGCTGGGCGAGAACGAGATCGACGCCGTCGTCGATGCCACGCATCCGTTCGCCGGGGGGATGACCGCCAATGCCGCGCGGGCCGCCGCGGACGCCGGATTGCGGGTGCTGCATGTGCGCCGCCCGGGATGGCGGGAACGGCGGGGGGACAGATGGATTCGCGTACCCGATGGCAAGGCTGCCGCGGAAGCCATTGCGGGACTGGGGGATCGGGTCTTCCTGACCATCGGGCGGCAAGGGGTGGCGGCGTTCGCCGGAGCGGGGCAGTGGTTTCTGATCCGCGCCATCGATCCGCCCGAGGATGCCGTTCCGGCGCGGTATGAATTGCTGCTGGCGCGTGGACCTTTCGCGCTCGCGGAGGAGATCGCACTGCTGCGAGAGCATCGCATCGAGGTCGTGGTGACCAAGGACAGCGGGGGAGCGTTGACCGAGGCCAAGCTCACCGCCGCCCGCACCCTGGGTATCCCGGTGGTGATGATCGATCGCCCGCCGCTGCCTGAGGGGGCGCTTCAGGTGGAAAACGTTGCCGCGGCCCGGGATTGGCTGCGGCAACTCGGTTCAGGAGAGTCGGCTGGTGGGCTGGAGTAGCTCGGGCAGCCGGTCGAACCAGGCCAGTACCGCACGCTCGTAGCGGATGCCGAAGTCGACGGTGGCCCGCTCGAACGGCGACAACTGCTGTTCGTCATGGCTGCCGAGGTATCCGGAGAGGCGCTGTTCGTGAATCACCCGATTGGTGGCGATGATTCGGTCCAGGCGGGAGCGTTCCACGAACTCACCGAAGGACAGGGTGAGTAGCAGTGGCACCCGGATGGTTTCGGCCCCCGGATCGCGGGCGATCCACTCGGCGAAGGCTTCCCGGCCGTTCTCGGTGATCCGGTACGGGGTGCGATCGCGCGCACCTGCCTCACCCTTCTCGACCAGACCGATCTGGTGCATGGCCGCCAGTTCGCGGTAGACCTGGCTCTGGGTGATGGTCCAGAAGTCGCCGATGCGATCCTGCGCCTGGGCGACCAGATCCCAGCCGGACATATCGCCCCGGTGCAGGAAACCGAGTAGGGAAGCGGCCGTCGAATTGAGCGGGCGCCGGGTCTTTTCCTCTGCCACTGCACTCCTTCCAGCCTGTATTCCACTATGGAATATTAATCGCCGTATCGGCGGGAGGTGTACACCCTCGGTCCGTCCGGCGCGTCGAACAGCCTGGTGGTGGAGGCCCCGATGATCAGCAGGGTGCGCATATCCACTTCGTCGGGGTTCAGTTCGGCCAGGGTGGTCACCCGCACGGTCTCGGTCGGGCCGCCCACATCGCGGCCGATCACCACCGGGGTCTCGGGCTTGCGATGCTCGAGCACGAGATCCCGCATGGCCCCGACCTGCCACTTGCGTTGCGAGGAGGCCGGGTTGTAAACGGCGAAGGCCATATCGGCCGCGGCCACGGCGGAGATCCGCCCGGCCACCACCTCCCACGGCTTGAGCCGGTCCGAGAGCGAGAGCATGGCGAAATCGTGGCCCAGCGGTGCGCCCATCCTGCTCGCCACGGCATTGGCCGCGGTCACGCCGGGGAGCACCCGCACCGGGACATCCCGCCACTGCGGATCGGCCGACTCCTCGACCACCGCCGCTGCCATGGCGAATACCCCGGGATCCCCACCCGAAACAACCACCACCTTGTGCCCATTCTTGGCCAGGTCCAAAGCCATTGCGGCGCGCTCTGATTCGACCTTGTTATCGCTGGAGTGGCGGCGCTGGCCCGCGCGCTCGGGGACCCGGTTCATGTAGGTCGTATAGCCGACGATGTCGGTGGCTTCCGCGAGCGCCCGCGTGACCTCCGGTGTAACCCAGTCGGCGGCACCGGGGCCCAAGCCGACCACGACCACCTCGCCGATCGAACTACCCTGCGCCGCAACCGATGCGGTCGCATGAGATGTGACCGCGGTATCGTTCCGCTCGGTGGCTGCCGCCGTGGACGCCGCGCCGGTCAAGGCGATTCGGGTCTCGGGCTTCGGGCCCGGCACGATGGTGATGGCGAAATACGGCACGCCGGCCTCGTCCACCTCGGCGGCGCGCAGCACCCGCTGCCGGGCGGAGCTCGCCCGCTCCACGTAGTAGGCGTCGTCCAGGCGGCCCGAATCCGAAAGTGCCTGGCGCACACCGGGATACATCCGCCCCAACTTCATGATGGCCGCGGCGTCGGTGGTGCGCAGCCGCTCGGTGAGCTCCTCGACCGGCATGGTGCCGGGCAGTACCGAAAGCACCTGCTCGCCCTCGACCAGGGGCGTGCCCAGTGCGGCGGAGGCGGCGCTGACCGAGGTGACGCCCGGAATGATCTCGCTCTCGAAGCGATCGGCCAGGCGGCGATGCATATGCTGAAAGGAACTGTAGAAGAACGGATCTCCGGCGGCGAGCAATGCCACCGAACGCCCGGCGTCGAGGTGCTCGGCCAGCCGGGCGGCCGCGGACTCGTAGAACTCGTCGATCGCGCCCTGATAACCACCCGGATGGTCGGTGGTCTCGGTGGTCACCGGATACACCAGGTGTTCTTCGAGCTGCCCGGCCCGCATATACGGCGCGGCAATGGCCCGCGAGATGCTGCGCCCGTGCTTGGCGCTGTGGAACGCGATCACATCGGCCGCGCCGATGATCCGCGCAGCCTTGACCGTCACCAGTTCCGGATCGCCCGGTCCGAGGCCGACGCCCCAGAGCTTGCCGCTCATTCCTGTTCGCTCGCAATCGCATTGAGGGCGGCGGCGGTCATGGCACTGCCACCGCGTCGTCCGCGCACGGTGAGGAATTCGATATCCCCGTATTCGGCCAGGGCCTGTTTGGATTCGGCCGCGCCGATGAATCCGACCGGAATCCCGATCACCGCCGCGGGTGCGGGCACACCGGCGTCGAGCATATCGAGCAGATGGAACAGCGCGGTCGGGGCATTGCCGATCGCCACCACCGCGCCGTCCATACGATCGCGCAGGAGTTCCAGTGCCGCAACGGATCTGGTATTGCCCATCGCTGCCGCGAGCCCGGGCACCCGGGGATCGCCCAGCAGGCACAGCACCTCGTTGTCCGCGGGCAGCCGCTTGCGGGTCACCCCCGAGGCCACCATATTGGCATCGCACAGAATGGGCGCTCCGGCCCGCATGGCCGCGCGCGCCGCGTTCACCACACCATTGCTGAACTCCACGTCCGCGGCCAGATCCACCTGCCCGCAGGCATGGATCATGCGCACCACGACCTGCGACACATCCGCCGGAAAGCGTTCCAGATCGGCTTCGGCGCGAATCGTGGCGAACGAGCGCCGATAGATCTCGGCCCCGTCGGTGAGGTAGCTGGTACGCACGTCGGACATGGCCTCCACCCTAGATTTGGCCCCCGCGACGGCCGGGGGCGGGTGGTCTGGGCCGTCGCCTGCGCGCTGTGCCCTCAGGTGCGCGGACGCTCCAGCAGCCGCGACATGACAATGCTGCTGCGGGTGCGGCCGACCCGCGCGTTCTCGCGAATGCGCTCCACGGTCACCTCGATCTCGGCCATATCGGTGGCCATGACGTGCACGAGCGCATCGGCCTCACCCGCGATGGTCCAGACTCCGACGACCTGCGGAATAGGTTCCAGGCTCTTGCGCAGTTCGGCGGGTGAGATGTTGTCGCGGTAATAGACCTCGACATACGCCTCGGTGCGCCAGCCCAGCGCGGCCGGATTGACCAGTGCGGTGAAGCCGGTGATCTGCCCGCCCGCCACCATCTTGTCCACCCGCCGTTTCACCGCGGGCGCGGACAACCCGACCACCGCGCCGATCTCCTGGAACGATGCCCGCGCCTGCTTGAGCAGATGGGCCAGAATCCGACGATCGAGCTCGTCCACCACGACGCCTTTCGCTTGGGCGCAACGATTAGCTACAGAACCGCGAATCTACGCAACGATTCGCTATTTCAAGCGCAACGGTACGCCATTTACCTTCGTGACCAAGCTGTGTACCGCACAAGTTCAGAAGGAGCCTCGTTGACCTCCGTAGCCACGCTCCGCGCTCCAGAACCGGCGGGCGCTCGCCGCCCCACCCCGCGCCGGTATCTCATGTGCCGACCCGATCATTTCGACGTGTACTACGCGATCAATCCCTGGATGGACACCTCGGCCCCGGTCGACCGGGCCCTGGCCCTGGCGCAGTGGGAGAACCTGCGCGCCACCTTCGAACGGCACGGCCACACCGTGGACGTGGTCCAGGGTCTGCCCGCCCTGCCCGATATGGTCTTCGCCGCCAATGGCGGTCTGGTCATCGGGGAGCGCGCGCTCTCGGCTCGCTTCGCCAATCCAGAACGCGCCGCCGAGGGCCCGGCCTATCACGATTGGCTTGCCGCGCAACGGTTCACCAGGGTCGCCGCCGCCCGCGAAACCAATGAGGGCGAAGGCGATTTCGCCATCGCACCCGATCGGATTCTGGCGGGCACCGGTTTCCGCAGCTCCCGCGCCGCACACGAGGAGGTGCAGGAATTCTTCGAATTGCCGGTCATCTCACTGGAATTGATCGATCCGCGCTTCTATCATCTCGATACCGCGCTCATGGTTCTGGGCGACACCATCGCCTACTATCCGGCGGCCTTCAGCGGTGAGAGCGCGCGCCTGCTCGCGACCATGTATCCGGATGCGATCATCGCCACCGAGGACGATGCGAATGTGCTGGGCCTGAACGGTGTCTGCGACGGCTACCACGTCTTCCTCAGCGATAAGGCGGTCGCCATCGCCGAGCAGTTGCGCGCCCGCGGCTACGAACCGGTGGGCATCGACCTGTCCGAACTGTTGAAGGCGGGCGGCAGCGTGAAATGCTGCACCATGGAACAGCATTCGGTCAGAACGGCAGTGGCGCCCGCCATGGACTGACCGCCGGATCGTTCAGCGGATGCGCCAGCACCAGGAAGCGCAACAGCATGAGCGCGCCGCTGATCTGCAGAATCGCCAGCGGAATCTCACCGATGATCGCCGTGCCCACCGACACCCAGACGTCGCCGGGCTCGGCGGTCACGATATCGAACCAGGCGTCGACCAGCAGCAGCATGCCGGTGGCGAAGGCGGGCAGGAGCAGGAACACCCGCCGTCGCCAGCCCAGATAGGCCGTGGCCCCCATCATGAGCACCAGCAGGACATCGAATCCGATCCAGGTCAGCGACCAATTACGGGCGTGATAATCGGCGGGCAGCGTCATCCCCAGATAGATGATCCACGGAATCAGAATGAGCGACCCGCCGACCATCAGCGTCAACCGAATCCGCCGATGAATCCTCACCACTCGCGGCGGCGGCAGCACCCGCTCCGCGGGCTGCAACCGTGCGATCAATGCGCGACGTTCCAGATCGGACATCGCCGCGATCTCGTCATCACTCAGCGTCGAAATGGTCATCGGGCCTCCCGCACACGAACCGTCTGCGCCGATCAACAATCCAGGCTGCCGGAACCATCCATTCTTCACCGAAATCGGCCGCGGGCGGGTAACAACCCGGTGTGATCAGTCGGCGGGGTCGAGTCGGTAGCCGTCGGGGGTGGCGGTGATATCGGTGACGGCTGCGCGGGGGCGGCCGCAGTGGCGCTCGCAGCCGGACCAGTGTTGCCGGCCCGCCGCGACGATGTCCTGCGCGCCGAGCGTGGTTCGGGTGGATTGTGGTGTGGCGGTGGGGATTACACGTCCGGATTCGACGGCCGCGGTGACGTCGGCGCGTACGTCGGTGAGGGATTTGCCGCAGCCGGGTTGGCCTGCGCAGGCGCTGACCAGCAGCCAGGGGGAGTTGGCGTCGAAGATCAGGCCCATGGGGGCCAGTACTCGGACCACCTGTTCGGCGGTCCATTCGTCCATATCGGTGAGGACCAGGCTGCGCCACGGGGTGAGCAGGATCGGTCGCTCCACGGCGGCGACGAATTCGGCGGTGCGCGCGGGCAGCGAGCCCAGGCGCACCCCCGCCCCGAGGGCGACGAGATCATCGGCCTGGGTCAGCCAGCCGATCGGAATATCCTGGCGCGCGGTCACTTCCACGACCTCGTCGGCGGTGGCCAGATGCGGCCGGGCGGTCAGCAGGCGATCGGTGAGGCGGGCGCTGCCATCGGGGATTTCGTGCAGTCGCCACTGTCCCTCGCGCAGGTCGAGGAATCCGTGTGCGGCGGCGAGCATCAGATCGACGGCCTCGGCGGCGGAGACCCGCACGCCGCTGTCCGCGCCCGCGAGCAGCAGCGCGAAGGTATCGCCGTCCACCGCGTGCACGCCGATATCGCCGCCGAGCCCGCTCACATCGCCGCGCCCGTCGTCGAGGGTGAACAGCACGCGCCCGGACAGGCCGGCCAACTCGGCGGCACCTTGCAATCCGGTGTCGAGCGCGGGCACGAGCGGATGCACATCGGCCCAGCCGCCGACCCGTCCGGCCAGGGGCGAGGCGATGATATTGCGAATCCGCTCATGGGTGGCGCTGGGCAGCAACCCGGCCGCGGCCAATCGCTCCTGTAGCGCGGCCGCGTCGCGAACCTGCCGCAGCTGCGCGTTGCCGCGCGAGGTGAGTTCGATATTGCCGTCGCCCACGTCGCGTGCGGCGTCGGCGAGCGCCTGCAATTGTGGCGGCGTGAGCTGTCCGCCGGGTACACGAATGCGGGCGAGGGGCCCGTCGGCGGCATCGTGCAGACGCAGTACGCCCGGGCAGGAGTCGGGATTTGTGCGGGTCATGGCCTCATCAGCGTACGGCGCAGGACGGTGTGCGGCACCGTCGCCCGCCGTCGCGGCGCGGGCTAACCGTCTCGGCGCGGCTCGACGGCCCGGGGTGCGCCGCGACGCCGGGCGAAGGCCGGCGAGAGTTGCCAGCTGTCCTGGAGCAGGTTCGGAGTGTTGTGGTGGTCGCGGTGATCGCGGCGCACCGTGGTGGTGATGAGGGTGATTCCATACAGCACGGTCCCGGCGCAGATGATGGCCGCGAGCATCGCGTACCGCGTGTGTCCACTGCCGGCCGCGGTCAGAGCCATAGCCAGCGTTGCGAAGGCAACCAATGCGCAAAAATATCCTGACCAGGCGGTGAAGCGATTCCGCCTGACCCATCCCGGAGTGTTTGGCATACCGGCAGCGTACGCGCGGCGGCCAGCCCCGAACAGGTTCGCGGAACAGGTTTGCGGCACTGTGATGTGGGCGCGATAGCATCGGCGGGCTCGTCGGACGGAGAAACCGGTGCAATTCCGGTGCGGTCGCGCCACTGTGACAGTCAGACCTTCCCGTCGAGCGCCGTACCGTGCTGGGCGCGTCCACCCTAGGAAGGCCGAAATCTGTGATTGTGCTGCTGTCCACGTCCGATACCGATCTGCTGAGCGCGCGCGCCAGCGGCGCGGAGTATCGGCTCGCCAATCCGGCGCGCATCCTCCCCGAGGATCTGCCCGGCCTGCTCGCCGGCGCCGATCTGGTGATCGTGCGCATTCTCGGCGGTAAGCGGGCCTGGGAGGAGGGCCTGGAAACGGTGCGCGCCAGCGGGATTCCCATGGTCGCCCTGGGTGGTGAGATCGCGCCCGACGCCGAGCTCATGGAGTGCTCCACCGTCCCCGGCGGTGTGGCGGCGGACGCGCACAACTACCTGGCGGCCGGTGGACCCGGAAACCTGTTGCAGCTGCACAACTTCCTCTCCGACACCGTGCTGCTCACCGGCCACGGCTTCGACCCGCCCGTGGAGCTGCCCAGCTGGGGTGAGCTGGAACGGGATTCGCGCGAGATTGCCGCGGATGCGCCGACGGTCGCGGTCGTCTACTACCGCGCCCAGCATCTGGCCGGGAACACCGGCTATATCGACGCGCTGTGCGCGGCCATCGAGGACAAGGGCGCGCGGGCGCTGCCGGTGTACTGCGCCTCGCTGCGCACCGCGGAGCCGGAACTGCTCGCCGAACTGCGCAAGGCCGACGCGCTCGTGGTGACCGTGCTCGCGGCGGGCGGCACCAAACCAGCCACCGCCTCGGCCGGTGGCGATGACGAAGCCTGGGATGTGGGCGCGCTCGCGGATCTGGATGTGCCGATCCTGCAGGGCCTGTGCCTGACCAGCGGGCGCGCGCAGTGGGAGGCCAATGACGACGGCCTCTCACCCCTGGACGTCGCCACCCAGGTCGCGGTGCCCGAGTTCGACGGTCGCATCATCACGGTGCCGTTCTCGTTCAAGGAGTTCGACGCCGACGGGCTCTCCACCTACGTGCCCGACCCCGAGCGCGCGGCGCGGGTCGCCGGAATCGCGGTGCGGTATGCGCGACTGCGGCATATTCCCAACTCCGACAAGCATATTGCGATCGTGCTGTCGGCGTATCCGACCAAGCATGCGCGCATCGGCAATGCCGTCGGGCTCGATACTCCGGCCAGCGCCATCCGGCTGCTGAACGAAATGCGTTCGGCCGGTTACCACCTGGGCGAACCGGGGGAGATTCCGGGCCTGGAGGAGAGTGACGGCGATGCGCTGATCCACGCGCTCATCGCCGCCGGTGGTCAGGATCCGGACTGGCTGACCGCGGAACAGTTGGAGGGCAACCCGATTCGCATCGGGGCCGACACCTACGGCGCGTGGTTCGCGCAGCTGCCACAGGATCTGCGCGAGGCCGTCGAGGAGGCGTGGGGGACCGCACCGGGTGAGCTGTACGTGGATCGCTCCGCCGATCCCCGGGGTGAAATCGTCATCGCCGCACTGCGATTCGGCAATGTGGTGCTCATCGTGCAACCGCCGCGCGGATTCGGGGAGAACCCGGTCGCCATCTACCACGACCCGGATCTGCCGCCGAGCCACCACTATCTGGCCGCCTACCGCTGGCTGGCCGCACCGGACGGCTTCGCCGCCGATGCCATGGTGCACTTGGGCAAGCACGGCAACCTGGAGTGGCTGCCGGGTAAGACGCTCGGCATGTCCGCCTCCTGCGGCACCGACGCCGCCCTGGGCGATCTGCCGCTGATCTACCCGTTCCTGGTGAACGATCCGGGTGAGGGCACCCAGGCCAAGCGCCGCGCCCACGCCACCCTGGTCGACCATCTCATCCCGCCCATGGCGCGCGCCGAAACCTACGGTGATATCTCGCGTTTGGAGCAGCTGCTCGACGAGCACGCCAATATCTCCACCCTGGATCCTGCCAAGCTGCCCGCCATCCGCCAGCAGATCTGGACGCTCATGCGCGCGGCCAAGATGGACCACGACCTCGGGCTGGCCGAGCGCCCGGACGAGGACGTCTTCGACGATATGCTGCTCCACGTCGACGGCTGGCTGTGCGAGATCAAGGATGTGCAGATCCGCGACGGCCTGCACATTCTCGGCCAGGCCCCCGCCGGGGAGGCCGAGGTCGATCTGGTGCTGGCCATGCTGCGCGCCCGCCAGCTCTGGGGCGGCGAGGTCAATGTGCCCGGACTGCGAGAAGCGCTGGGGCTCAGCGAAAGTGGTGACGAATCGCGAAACCGGGTCGATGCCTTCGAGACGCGCGCCCGGGAACTGGTGGCGGCCATGCAGGAGGTCGACTGGGACGTCGATGCCATCGACGCCATTACCGAGGATCTGGTGGGCGCGGACGGCACGGCCGTCGCCGGTGCGGGCGCGGAGCCCGAGTCCAGCCTATCGGCGGTGCGCCGGGTGCTGGGATTCGCTGCGACGGAGGTGGTTCCGCGGCTGCGGCAGACCGGTGTCGAGATCGCACGCATCCTGCATGCGCTCAATGGCGGATTCATTCCGGCCGGACCGAGCGGCTCACCGCTGCGCGGACTCATCAATGTGCTGCCCACCGGGCGCAATTTCTACTCGGTCGATCCCAAGGCGGTACCCTCGCGGCTGGCCTGGGAGACCGGGCAGGCCATGGCGGAGTCGCTGCTGGCGCGCTACCTGGCCGATCACGGCGAATACCCGCGCTCGGTGGGTCTTTCGGTGTGGGGCACCTCGGCCATGCGCACCTCCGGCGACGATATCGCCGAGGTCTTCGCCCTGCTGGGGGTGCGGCCGGTCTGGGATGAGGCCAGTCGCCGCGTCACCAAGCTCGAGGCCATCGGGCTGGAGGAACTCGGTCGCCCGCGCATCGATGTCACCGTGCGCATCAGCGGATTCTTCCGCGACGCCTTCCCGCACGTGCTGGCCCTGCTCGACGACGCGGTGCGCCTGGCCGCCGGACTCGACGAGCCCGCCGAGACGAATTACGTTCGCGCGCATACCCAATCGGATCTGGCCGCGCACGGGGACGAGCGCCGCGCCACCACCCGCATCTTCGGCTCCAAACCGGGCACCTACGGCGCGGGTCTGCTCCAGCTCATCGATTCCAAGAGCTGGCGCACCGATGACGATCTGGCCCAGGTGTACACGGCCTGGGGCGGTTTCGCGTACGGGCGCGAGCTCGACGGCGTCCCGGCGGCGGACGATATGCGCACCGCGTATCGCCGAATCGCGGTGGCGGCCAAGAACACCGACACCCGCGAACACGATATCGCCGACTCTGACGATTACTTCCAGTATCACGGTGGCATGGTGGCCGCGGTGCGCGCGCTCACCGGTAGGAATCCCGAAGCCTATATCGGTGACAGCACCCGCCCCGATGCCGTGCGCACCCGCACGCTGTCGGAGGAGACGGCGCGGGTATTCCGTGCGCGCGTGGTGAATCCGCGCTGGCTCGAGGCGATGCGCCGGCACGGTTACAAGGGTGCCTTCGAAATGGCCGCTACAGTGGACTATCTGTTCGGTTATGACGCCACCACGAATGTGGTCGCGGACTGGATGTACGAAAAGCTCGCCGAATCCTATGTATTCGACGACGTGAATCGGAAGTTCATGGAGCAGTCGAATCCGTGGGCCCTGCACGGTATTGCGGAGCGATTGCTGGAGGCCGCCGAACGTAAGCTCTGGGAGCAGCCGGAGGCCGATACCCTGGACCGACTGCGTCAGGTGTATCTGGAAACCGAAGGCGAACTGGAATAGGCGAATTCCGCATTTCGCGGGATGCCGGGGTAGGGCGCATAGGACAACGGCGGACAACCCCGGCACCTGTTCTACCCCCGCGGCAAGTCTGAGAGGACGATAAGAATCGTCCCGGCGTCAGACTCGGGGAGGCGTCGGGAAGTCCAATCACTCAATGTGGATTGCTCATTGGATGTGGATTCCCTGATTCGCCGGATCGGTCATCCTCGACGTGTTCGGCGAATCGGCTCTTTCGAATACAGGTAATCATCATGAGAATAGCCAAATTCGCCGCAACAACTCTCTTCTCCATTGCCGCGCTCTGCGTCGCCACCGTCACCGCGCATGGTGAACCGGCCGTGGCGCAACCGGGCATCAGTGGTGTCGATCGAGGGGTCGAGTACACCACCAGCCTGGCGCCCGATCATTCCGCGGTCACCACCACTCTGGCCGGTGGCCGGTTCGAAATGGCCGGGGGCGCCGTCACCGTGCTCGGCCCGAGCGGGGAGGCCATCGCCTCGCTGCCGCTGACGTATCAGGTCGCCGACCGGTCACTCGATGTCGTGCCCGAAATCGACGCCGCCGGAACGACCTTGACCATGCGACCGGCCAACGCGGCCGATATCGCCACGCCCGCCGCCGATCCGGTGGCGCTGGCGAACGTCGCCAATGCCGGATCGATCGTGGCCGGCGCGCTGATCGGTTGTGTGGTCGGCATAGTCATCGGCATCTGGTTCTTCTTCGTCGGCGCGATCGTGGGCTGCGGGGTGGGCGGTCTGCTCGGGGCGATCATCGCCGGCCAACAACCATGAGGTGAGCACGGCTGTGCGCGGGGCAGCACTCGGCCGTGCGCATGGCGGACCGCCGGACCGATTATCCGGCCCGGCGGTCCGACCGTGGTCGCGCGTACGCCCGCGGTCGTAGGCGGATTTCCGCGCCCCGGCGGATGTGCGCGTCATCCGGGGCGCAATACCGTGCGATCATGACGTGGAATGATCTGGCCCAGGCCAAATACGCCCTGCTCACCACCTACAAGAAGGACGGCACCGCGGCGAGCACCCCGGTCTGGATCGCCCCCGACGGTGAGCGGCTGGTGGTGTGGACGAATCCGAAGACCTGGAAGGTCAAGCGCATTCGCCGCAACCCGAGCGTCACCGTGCAGATCTGCGACAACCGCGGCCGCCCGCTGGCCGATGAGGTGTTCGCGGGCACCGCGCGCATTCTCGATTCCGAGGGCACCGAACACGTCCGCGCGGTGGTCTGCGCGAAGTACGGACTCCTGGGTAGGCTGGCCATTCGCGGACATCGGCTGATCCGCGGCGCGGACGCCTCGGTGGGCCTGGCGATCACCCGGTCGGTCTAGACCTCCGCGGTGATCTCGATGCCGACGGTGCCGGTCTTCCCGCGCCGCAGCGTACTTCCGGTGACGATGAGATGCCCCTGTAATCCGTAGCGGCGCTTGACCAATCCGCGCACCCGGTCACCACCGGCGTCGTCCAGGATCTTCGCGGTGCCCTTGACGATGTCCCCGTGCGGCTTGCCGCGCACATCGCACGCCTGCACGGTGACCTCCGGATTGCGCCGAATGCGCTTGACCTTCCAGCTGTCGGTCACGGTCCAGATGTACAGGCGACCATTGTCGAGGGCGGCCCACAGCGGGGTGCCGACGGGCGTGCCGTCCTTCTTGAAGGTCGTCAACAGCACATACTTGGCGGTCCCCACGGGGCCGAACGGGTTATCCACGCCCGCAGCCTATCCGGTGCCCGCGACCTCGGCGGTGCGGGTTATAGGCGCGTGTCGAGCTGAATTCACCGCCGCGCCGCGGGCGAAGTTCGGCCGGATTCCGGCGCGCGGGTTACCCCGCATCACCCGTTTCCGTCCCGGCCAGTCGCGGTTCACCGTGGTCGACCCGGTCGGCAATTCCGTCATCTACATTCAACGTATGAACCCGATCTCGAGTACGGCGGCGCCAAACGCCCCGAGGGATCGGCGCGGGTGCTGGACAATGCCCGTATTCTGCGGGGCGCCACGAATGACGATTCGGCCGCGACCCGGGTCCTCGAGACCGGTCTGTGTCGCCACGGTGCGGCCGCGGCTCCCGGGGCGTGCCCGCGCGCTGGCCATGCTCGCCGAAATCGCCACTGCTGCCGAAGATTCCGAGAAGGTGGCGGAAATGCTCTCTCGGCTACGGGAATTGGAACTCTCCGACGCCGATCGCGCGGTGGTCGCCGAGGAGCTCGGCACCGTGGAAGTCGCGTAGCCCGGGGACCAATTCGATTGGGCCCCAGTATTGGTCGAGGCGGTGATGGCGGTGGCGGGCGTTGTTCTTGATGATCACGCGAGATCCTCTGCCGGGGAGTATCCTTTGCGTCTGTGCAGAATCACAATCTGCGCAGATGCTTACTTATGTAGTGATCTTCACCGTCGAAGGTCTCATTCGAGCGCGGCTCCAGAGCCGCTCGTGGTCGGATGGACGACAGTGCGAGGCGTCCGCCGGGCCACCGGCAATCGGGTAAGCGACTGCGCGGGCGTGTATTTCGGTAACAGATAGTTCGAGGAGGTCTTCGAACTCGCTCGTGACAATGAAGTCCTGGATCATCGCGCTGATCTCATTGCGATCACGATGCTGACCTGCGAGTGTTTCATACTTTTACTCTTGCCCCGCCTCGACTTCGACCGATCGCCGGACGCTCGCGAGTGAAACGCTAGCAGTTCAGATCGCGGTCGTGCCGAGGCCACGGTTCATGTCATACCCCTGCATCACTGCACTAACCACGCCGGGGGGCGAAAATGAAAATACGAGTACTAGGGCCGTTCGAGGTAACTTTTCAAGGTCGGGACATCACGCCGTCCGCGCCGAAGCTGCGCGCCGTGCTGATGCTGTTGGCGCTCAATCGGGGCGGCGTCGTACGGGTCGACCAGCTCATGTCCGAGTTATGGGACGATCGACCACCGCCGAGTGCGAACACCACCCTGCAGACGTACATCTATCAACTTCGCAAGTTATTGAAACTCCATCCCTGCCAAGATGATTCGATCGGATTGGACACCACCCAGTCGGGTTATGTCATGCGGCTGCCCGCCGGGGCACTGGACGCGCAGGTCTTCGAGGACCTGGTGGCCGAGGGCATGGAACTGCTGGTGGCCGGGGAACTGGCCGAGGCGGTATCGATCCTCAAGGACGCGCTCGCCATGTGGCGCGGCGGACTGCTGGGCGCGGTGGCGACCGGTCCGGTCTTGGAGGCGGAGATCGTGCGCCTCGAGGAGTTGCGCAAATCCGCGCTGGAGCAGCGCATCGATGCCGAGCTCGAGCTGGGCAGGCATCGCCAGCTGGTCGGCGAGCTCTGCGGACTGGTCTCGGAGAATCCGACACATGAGGGCCTGCGCGCGAAATTGATGCTGGCGCTGCATCGTTCGGGTCGCCGACTCGACGCCTTGGACTCCTACCGGCAGATTCACGCGCTGCTGTCGCAGGAGATGGGCCTGGAACCCTGTGTGGAGTTGCAGCGCTTGCATCGCCATATCCTGGCCGAGGATCCCATCCTCAAACTCCGCGACGCCCATGCTGGGTCGCCCGGGCCCTCCAGGTCCGGCCGTCCGAACCAATTGCCGCCGGATATCTTTCTGGCGGGCCGTGATTCGCAGGTGAAGGAGATCGAGCGGCTGGTGGGCGCGCAGGCCGCGGTGACCCCCGTGGTCGCGGTGGTGGGTGCGCCCGGCTCGGGTAAGACCGCGCTGGCCTTGCGCGCCGCGCATCAGGTACGCGGCAATTTCCCGGACGGGCAGGTCTGGGCACGCCTGTGCACCGCCGAGGGTGAGGCCGTCGCCCCCGGTACGGTGCTGCGAGATTTCCTGCGCGCCATCGGATTCGACGATGTGCGCATTCCTTCCAATGTCGAGGAGCGGGCGCGGATGTTCCGCAGCTGGACCTCCTCGAATCGGGTGCTGGTGGTGCTCGACGACGTGGTCAGCGCCGAACAGCTGGATCCGTTGCTACCCAGCGGATCCGGCTGCGCCACCATCCTGACCTGTCGCCGCCGGCTGGCGCATATGAAGCTGACCAAGGTGGTCGAGGCGACCCCCCTCAGCCGCGGGGTGTCCTGGCAGGTGCTGGTCGACGCGCTCGGGCGCGAGCGCATCGACCGGGAGGCCGAGGCGGTGACCACCATGATCGACTCCTGTGCCGGCTATCCGGCCGCGCTGGGGGCGGTGTCGAAGGTGCTGGCGCAGCGCTCGCACTGGCCCGTCTCGCGAATGCTGGACTGGCGCAATGGAACCCACTCCAAGGGAGCCCGGCTCGGCATCACCAGCGCGCGGGACGAGGTGGTCGAGGTGGTGCGGCGATCGTATCGATTGCTCTCGCACGACGCGCAATTCGCCTTCCGCGCCCTGGCGGTGGCGCGCGAGCCGATCTCGGCCGATGACGCCGCCCAGATCCTGGGCACCAATACGGCCGAGGCGGAGTGGCTGCTCGAGGAGCTGGTCGAGGTGCAGCTGGTCGAGGTCGCGCTCGCACCGGGTCTCGGGGAGTTCGGTTACCGCTTCATCCCCCTGTTCCGGGCCGTCGCCGCGGCTTTCAGTTATGAGGAAGGCGAACTGGGCGAACCGATTCCGCTGAACCCGGACACCCTGTTCGTCGCCGAATCGACCGCCTGATCCGGTCCTCGACCCGCCCTCCAGCCGGCACCGAGCGCCGACCGCCAGGATCGAGTCCGGGAAGCGCGAAATCGTTTCCCGGACAATGGCTCTGCACCGCACACGGAGGGCAGCGATGCACAACGAACTGGCCGGCAAGCGGATTCTGATCACCGGCGGCACCCGCGGTATCGGTAAGGCGGCGGTGCTGGCCTGCGCCCGTGCGGGGGCCACGGTGGTCACCTGTCATCGCACCCCGGGACCGGCCGCCGAGGCCCTGGCCAAGGAGTTGGCCGGGATCGGCGCGCCCGGCACCCTGGTCGTGGCCGATATCACCGACGCGGCCGCGGTCGAGCGGGTGATGGACACCTGCCTGACCACCCTCGGCGGGCTGGATGTGCTGGTCAACAATGTCGGCGTCGACGGGATGGCGCCGCTGTCCCAGCTGACCCCGGAGATGTGGCAGGACATGCTGGACCGCAATCTCACCTCGGTCTACCGGGTGACCCGGGCGGCGCTGCCGTTGCTGGGCAGCGGCGGCTCGATCATCACGGTGGGATCGGCGGCGGCGCTGCGCGGGCGACCCGCCGCGGCGCACTACGCGGCCTCCAAGGCCGCACTGCTCGGGTTCACCCGCGGTCTGGCCCGCGAGCTGGGACCCCGTGGCATCCGGGTGAATTCGGTCGAACCCGGTCTGGTGGATTCCCCCGACGCCGAGCATTCCGCGCCGCCGTTCGTGGTGCAGAAGGTGGTGGAGGCGACCCCGCTGGGCCGGCTCTGCACCCCCGAGGACGTCGCGGGCGTCATCGAGTTCCTGGCGAGTCCGCGCTCAGACTTCGTGACCGGCGAAGCGATCAAAGTAGATGGAGGAATGTAATGCCTTACGCCGCAATCACCTACCGGGTCAAACCGGGCAACGAGGACGCGATCGCGGAGATCTTCGGGAACTTCCAGCGGGTCGGCACGCCGACCATGCGGGACGCCGACGGCTCCGAGGTCGGACGGCTGGTGGGCACCGCGGTGTTCATCAAGGACGAGTTCATGGTGCGGGTCATCCACTACGAGGGTGAGTACGCCGCCATCGCCGGTCATATGGCCGCGCATCCGGGTGTGCACATCCTGGAGAAGCAGCTCGCGCCGTATCTGGCCGAACAGCGTGACACCGGTACCGCGGAGGGCTTCGGCAACTACTTCCGCAATGCGGGAATGCGCTGCATCTCCCAGCTGTCGGTGGACACCCTGCCGCAGTCGTGACTCGATGCTGACGTTTCTGCCCGTGGCCGTACTGGTCGGCAGCGGTATCACTGCCGGTGTGCTGTTCGCGGTGGCGCTGAGCGTGCTGCCCGGACTGCGCGCGATGCCCGCCGACCGGTACGTCTACACACATCAATTGCTCGGCCGCCATTGGGATCCCACCATGCCGGTGATCGTGCTGAGCTCCACCCTGCTCGATATCCTGCTGGCCGTCTGCACCGACCACGACCGGGCCCGGCCGCTGTGGGCGAGCGCGGCGGTGCTGCTGCTGGTGGTCTCGGTGGTCTCGCACTTCTGCAATGTTCCGCTCAACCGCCAGGTGAAAACGCTTGATCCGGAACGGATTCCGCCCGACTGGCAGGATCCGCGACCGGTCTGGCGGCGCTGGCATCTGCTGCGCACCGCGGTCGCGGTGGCGGCGCTGGCGGTCAATGCCGCCGCGCTGGCGGTATCGGTCTAGCCGAGAGGACCGGCGATGTCATCACCCGAGCGGGCGGGCCGGCGGGAACGCTTCTCGCGCTGGCTGATGCGGACGCTGACGGCCATGGCCCCGATGGTGCTGGCCTACTACGGCACCGTGCCCGCGGAGGTGCTCATCTTCAGTGCCGGCGCTCGCCGGGTGCGGCTGGACGATGAGCTCGAGGTCGACCTGGACGGTGTCTGGCCGCGCTCGCGTTGAGCTGAAAACCCTTGCCACGGTGGATATTCCGTCGAGTCGAATTCGAGTCCGGCGGACCAGCATGGTGTGAAGTCATTCGATCGAAGGAGGACGTACAGTGCATCGCACACTGATCGTCGCAAAGTTGAATCCCGGCGCGACACCCGGAATCGCCGATGTCTTCGGCACCTCGGACAGCACCGAACTGCCGCATATGATCGGCGTCTCCCGGCGCACGCTGTTCAGCTTCCATGATCTGTACTTCCACCTGGTGGAGGCAGAGGACGACATCACCCCGAGTCTGTACCGCGCCCGCAAGCATCCGCTGTACGACGACATCAACACTCGTCTGCGCGAATTCGTCCAGCCCTACGACCCGAATTGGGCCGAGCCCAAGGACGCCATGGCGAACCCGTTCTACGTCTGGACCCCCACCGAGGGGCGAGTGCTGTGAGCACCGCGAACTGGAAGACGGTGACCGCCGAGCAGGTCGAGCCCAATCGCCGGCGCGGCGGGGATATCCGAGTCGTGTTGAGCCCCAAGACCGTCGGGTCCACCTGCGGCTTCGGCGGCGAGCTGACCCTGGCTCCGGACGAGGTCGTCACCGAGCACTACCACCCGTACTCCGAGGAGTTCCTGCACGTGGTCTCCGGCTCGCTGCGATTGCGGCTGGACGGTGCGACCTTCGTGGATCTGCGCGCGGGAGACTGGTTCCTGGTGCCGATCGGCGTGCGGCACCGCCTGGTGAACGTGGGCACCGCGGACGCGCGGGTGGTGTTCCACCTGTCCCCGCTCGCACCGCGCCCCGAGCTCGGGCATGTCGACACCGAGGACGTCGACACCAGCCAACCGCAACTCTCGGTCGGGGGTGGGCAGTGACCGGGCAGGTGGTGGTCACCGGTATCGGCGTCGTCGCGCCCGGCGGGGTCGGGCGCGAGGCGTACTGGGATCTGCTCTCCTCCGGAACCACCGCGACCCGGGCCATCACCCTGTTCGACGCCTCGGCGTTCCGCTCCCGGATCGCCGCCGAGGTGGATTTCGATCCGATCGCCATGGGCCTGTCCCACCGCGAGATTCGGCGAATGGACCGGGCCGCGCAATTCGCGGTGCTGTGCGCGCGGGAGGCGCTGGCGGACAGCGGTCTGGATCTGCCGAATCTGGACCGGTCTCGCCTCGGGGTGAGCCTGGGCAGCGCGGTGGGCTGCACCACCGGGCTGGAGGAGGAGTATCAGGTGGTCTCCGACGGCGGCAAGAAGTGGCTGGTGGATCCGGCCTACGCGGTGCCGCAGCTGTACGACTATCTCGTACCCTCTTCCCTCGCCGTGGAAGTCGCGACCGACGCGGGCGCGGAGGGGCCGGTGGCGCTCATCTCCACCGGCTGCACCTCGGGACTGGACGCCATCGCGCACGGCGCGGAGCTGATCGCCGACGGCCTGGCCGATGTGGTGCTGGCCGGGGCCACCGACGCGCCGATCTCACCCATCACCTCGGCCTCCTTCGACGCCATCAAGGCCACCTCGACGCGCAATGACGATCCCGAGCACGCCTCCAAGCCGTTCGACGGCACCCGGGACGGTTTCGTACTGGGCGAGGGCGCGGCGGTGCTGGTGCTCGAATCCGAGGAGCACGCCAAGCGCCGCGGCGCACCGCGCTACGGCGCCATCGCCGGATTCTGCAGTCGCAGCAACGCCTTTCATATGACGGGGCTGCGCCCGGACGGCCGGGAGATGGCCGAGGCCATCACCCGGGCGCTGGATCTGGCCCACCTCGATCGCACCGCGGTCGATTACATCAACGCGCACGGCTCCGGGACCAAGCAGAACGATCGGCACGAGACCGCCGCGTTCAAGCGCAGCCTGGGCGAACACGCCTACAAAGTGCCGGTGAGTTCGATCAAATCCATGATCGGGCATTCGCTGGGCGCGATCGGCTCGCTCGAAGTCGCCGCCTGCGCACTGGCATTGACCAAACAGGTGGTGCCGCCGACCGCGAATCTGTGGCACGCCGACCCCGAATGCGATCTCGACTACGTGCCCCGGGAGGCACGCGAGCACCCGATGGACGTGGTGCTCAGTGTCGGCAGCGGATTCGGCGGCTTCCAGAGCGCCATCGTGCTGGTCCGCTGAGAGTACGAGAGGTATCGACAATGACCATTGCGTCGACCCATACCCACGCGGTGGATCCGCTACCGGGGCAGGACAATCCGATCGGCGGGGCGCTCGCCGACATCGACGCGCGCGCCGCCCTGGAGGCACTGGTCGGGACGGTCGTCACCGCGGTGCACAGCGCGGCCCACCCGCCCAGCCGGGTCAGCGTGCGCTACGGTGACGCCGCCATCGACGTCGAATGGCCCGCGCAGGCAACGGTTTCGCGGACCGAGAGCGCCGAGCCCGCCGTCGCCCCGCCGCCCGCGCCCTCGGGCGGGACGGTGGTGCCCGCACCCATGGTGGGCACCTTCTACCGCCGCCCGGACCCCGATACCCCGCCTTTCGCGGAGGTCGGTGACCGGATCACCGCCGGTCAGCAGATCGCGATCCTGGAGGCGATGAAGCTGATGAACCCGGTCGAGGCCACCTTCGACGGGACGATCCTGGAATTCCTGGTCCAGGATGGCGAATCGGTGGAGTACGACCAGCCGCTGTTCCTCGTCGCACCGGCCGACGCATCATGACAATCGAGGGGATCGATCCGATGGCCACCGGTAAACGCGTAGCCTTTCTCGGGCTCGGCAGTATGGGCGCGGGAATGGCGCACCGGCTGCTCGACGCCGATTATCAACTGACAGTGTTCAATCGGACCCCGGGCAAGGCGACCGCACTGGTCGAGCGCGGGGCGCGCCGGGCGGCCACGGCGGCGGCCGCGGTGGCCGACCACGATCTGGTGATCCTGAGCCTGGCCGATGACGCGGCCGTGGAGAGCGTGCTCTTCGGTGCGGTGCTCGACGCCCTGCCGAGCGGCGCGACCGTGGTCGACACCTCCACCGTCGCACCGGAATACGCACGCCGCGCCGCGGAACGCCTGCGCGAGCACGGGATTCGGCGCATCGAGGCGTGCGTGGTCGGCAATCCGATCCAGGCGCGCAATGGTGAGCTGCGGGTGTACACCGCCGGTCCGGAACAGGACGC
This sequence comes from Nocardia acidivorans NBRC 108247, assembly GCF_001625085.1. GTDB lineage: Bacteria > Actinomycetota > Actinomycetes > Mycobacteriales > Mycobacteriaceae > Nocardia > Nocardia acidivorans. The sequence continues at coordinate 80,792 of NZ_BDAW01000008.1, forward strand.
GGCGACCGTGGCCGACCTGCTCGGGGTGCTCGGGGCCGAGGTCGCCCACGTCGGTGCGGCCGGTAATGCCGCGGTGCTCAAACTCGTGCTGAACCTGCTGCTGGGCGCGCAGGTGGCGGCGCTGGCCGAGGCGGTGCGTTTCGGCACCGCGGCCGGACTGGACCGCGACACCCTGCTGAGCACGGTCGCGGGCACCGGATTCAGTTCGCCGGTCCTGCGTTTCCGCGCCGAGCTGATGCGCAGGCGCGCCTACGAACCCGCCTTCTTCCGCTCGGCGCTCATGGCGAAGGATCTGCGCCTGGCACTGGCCCAGGGTGCGGCCGAACTGCCGGTGATCGAGGCGGTGCGGACCGCCTTCGCCGGTGTGGTGGCGGCGGGTGACGGTGACAAGGACGCGGCCGTCATCGTCGAACACGTCGGTCTCCCAGTCGAAGTCATGCATTAGCGATGACCACGACCGGTATCGGCACCGGGACGGCGGCGGGGGACTCCTCGCCCCGCCGCTATCCCGTCCAATTGCTGCAACCCGACGGACGGCGGGTGCTCGATCGCGAATTCCGCGCGCTCATAGCCGATGTCGATGCCGAGGAGCTCATCGAGCTGTACGCGGACATGGTCGCGGTGCGCCGGTTGGACACCGAGGCCACCGCACTGCAACGGCAGGGCGAGCTGGGCCTGTGGACCCCGAGCCTGGGGCAGGAGGCCGCGCAGGTCGGCTCCGCGCACGCACTCGGGGACGCGGACTATGTCTTCGACGCCTACCGCGAGCACGGCGTGGCCTACTGCCGCGGCGTCGATCCGGGGGAGATGACCGCGCTGTGGCGGGGAGCGGCCCACGCGGGCTGGGATCCGGCCGCGGTGAATATGACCAATCCGGCGCTGGTGGTCGGCTCACAAGCCCTGCACGCCACCGGATACGCCTACGCCGCGCAATTGGACGGCGCGGAGATCGCGACCGTGGTCTACTTCGGCGACGGCGCCACCAGTCAGGGTGATGTGGCCGAGGCCATGGTGTTCGCCGCCAGCTGGTCCGCGCCGGTGGTCTTCGTCTGCGTCAACAATCACTGGGCGATCAGCGCTCCCGTGGGGGTGCAGGCCGCCGCGCCGATCGCCGATCGTGCTCTGGGATATGGGATTCCGGCGGTCCGGGTGGACGGGAACGACGTGCTGGCGGTACTCGCGGTCACCCGGGCCGCCGCGCGCCGGGCCCGCGAGGGCGGTGGACCCTCGTTCATCGAGGCCATCACCTATCGGATGGGACCGCACGCCACCTCCGATGATCCGACCCGCTATCGGGACAGCGCCGAGGTCGATCTCTGGGCCGCGCGCGACCCCCTCGCACGAGTGCTGCGGCTGCTCGAACGCGAAGGGCTGCGCACCACCGCCGTCGACGACATGGTCCGCGCGCGCGGGGATGCCGCCGCCGCCCGCATTCGCGCGGTCACGCTCGCCATGCCCGATCCCGAGCCCATGACCCTCTTCGAACACGTCTACGCCACCCCGCACGCGCCGCTGGCGCGCCAGCGCGGTGAGTACGCGCGCTATCTGGCCGAATCGCAGGAGGTCCAGTCGTGATCACCATGGTCGCCGCGCTCAATGCCGGTCTCCGGCGGGCGATGGAGAACGATCCCAAGGTCCTGGTCATGGGTGAGGACGTCGGCCGGCTCGGCGGCGTCTTCCGGGTGACCGACGCCTTACAGAAGGATTTCGGCGCGCACCGGGTGATCGACACCCCGCTGGCCGAATCCGGCATTGTCGGAACGGCTTTCGGGATGGCGCTGCGCGGGTACCGGCCGATCTGTGAGATCCAGTTCGACGGTTTCGTCTTCCCGGCCTTCGATCAGATCGTCTCGCAGCTGGCCAAGATCCACTATCGCACCGCGGGCGCGGTCCGCGCGCCGGTGACCATCCGCATCCCGTTCGGCGGCGGAATGGGTGCGGTGGAACATCATTCGGAATCGCCCGAGGCGTACTTCGCACACACCCCGGGCCTGCGCGTGATCGCGCCCAGCACCCCCGCCGACGCCTTCGTCATGATCCAGCAGGCGGTCACCCTGGACGATCCGGTGATCTTCCTCGAGCCCAAACGCCGCTACTGGGAGAAGGGCCCGGTCGACCTGTTCGCCGCGCCCGCGCTGCCGCCGGACCGCGCCCGCATCACCCGGGCCGGAGCCGATGCCACCGTCGTGGCCTACGGGGCCATGGTCGCGGTCGCGCTCGAAGCCGCCGAAATCGCCGACGCCGAGGGCAATTCGCTCGAGGTGATCGATCTACGCTGCCTCGCGCCGATCGATTTCGACACCGTGGAGCAGTCGGTGCGCCGCACCGGGCGACTGGTGGTGGTGCACGAGGCCCCGGTCTCGTTCGGTCTGGGCGCGGAGATCGCCGCCCGGATCGGTGAACGCTGCTTCGGGGTGCTGCGCGCGCCGGTGCTGCGGGTGGGGGGATTCGACACCCCCTATCCACCCTCTCGTCTGGAATCGCACTATCTGCCCGATGCGGATCGCATCCTCGACGCGGTCGACCGGGTCCTGATCTGAGCCCGCGCCGCCCCGAAATATCCGCCGAATCGAATTACGGAGCGCCGCAGCATGTCCCGCACACTCGAATTCCGGCTGCCCGATCTGGGCGAAGGGCTCACCGAGGCCGAGATCGCCGCCTGGACCGTCGCGGTCGGCGATCACGTCGACCTCAATCAGCCCATTGTGGAGGTGGAGACCGAGAAGGCGGTGGTCGCCATCCCGTCCCCGTTCAGCGGGGTGGTCCTGGAAATCCTGGTCGCGCCGGGCGAGAGGGTCCCGGTGGGCGAACCCATCATTCGGATCGAGGATGCCGCCGCCGAACCGGAGTCCGCGCCGACCGTCCTGGTCGGCTACGGGCCCAAACCCGCCGGTCCCCGGCGTCGCCGCCCCCGCCCCCGGCCGGTGGACAACGCTGAAACACCGGTCGTCCCAATGGATTCGCCGAGCCCGGCGGGGGAGATCCGCACCCCGATCACCGGTGTGCGCCGCAGCACCGCCGCGGCCATGGTCGCCAGTCATCGCACCGTGCCCCAGGTGACCGAATTCGTCACCGTCGATGCCACCGTCACCGTCGAGCTGCTCGAAACCATGCGCGCCAGTCCGACTTTCGCCGACCTGCGGCCCACGGCCCTGACCCTGACCGCCAAGGCGGTGGCCACCCTGCTGCCCGATCACCCCGCGCTCAACAGCTCCTGGGACGAGCAGGCGGGGGAGATCATCACCCGGGAGCGGGTGAACCTGGGTATCGCGGTGGCCGCGCCGCGCGGGCTGCTGGTGCCGGTGCTGGCCGATGCCCACTCGCGCGGCATCACCGAAATCTGCGGCGCCATAGCGACTCTCGCGGCCACCGCGCGGCGCGGTGAACTCACCCCGGCAGATATGCGCGGAGCCACCTTCACCCTGAGCAATATCGGCGTCTGGGGTATCGACAGCGGCACCCCGATCGTCACCGCCGGACAGGCCGCCATCCTCTGCCTCGGTGCGATTCGACAGCGGCCCTGGGTGTTTCGCGGCGAGCTCGCGGTGCGCTGGATCACCACGCTGGCGCTGTCCTTCGACCACCGCCTGGTCGACGGGGAACAGGGCTCGCGCTTCCTGGCCGCGCTCGCCGGTGTGCTGGAGGATCCGCACGCCCTGCTCGGGCGGTTATGACCCGAACCCGGTCCACCGCGGCCTGATTCGGATCCGAGGCTGCGTCGAGTGCGGGTCCGCAGGCTGGGCGCGGACCTTCGAGCGTCGAACAGTGAGGTGGATATGTCCGAGACGTTGAGTCAAGTCTCCGAACCAGATGAGGTCGACCCGCCGCCGGGCGAGGATCGCGCGACGGAGGGTACGAGCCCCGCGTCCTCGGACGCGACCGCCGCACCGTCGATCAAGGAGTATCTGCCGTCACTGGACGGACTGCGCGCCATCGTGGCCGTCACCATCGTGGCCGGGCACGTCTCCATCTATACCGGCGATGTGGCCGCGGGCTGGAACGGCAGCTTCCAGTCGGACTGGCTCGGCTATGTGGTGCAACCGCTTTCGGTGGCGGTGCCGTTCTTCTGCGTCATGTCCGGCATGCTGCTGTACCGGCAGTTCAGCGGGATGGCCCTCAAAGGCGACAGGCTGCCGTCGGTGAGCGCCTATATGTGGCGGCGCGCGCTGCGCATCCTGCCGGTGTACTGGCTGGTGGTGATCGCCTCCCTGGCCTTCGTCACGCATAAGGATCTGGCCACCTGGGTCCGCTCACTGCTGTTCCTGACCATCTATCACAAGAATCAGTACGGCACCGCCGATCTGCCCGAGGGGCTGGTGCCCACCTGGTCGCTGGCCACCGAGGTCGTGTTCTATCTGCTGCTGCCGCTCATCGCCGTCGGCCTGGCCTGGGTGGCCGCGCGCGCCGGTGGCGATCTGGTGCGCCGGGCGCGCGTCGTCATGCTCACGCTCACACCGCTTTTCCTGATCAATGTGGCCTGGGTCTGGTACGTGCACAAGCCGAGCATGGGGCAGTGGCCGCCGCAGTGGTACTGGCTGCCCGGCCTGATCGGCTACTTCGCCGCGGGCATGATCCTGGGCGTGCTGGCCGACTGGGTGGACCATGCCCCCGAGCGCGCGCCCGCACTCTTCCGCGCCGCCCGCCGCCGGCCGTATCTGGCCTGGATCGTGGCGGCGCTGGCCATTGTCGGCCTGGGCATTCCGGCGCTGATGGGCAAGGACGCCAACACCTTCTATCCGACCCAGGGGCACGGCCTGGTCCAGTTCGTCCTGCATCTCATCGCCGCGAGTGCCCTGGTGCTGGCCGTGATGACCGCGCGCCGGCGCAACCGGTTCCTGTCGCATCCGATCATGGTGTGGGGCGGGCAGCTCTCGTACGGGGTGTACCTGTGGCACCAGGTGGTGCTGGTGTCCTACTTCAAATGGCGCGGGCTCGAATTGGGGCAGGGCGCGTTCCTGCCGATCACGCTGGTGGTGCTGCCCACCGCCTTCCTGCTCGCCGGTGCGACCTTCGTGCTGGTGGAGCGTCCCCTGCAGCGCACGCTGCGACCACTGCTGGGTAGAGCGCCCGCGAATCGCCCCGCGCCGAGCCCGATCGGAAAGGACGTCGAGTCATGAATACCGCCTCGATGCTGCCCGCGACCTTCCTGGGCACCGGGCTGAGCGTGCCCACCCGGATCGTCACCAACGAGGATCTCACCGCCACCCTGGACACCTCCGACGAATGGATCCGCTCGCGCACCGGAATCCGGGAACGCCGCTATGCCGATGCGGCACAGTCGACTTCGGATCTGTGCGTCGAGGCGGCCACCGACGCGCTGCGCAACAGCGGGGTCGCCGCCGAGGACGTGGACGTGATCATCCTGTCCACCGTCACCCCCGATCAACCGCTGCCCTCCACCGCGCTCATGGTCAAGGAGGCCATCGGGGCGCACCGGGCGATACCCATCGATCTGACCCAGGCCGCCTGTTCGGGCGGTGTGCTGGCCATGTTCCTGGGCATCCACCTGCTGCAGAACCCGGCCATGAACAACATCTTGGTGATCGGCGGTGAGGCGCTGTCCCGGCTCACCGATCCGGCCGATCGCAAGATTCGCGTCTTCTTCGGCGATGCCGCGGGCGCGGTGGTGCTGGGCCGCTCGGCCGCACCGGAACACGGTCTGCTGGGCTGGGATATCCAATCCGCCCTCTCCTACGAGGTGCAGGTGCGCGCGGGCGGTTCGCGTTATCCGGCCACCCCCGAGACCGTGGCCGCGGGCGATCACTTCCTCTATATGAACGGCCGCACGGTCTGGGAGGAGGCGACCGAACATCTGCCCAAATGCATTCACCAGGCGGTCACCAAATCCGGTCTGGACGTGAACGATATCCGGCACTACGTCATCCATCAGGCCAATGGCAATGTGGTCAACGAGGTGATGGACCGGCTCGGGGTGGAGCGCACGCGCGCCGAGATCACCGTGGACTGGCTCGGGAACACCGGCAGCGCAACGGTTTTCACCGTGCTGCACACCCTGGTGACCGGCAAGAAGATTCAGCGCGGCGATACCGTGGTGATCGCCGGTATCGGCGCGGGCTTCATCTGGGGCGCGCTCTGCCTGAGGTTCGGCTGAATGAGTTCGGAGCGGGTCCTGGCGGTGGTGGCCACACACAGCTGCCCGGACCGGCCGTTGGACGGCCTGCGCGTGGGCCCGTGGCGGGCCCCCGCGCCCCGGCCGGACGGGGTGCGGATCTCGATCCGCGCGGCCGGGCTGAACCATCACGATCTGTGGACCCTGCGCGGAATCGGCGTCACCGGTGAGCAATTGCCGGTGGTGCTCGGCGCGGAGGGCGCGGGGATCGACGAGGACGGCAATCCGGTCATCGTCTATCCGGTCGTCGGGGATCCGGCGGCAGGGGGCGGTGACGAAACCCTGGATCCGGCCATGGGCATGCTCTCCTCGGATTACGACGGCACCTTCGCCGAGCAGATCGTGGTGCCGCGCCGCAATGTGGTGCCCAAACCCGATTGGCTCTCCTTCGAGGAGGCGGCCTGTCTGCCGGGGGCCTGGCTCACCGCGTACCGCATGCTGTTTCATCGGGCTCGGCTGGCGGCGGGCTCGCTGGTGCTGGTGCAGGGTGCGGGCGGCGGGGTGGCGACCGCGCTGATCATGCTCGCGCACGCGGCGAACCATCGGGTCTGGGTGACCAGCCGCAGTCCCGAGAAGCGCCGGAGCGCACTGGAACTCGGTGCGGAGCGGGTATTCGAGACCGGGACGCGGTTGCCCGCGCGCGTCGACGCGGTACTGGAGACCGTCGGCGCGGCCACCTGGGAGCATTCGGTCCGGGCGGTGCGTCCCGGCGGCGTGGTGGTCGTCTCGGGCGCCACCACCGGGCATTTGACCACCCTGGATCTGAATCGTCTGTTCTATCGCCAGATCTCGATTGTCGGCTCCACCGTCGGCACCCGCGAGGAACTGCTCGGACTGACCGATTTCTGCGCGCGCACCGGACTGCGCCCGCGAATCCATCAGGTGCTTCCGCTCGCTCGCGCCCGGGAGGGCTTCACCACCATGCTGGCGGGTGAGCAGTTCGGCAAGATCGTGCTCGCGGTCGGCCGGGATGGGTGAGGATGGGAGCATCGCCGTGGGAAGGAGTGCCCAGGATGAGCGTTCTCGCCGTGCCGGGAGCCGAAATCTATTACGAGAGCGCCGGTTCCGGTTCGGCGCTGCTGCTCATCGGCGGCGGCACCGATGACGCCCGCGATCTGGCGGGCATCGCGGCGGAGCTGACCGATCGGTACACCGTGATCGGTTACGATCCGCGCGGCATCTCACGCAGCATCGCGCACGAACGCCCGGATACGGTGCCGAGCGAAGTCGACGACGCCCACCGGGTGCTGCGCGCGGTCACCGACGGACCGGCCGATGTCTTCGCCACCAGTGCGGGCGTGCCGATCGCCCTGGCGCTGGCGACGGCGTATCCCGAAATGGTGCGGACCGTGGTGGCCCATGAACCGGCGACCTTCGCCCTGCTCGCCGCCGATGATCCGCGGCGGTGGCTGTACGACGAGGTCTACCGGATCTATCGGCGCGAGGGCGCCGCCGCGGCCATGGGCCGCTTCGTCACCGGGGCCGGATTGGGCGGTCGACCTGGAAACGGTGCGGCCGTACCGGAAAGTCCCGAGGCGGCCGAGTCGCTCCGGCAGCGGCTCGAACGGGTCCGGCACAATGCCGATACCTTCCTCGCACACCGGCTGGTGCCGATCTGCGGTTACGAACCCGATCTGGACGCCTTGCGCGCCACCGGGATTCGCATCGTGGTCGGCGTCGGTGCGGCCTCGGGCGGATCGCTGCCCGCCGATACCGCGCTCGCGCTCGGTCGCGCACTGGGCGCCGAACCGGTGACCTTCCCGGGTGGGCACGCCGGCGCCGCGACGCATCCCGCGGCGTTCGCACTCCGCCTGCGCGAGCTGCTGGCGGACTGAAGGCGCTGCGGTTCGGACGGTTTCGCGCGCGGTCCGCCGGATTCGCGACCGGCGCCGTCGATTCCGCGTGCGTTCACTCGGTTCTGCTCGGTGTCTCCACCTCTCGCAGTTCCTGGGCGACCTCGCGCAGGATCGGCGTCGCCTTGGTGAAGTAGTCGAACACGGTCGCCACCGCCGCCGCGTCATAGCCGGCGAACACCGCGCCCATTTTGGTGCGCACCGGTGCGAGCAGGCCGTTGATCTCCTGCTCGCGATCGTTGGAGGGGACGACCACGACCTTGCGCCGATCCACCACATCGCGCACCCGCTTGACGAACCCGGCCTGCTCCAGCCGGTCGATGAGGCGAGTGGCCGCGCCGGTGGTCAGACCGGTGCGGTGGGCGAGTTCCCCGGCGGTGAGGGAACCGGCCAGTTGGATCAGGTTCAGGCCGAAGAAATCGGTGGCCCCGAGCCCGAGCGCCTGGGCCAGCGCCTGACTCACCACGACCTGCGCGGACAGATACTCCCGATAGACATGGTGGCCCTGCGCGAGCCTTTCGAGCTGTTCCCGGCTCATTCCCGCGGGCAGCGTCGACCGCAGTGGATGGTGTTCGAGATCCGTTGACGGGTCCGGGGAACCCGGGCTATGGTTTGTTGCATTCATGCAGACACCTTTTTGTTGCAGATACTTGGCCCATGCAAGGAAGAATACTCCGAGACATGAACGCAATCGAAGTACATCAGGTACACAAATCGTTCGGAAAAGTCACCGCGCTCGCCGGAGTGGATCTGGCGGTGCCCCAGGGTGAGGTGCTCGGACTGCTCGGGCACAACGGCGCCGGCAAGACGACACTGGTCCGAATTCTGGCCACGCTGCTCGCCCCCGACTCCGGCCGGGTGGTCATCAATGGGCACGATGTGGTGCGCGAACCCGTCGCGGTGCGGCGTCAGATCGGCTTGGCCGGACAGCACGCGGCCATCGACGACGCGCTCACCGGGCGGGAGAATCTCGAACTGGTGGGCACGCTCTATCGACTCGGAAAGGCCACCGTAGGGGTGCGCGCCCGGGAGATCCTGGAGCGGCTTTCGCTCGACGATGCCGCAGACCGACCGGTGCGGACGTATTCGGGCGGCATGCGCAGGCGTCTCGATGTGGGGGCCAGTCTGGTCGGCCGCCCCTCGGTGCTGCTGCTCGACGAGCCCTCGACGGGTCTGGATCCCGTTGCGCGCCTGGAGCTTTGGGGGCTGATTCGGGACCTCACCGCGGACGGCACCACGGTTTTGCTCACCACCCAGGCGCTCGAGGAGGCGGACTACCTCGCTCGGGATATCGTCGTCCTCCAGCATGGCTCCGTGATAGCACACGGTACGACCGCCGAGTTGAAGGCCCGGCTCGGACATACGGCGATCACCGTGGTAATCGAGGACCATGCCGACCTCGCGCGCGCGGGCGGTCTGCTCGCCGGAATCAGTGCCGGCGAACCCGAGATCGACACCGCCACCACCTCGGTGGTGATTCGCATGGCCGAGGGCAGCAGCGGTCTGGCCACCGCGGTCCGGCTGCTCGACGACGCGCGGATTTCGATCGCCGATATCGGCGTGCGCGCGCCCTCCCTGGAAGACGTCTATCTCTCCCTCACCGACGCGAAAGGCGCGCTGCGATGACCACCCAACTCGCCGCGGACACCGGTTCGGCTCGGCCCGGCGGCAATTCGCTCCCGGTCTCGGCCTTCTTCGTCGATTCGCTGGCGCTGGCCAAGCGCCAGCTCATCCGTACGGTGCGCACCCCGCAGACCGCCATCGCGGCGGTGACCTCACCGATCCTGTTCCTGGCGCTGTTCCGGTACGTGTTCGGCGGGGCCATCCCCATCCAGAACATGACCTACGTGGACTACATCGTGCCCGCGATGCTGGTGCAGAACATCGTGTTCGGCGGTTTCCAGAGCGCCACCGGCCTGTCCCAGGACGCCGCCGACGGCATTGTGGATCGCTTCCGGTCTCTGCCCTCGCCGCGGGCGGCCCTGCTGGCGGGCCGCGCGCTGGCCGATACGCTGACCCAGTTCGTGGCGCACGCCCTGGTGATCGTCACCGGTGTGATCATCGGCTTCCGATTCCACACCGGCGCACTGAATCTGGTGCTCTTCCTGGTGCTGCTGCTGGCCATCGGGGTCGGGCTCTTCAGCGTATTCGCCGCCATGGGGCTCAGCACCCGCAATGCCGAGACGGTGAACGCGCTGACGCTGCCCGGCTTCCTACTGCTGTTCGTCTCGAGCGCCTTCATTCCCGTTGCGACACTGCCGGGTTGGTTGCAGGGCTTCGCCAAGTACCAGCCGATCACGGTGTTCACCGACACCCTGCGGTATCTGTTGCAGAGCGATATCAGCACCTCGGTGCTCGAGCATTCGCGCACCTGGTACCTGCTGGGCTCGCTGGGCTGGGCCGCGGTGCTCACCGGCATCGGCGGCACGGTGGCTCTGAACGCCTACCGGCGGCTGTGAACACGACGATGGCCCACCGGCTCGAAAACCGGTGGGCCATCGTCATTCCGGGCGCGGGTCAGCCGCGCACCAGCCTGGCGACCGCGTCCAACAGCGTGCGCGGCGTCATATCGATGGCGATGGCCTCATCGTCGATCTCGATGCCGTATTCGTGCTTGATCCGGGTCGCGGTATCGATCAGGGCGAGTGAGTCGTAACCCAGGTTCTCGAAGGAGGTGTCGAGAATATCGCCGGAGAGGTCGATGTTCTCGTCCTCGCCCGAGCTCTGGGTCAGAATGCGGCGGAGGTCGTCGATTGTGATCATGAGATAACGCTTCCTACGAATCGGGCAGGTGCCGGTGCGAGGGTGGGATATCCACCTCGTGCGCTGCTGGAGGCGGGACGGATACCCGCGACCCGGCGTTCGAGCGCGGCATCGGCCGGAATTCGAGTCCTCCTCCACCGGCCCCCGCCAATCTGGCGAATGCGGTGGGCACCGCGGATATTTCGCTGGCGAGGAGGAAACGGTGACCGGCACAGCAGCCAGGACCAGGTGGTATCGCATCGCAGCGGTGGCGGCGTCGATCGTGGCGGTCACGCTCGCGATCGCGCTGTGGCCCGAATCCAAGAAGGACTCCGGCGCCGCGACGCTGGGCGTCTCGCCCGCGCTGATCAGTATCGGCGTGGACGGCAAACCCGGGAACGCGGACAGTATTCGGGTCTCGGTGGACGCGGACGGCAACCTGGTGGCCTTCGCCTCCAAGGCGACCAATCTGGTGAGTTCGCCTGTCCCCAACGGTAAATCGCATATCTACCTGCGCGATGTGCGCCATTCCAGCACCATCCAGGTCGATGTCGGGGCGCGCGGCGACTCCGCCGATCAGGGCAGCTGGGATCCCATGCTGGGCGCGGACGGCAACCATGTGCTCTTCTTCTCCGACGCGGGCAATCTGGCGCCCGGCACGAACGGTCGCGCGCATATCTATCTCCGCGATCTGCGCAGCGGCACCACGGTATTGGTCGATGCCAATGCCGCCGGGGAACCGTCGAACCAGGATGCCATCCAGGCCCAGATGTCCTCGGACGGCAAGCATGTGGTGTTCATGTCCCGCGCCACCAATCTGGTGCCCGAGCGGGTCGGCGACACCTGGAATATCTTCCTGCGCGATCTGGACACCGGGCGCACCAGCCTGGTGAACGTGGCCATGGACGGTGCGCTCGCCAATGGCCTGAGCTATGGCGCGTCCATCGACGATCAGCGCCGTACCGTGGCCTTCGCCTCCTTGGCCTCGAATCTGGTACCCGGCGACACCAATGGCGCCAGCGATGTCTTCACCCGGGACCTGACCACCGGGGTCACCACCCGGATCAGCGTGGGGGACACCGGGGTTCAGGGCAACGATATCGCCGTGGGCTCCTCCATCACCCGGGACGGGCGCTACGTCGCGTTCACCTCGCACGCGGACAATCTGCAAGCCGCGCAGCATCCGGGTGATCACACCGCGCACTCCTATATTCGTGATCTCACCGGCAACCGCACCATCGCCATCGATCACGACAGCACGGGCGCACCCGGGAACGGCCAGTCCACCTGGACCTCGCTCACCGGCGACGGGAACGGCGTCATCTTCGCCTCACTGGCCACCAATCTGCTGCCCGCCGCGCCGTCCGGGCGCTACAGCACCTACTACCGCGATCTGAGAACCGGTGAGCTGAGTCTGATCAGCACCAATCCCGCGGGCAAACAGAACAATGGCGAGAACTGGTGGGCGGTGCCGAACCGGGACGCGCGCGTGGTCGCCTATCTGTCCTTCGCCACCGATATGCTCGGCGCGGACACCGGCGGCTACGCCCAGGTGTATCTGCGCACCGGCGGGGTGGCCTCCGATGCCGCGGCGCCCGCGCACGAGGCGCCGAATCGGCCCAGCCGCAACGAGTTCCTCAGCAGTAGCGGTCGCGGCACGGTGAATCTGAGCGGCAGCTCCTATGCGGTGGTGCCGTACCTGAACTACTACGCCTCCTTCCTGGGCAGCAACGCGATCGCGGCCGCGGCTCCGGAGCGGCCGATACCGGACTCGATGGAGTTGACCGAGTCGTGGCGCATCGACTTCTTCGGTGAGGGTTTCGCGGTCACCGGGCAGCCGCCGGAGGCCACGGTGCATTCGGAAGGCTCGGCGCTGCAGGTGGATTGGACCACCACCGGCACCGGCGCCCGCAGCCTCGACCACCTGTGGGAGCGACTGGACTTCCAGCCCACTTCGGCCTTCGGGCAGATCTACCGCATCACCCATACGGTCACGGCCAAGGCGGTGTACGGGGCCGCGGTGCAGACCACCTCGACCCAGGCCCGCACCTTCGTGTGGTGAGGCACACCGTTCGCATCCCGAGGAGAGGAGAGCCGCGGTGACCACCACGGTATCGGTTCGACCGCTCGCACCGAGTGAGCTGGGTTTCACCAGAGCCGAAGTGTACGTGGGGTATTCGGTGCTGGTCGCGGGCTCGCTGGAGCTGGCGCGTCTGGCCCTGGCCTTCGACGCGGTGCGCACCCGCAATCCGATTCTGCGCGCCGCGCTGCTGCCCCGGGACGGTGCGCGCTTCGATATCACCGCACCCGCCGAACCCCGCTGGTCGATGACGGTGGTGCATGATGATCCCGCCCGGGCACCGGTGGAGGTCGAGACGGACCAGTACCGGGCATTGGGCGTGCTGCACGTGGTGCGCGGCTGGGATCGCACCCGGGTCATCCTGCTGACCCATCACAGCATCGCCGACGCCCGGCACTCGCTGGCGCTGCTGGGTGAACTGTGGTGGGCCTACGGTGATCCCGAGGGCGGCGCGGCCGCGCTCGGCGCGATGCGGGGTTATCCGCACTCGGTCGAGACGCTGTTGACCGGTGCGCCGCCGGAGCCGCATGACGCGCCCGCCGTCGAACCCGTGCCGCGGCAGGGCAGCCGGGCGCTGCACACCGATCGCGCGCACCTGAGCGTGGCGCGCACCGCGGCGCTCATCGACTACACCAGAATGACCGGCCTGACCGTGAATTCGGTGGCCTCGGCCGCGATCCTGCTGGCGGAGAGCAGAATTCGCGGGGTGCCGCTGACCGCGCTGCGCTATCTGTACGCGGTGGATCTGCGTTCACGACTGCGCCCGTCGGTCGGCGCGACCGGCGGCACCAATGTCATCGGATTCGCCGACTACCGTGCGCGCGTGGAGCGTTCGGGCCTGCTGGAGTTGGCCGCCGATGTGGCCGCGGATCTGCAACGTCAGCTGGCGGCGGGCGATATCGAGCGCACGGCCCTGCATGGGCCGGATCCGGCGGTACCGGGCGTCGAACTGGTGCGGGCCACCAACTGGGGGCCGATTCCACCGTTCCCGGAACCGCCGGGGCTGACGCTGTCGGACTTCCGGGCCGCCATGACGGTGAACCCGCCGGATTTCCCGGCACCACCGCGCCCGGGCGCGGTACCGCCGGGGGAGTACGTCATGCACACCGCCGACGGCCGCCTGAGCATCGAATTCCTCACCCGGCCGGGCGAATCCGCCGCCAGTGCGCGCCGGCGCGTGGATCTGCTCGGCAAAATACTGAATGAGCTGGGCTGAGCCGGTGCTTCGAGTGGCAGTCGAGCATGCGCGCCAACCATCGACCCATGGCACACTTGGTATTGGCGACCCACGCGGCGCGCGCGCATGTCAACCCCATGGTTCCACTGGTCCGGGAGCTGATTCGGCGCGGGCACGAGGTGTCTTGGTACACCGGCCCGGCCTATCGCGGCACCGTCGAGGAGGCGGGCGCTCGCTATCTCCCGCCCCGGCGCGGAACCTTCGTCGACTTCGATCGGATGGAACTCGACAATCCGCAGATCGTCGCGATGGCGCCGGTGGCTCGCCGGGCGTGGTTCCTCGAGCATGTGTGGGCGGATACCTGCGAGGGGCAATTCCACGATCTGGCAGCGGAATTCCAGCGCGACCCGGGGTCGATCCTGCTCGCGGACTCGGGCATGTGGGCGGCGAATCTGCTGCACGAGGTGCACGGGGTGGTGTGGGCGACCATTTCGCAGTCGCCCATGTCGATTCCGGATCCCGAGCTGCCGCCGTTCGGCAAGGGCTGGCATCCGGCGCCGCCGGGCGGTACCCGCCGCCGCGATGATGTGGCCGGGCGCAATGCCTTCGCCGCCACCTTCGGCCGGGTGGAGATCCAGATGAGCAGGCTGCGTTCGCGATTGGGGCTGCCGCCCGCACGCGGACAGCGGGTGACGCCGTATCTGTTCCTCCAGGCGTCGGTGCCGTCCTTCGAGTATCCGCGGCGGCGGGTGGCCCCGCAGGTGCACTTCGTCGGAGCCCTCATTCCCAAACCCACCCGCCCGCACCTGCTTCCGGCCTGGTACGCCGAGCTGGACACCGATCGTCCGGTCATCCTGGTCACCCAGGGCACCACCGCGCGCGGGCGCGGGGTGCTGATGAGCCGGGCCATCGAGGCGTTCGCCGAGACCGATGCGCTGGTGGTGGTCACCACCGGCGGGCCGGGCACCGAGGTCGGCAGCGAGCAATTGCCGTCCAATGTCCGGGTGGCCTCGTTCGTGCCGTATCACGAACTGCTGCCCAAGGTGGATGTGGTGGTGTGCAACGGCGGCTACGGCACCGTCCAGCAGGCGCTGACACACGCACTGCCGCTGGTGGTTTCGGGCCGACTCGATGACAAGCCGGAGGTGTGCGGGCGGGTGAGCTGGTGCGGTGCGGGTATCGATCTGCGGACCGAACAGCCCAGTCCGGTCGTGCTGCTCCGCGCGGTGGACGCCATCCTGACCGAACCGCATTTCCGGCAGGCCGCATTGCGCATGGCCAATGAGTACGCCCGGCACGACGCGCCCCGGGAGGCGGCCGCGCTGATCGGCAGATTGGCCGAGGAGCGCGCACCGATCGTGCGACCGGTCCTCGCGCGCGGCTACTCGACGGCGGTGCGACCGCGGTGAGTCAGGTGCGGGAGACGGTGGCGGACCCGGAACCGGTGCGCGACCGGGTGCGCTTCGGAGTGCTCGGCTGTGCCGAGATCGCTTGGCGGCGCACCCTTCCCGCGCTGGCGCTGACCCCCGGTGCCGAGCTGATCGCGGTGGCCAGCCGTGAGCCGGACAAGGCCGGCGAATTCGCGACGGCCTTCGACTGTGCCCCGGTGGTGGGCTATGACCGGCTGCTGGCGCGCACCGATATCGACGCCGTCTACATCCCGCTGCCGACCGGTATGCACTTCGACTGGGCGACAAGGGCTTTGGCCGCCGGGAAACACGTCCTGCTGGAGAAGCCGCTCTGCGCCACCGCATCCCAGGCGCGCATTCTGCTCGACGACGCGCGCCGGCGCGGGCTGCTGCTGCGCGAGAACCTGATGTTCCGCTACCACGACCAGCACCGTCGGGTCCGGGAGTTGATCGCGAGCGGTGAGATCGGCGAATTGCGCTCGATCACCGCCAGATTCGGCATTCCCCCGCGCGCGGCGGACGATATTCGCTACCGGCCCGAGTTGGGGGGCGGCGCACTGCTGGATGTCGGGGTCTACCCGATCGCCGCGGCGCAGCTACTGGTGCCCGGACCGCTGTCGGTCGCCGGGGCGATGCGCGCACTCGATCCGGCCACCGGGGTGGATGTGCACGGCGCGGCTCTGCTGGTCAATGGCGACGGGGTCTCGGCGCAGCTGGAGTTCGGCTTCGATCACGGCTATCGCTGCGCCTACGAAATCTGGGGCAGTCGTGGGCATCTGGTGCTCGACCGGGCGTTCACCCCGCCCCCGGACGTGACCCCGGGTATCGAGATATTCGCCCCGCAGCGCCGGGTTTTGCCGGGGCGGCCCGACGATCAGTTCCGAAACGCGCTGCGCGCCTTCGTGAACGCGGTGCGCGCGGGCGTAGGCGTGGATGTGGATCCCGGCGGGGTCGGCGATACCGCGGCCGCGGTGCTGGACCGGGCCCGGTTGCTGGACCGGGTCCGGGCCGTGGGCGCTCAGACCGCGAGTTCCACCTGACTGTGATCGCCGAGTACCAGGCGGTGGATGTGCGCGACGCCGCTGGCGGGGGCGACGCGCACATCCCGTCCGATCAGCGAATCCTGAATCCGCCGAATGCCGGTGATGGCCGAGCCGTCCATGACGATCGACCCCTCCAGTTCGCTGTGCGTGACCGTGCAGTCCCGGCCCACCGAGGTGAACGGGCCCACATAGCTGTGGTCCACCACCGTGCCGGGTCCGATGATGAGCGGTCCCACCAGTCGGGAGCGGTGCACTCGCGCACCCGGTGCGATGACCACCCGGCCGGTGACGGTGGTGTCGGCGTCGACGCTGCCGCGTACATCGCGGTGAATGCCGTCGAGCACGATCTGATTGCACGCCAGCAGATCCGCGGCCCTACCGGTGTCCTTCCAGAAACCGGTGATCACATCCGAGCGCACGGTGCGCCCGGTGCGCAGCAGCCAGTCCAGGGCATCGGTGATCTCGAGTTCGCCGCGGTCGCTGGGTTCGATGGCGCGCACCGCCTCGTGGATGCTCGCGCGGAAGAGGTAGACCCCCACCACCGCCAGGTCGCTGCGCGGCCGGACAGGTTTCTCGGCCAGGCCCAGCACCACCCCGTTCTCGTCGATCTCGGCGACGCCGAACTGGGTGGGATCGGGTACCTTGGCCAAAAGCAGTCGGGCATCACAGGTTTCGGCACCGAAGGTGCGCACCGTCTCCGCGATGCCGCCGACGATGAAATTGTCCCCGAGGTACATGACGAAATCGTCCTCGCCCAGATAGTCCCGGGCGATCAGGACGCCGTGCGCCAGGCCCATGGGGGCCTGCTGCGGCAGATAGGTCACGCGCAGTCCGAAGGCGGAACCGTCACCGATGGCGGCCCGCACCTCCGCGGCGGTATCGCCGACGACAATGCCGACCTCGTGAATCCCGGCGCTGCGCAGGCTCTCCAGCCCGTAGAAGATGACCGGGCGGTTCGCGATCGGGACCAATTGTTTGGCAGAGGTATGGGTGATCGGCCGCAATCGCGTGCCGCGCCCCCCTGCCAGCACCAACCCCTTCATCGAAACTCCTTCGGTACTCGCTGATCCGGCGCAATGGGTTATAGGACTGCCAGGTCGGCCGCGGCCGCCTCGAGGCCCAGGGTGGTGGCCAGCAGGCAGCTCAGCAGTGAGCGGGCCGCGATATTGACCAGATTGCCGTAGCGGGCCAGTTCCACCAGTTGCGGCAGGCTCACCCAGTGGTAGTCCGGTGGTACCGATTCGCCCAGGGCGGGGCCGAGATCGGCGATGACATAACGGTTTTCGGCGCGGTAGAAGCGCCCGCCCTCCTCCGAGTGCAGGACGTCGACCAGTACCGCGCCGGGAGCCGCCGTCAGCAGGGCGTCGAGATAGCGCGGGCGGCGGATCGCGGGCAGTCCGGTGTAGTTGGCGGGGATGGCGGCGACGGTCGGACCGATCTCCACCACCTCGCGGGTACCCGCCTCGGTGCGCGCGTGCACCAGGAAATGCGGGACACCGTCGAAATGCCGTACCGCGAAACCGATCACGCCCGCCGCGATCGGCCGCAGCAACGGCTGGGACCAGCGGGTGATCTCCCGATTACTGGCGCGCACATCCACGCCGATGATCGAGAAGTGCAGTCCGGCTTCGTGTTCGAGCGTGCCGTCCACCCAGTTCCACTCGGGCACCGCACGCAACGGGATCGGGCTCTGGGTCAGCCGATAGCGGGCCCGGGCATCGCGCAGCCAGCTCAGCACCGCGCCCAGCGAATGCCGGGCCGGACCGGAATACGGTGTGGCGACCGATAATTCCGGATAGAGCAACACCATTCCGGCCAATACCGAGCGTGCGGACATATTGACCACATGCGGTCGCACCAGCAACCGCGCCACACAGTCCAGGCGAATCCAATGGAAATCCTCGTGCACCGGAATATCGCCGGTCACCTCGACCACCATATTGCGATTGCGTTTGTGCAGGAACCAGGCGCCCTGTTCGGATTGCATGGCATCGACCAGCACCCGGCCCGGTGCGGGATCGGTGAAATATTCCAGATAGGGCACGGATTTGCCGCCGTGCACCTTGGTGTAGTTGCTACGGGTGGCCTGGACGGTCGGGGACAGTTGCAGCAGATTGATGTTGCCCGGCTCCATCTTCGCCTGCATCAGGCAGTACACGGCACCCCGCACGCGTGTGACGAGAATGCCGAGGATACCGGTCTCGGGTTGCAGGATGATCGGCTGCCGCCAGTGCGCGGTATCGCGGTGGTCGGTGTCGATCTCGACGCCGCGCACGGAGAGGAATTTTCCGGTCTCATGGCTGAGATCGCCGGTGCGGGGCTCGATATGCCATCCCGGCGCATCGTCCAGCCCGATCCGGCGGACCTCGTAGTCGTTGCGTTCCCGGCACTTGTCGAACCAGGCGAAGAACTCCGGCAGCTGATCGATCATAAACAGATTGCACCGGGACGGGCTGGAGCGCCTGTGGGAGCTGACTCGAATTCGATCCGATCAGGCGGTGATCTCCATAACCGCCATCATGCCCATTGCCGAATGATCCAGCAGATGGCAGTGATACACCGTTTTACCGGCATTTTCGGTGAACTTCACCTTGATGCGGACCGTATCGCCGGGCAATGTGGTGACGGTGTCCTTGGGGCCGGTCTCGGCGGGGTCGACGGGTTTTCCATTGCGATCCAACACGGTGAAGTGTGTCAGATGCAAATGCATATTGTGTGGAATCGAGGGTTTGAGATCGTCATTGCGAATGGTCCAGATCTCCGTGGCGCCCAGGGCGATTCGCTGATCGATCCGATTCTCGTCGAACATCTTCCCGTCGATCAGATACATGCCCATGGCCAGATCGAATTTGAAGACCAGCTGCCGCTCCACCGTCGGCGCACCCAGGTCGAGCGCGGGCCGCAGGGCGGCCGGGACCACACTCGCGTCGGTCGCGGATCTGGTCACGTCGAAGCGCATGACCGACTTCACCGCATCGACCTCGCCGATCGAATTGTTCAGCACCAGTTGGGTTCCCACCGGATGCGCGGCGAAATCCACCACCACCTCCACCCGTTCGCCCGGCCAGAGATAGAATTCGGTGACCGTGATCGGCGCGGGCACCAGTCCGCCGTCCGTACCGATGATCTGCATCGGCACCGCATCCCCCAGGGAGAGTTTGAAACCGCGCTCATTGGCGGAGTTGAGGAAGCGCAGCCGGTACTTGCGGGCCGCGACCTCGAAATGCGGTGGCAGCGTGCCGTTCACCAGCAGGGTCTTGCGGTCCTTGAAACCGCCCATGGTGAAGACCAGCTGCCCGGCATCGTCGAATTGGGCGTCCCGCAGCATGATCGGCACGTCGTACTCGCCGGTGGGCAGGCCGAGCGTCTGTTCGGCGGGATCGTCCAGCAGATACATGCCGGCCAGGCCGCGGTAGACGTGTTCGGCCTCGGTCATATGCGAGTGATCGTGGTACCAGAGGGTCGCGCCCGGTTGGGTGTTGGGATAGCGGTAGTCCCGATCCTTACCGGGTTCGATGGTGTCCCAGGGCACCCCGTCCTGGGACACCGGGACATGCCCGCCGTGCAGGTGGGTGCTGATCGGCTCGGTATGGCTGTTGTACTGGGTCAGCACCACCGTACGGCCGCGGGTGGCCTTGATGGTGGGTCCGGGCAGGGTGTCGCCGTAGGTCAGCACCTTGGTGCGCACCCCCGGCAGGATCTCGGTCTCGGTGGTCTTCGCCGCGAGCGCGTAATAGTCCGTATCGCCGGAGGTGTGCGTCGGCTTCAGGATCTGCGGAATCCGCAGCGCCGGTGCGAACGGGCCGGTGGCCGCGGGGGTGGTCGTGGCGGTGGATTCGGTTGCGCCGGTGGCGTTCTCACACGCCGCGAGCGTGAGCGCCACCGCGCCGGTCGCCGCCAACTTGAGGGCGTCTCGCCTGGAAAGGGCCGTCTTGCGATCGTGTCTGGTAGGCACGAGGCAGCATGGCCCCTCCCGCTCGTGCGGCGCTGGAGCCGGGCTGGAACCGGATCAGCCGAAGAGTTCGGCGGGCAGGGGGAACCGTTTGCACAGCGACAGCACGGCCTGTTCGGCCTCGGACCGGATCTCCGGATCGAGGTGGTATTCGGTCTCGCTGATCGGTTCGGTGGCGCTCCACACCTGATCGGTGAGGGCGGCGCACTCGGCCATCTCGCGCACGCCCATCCCGCGCGCGGCCAGACTGTTGGTGCCCAGGCGCACCCCGCCGGTGACCAGTGCCGAGTAGCCGTCGCGGTCGAGTTTGTTGCGGTTCACCACGATTCCGCAGGATTCGGCGGCGCGTTCGGCGATGGCGCCGGTGAGACCGCGCGCGGCCACATCCACCAGCACGATGTGATTGTCGGTGCCGCCGGTGCGAATCGCCCACCCGCAGCGCTGTAATGCCGCGGCCAGCGCGGCGGCATCGTCCTGGATGCGGCCGGTCAGGTCGCGGAACTGCGGGGTCGCGGCCATGGCGAAGGCGCGTGCCTTGGCGGCGATGGTATTGATGCGCGGGGTGCCCTGGAAGTACGGGAAAGCGCCGTGCTGCAACATGCCCGCGAGCGTTTTGCCGCGGCCCGGTGAGGGCGCGTTCGCATCGGGACCCATCAGGATGAGCCCGCCGCGCGGACCGAAGAGCTGTTTGTAGGTGCTGGTGGTGGTGAAGTGCGCGACCCGCACCGGGCTCGGATGCCGCCCGCCCACCACCAGACCCGCGATATGGGAGATATCGGCGAGCAGATACGCGCCCACCTCGTCCGCGATGGCCCGGAACCGCTCGAAATCGATGAGCCGGGGATAGGCGCTGGCCCCGCAGATGATGAGGGTGGGGCGGTGTGTGCGGGCCAGTTCGGCGACCTCGGCGTAATCGATGAAGCCGTGCTCGTCCAGGCCGTAGCCGATACCGGTGAAGTAGGTGCCGGAGAACGAGGCGGTCGCACCGTGCGTGAGGTGACCGCCGGCGTCCAGGCGCAGCCCGAGCACGGTATCGCCGGGGCGCAGCAGCGCGGTCATGACGATCTGATTCGCGCCGGTGCCCGAATGCGGTTGCACATTGGCGTAATCCGCGCCGAAGAGCTCCTTGGCGCGGGCGATGGCCAGGCGCTCGATATCGTCGATCACCGCGCAGCCCGCGTGATAGCGCCGGCCCGGATACCCCTCGGTGGTCACATTGCTGGCCGGGGTGGATTCGCAGGCCAGCACCGAGACGTCGGCCAGACTGGACGAGGCGATCATGGCCAAAGTGTCCTGCTGACGCAGGTATTCGCGTTCCAGTAGCGAGAACAGTTCCGGGTCACCGGCTTCGAGCCGGTCCACCCCGTCCAGCGCGAGCGCGCGCAATGAGCCATTGCGCATCGAGGCAGTGCGCATGGGACACCTCCGGATTCGGTGTCGGCACTACCGATCCGGCCGACGCTGCCCGGCAGTCTCGGCCGGTTCGATCGCGCGCTGCTCGCGGCGTGGTCGAGGGTCCGGGTCAGTGCGTGCGCAGGACCCGGCGCAGCACCGCGGTCAACTCCTCGGCGGCATTGTCGGTGGATTCCGAAGTGCGCCAGGCGACTACACCGTCCGGGCGGACCAGTACCGCACCGCGTTCGGAGACCCCGTATGCCTGATGCCACAGCGCCTTGTGATCGTGCAGGCAGTCGGTGAGCGGCACCCCGCGATACCGGGTGACCGGACCGCGCAGCTCGGAGCCGGGGGCGATGCGATAGCGCCGGATCGCCACCCCGACCCGATCGGCCACCCGCGCGCAGGCTTCGAACCAGGCGGCGCCCTCGGCCCCGGCGAAGAGTACGAACTCCGCACCGAACAGATCGATGGTGGAGATGGCGCGCCCGGCCTCGAGCACGGGCACGTGCGGGGCGCGAGTGCCGACCGAACCGTCGAGCGCGGTGGGCCAGATATCCTCGGGTACACCGGGATTCGCCCCATCCTCGGTGGCCTGGGTGGCCTGGGTGGCCTGGGTGGCCTGGGTGGCCTGGGTGGCCTGGGTGGCCTGGGTGGCCTGGGTGACTGGGGTGGCCGGGGTGGGCGACGTGGCCGTGGTCGCCGTGGTGTTGGGGGGAGTGGTGGTGATGTCGTCGTGCTGGCGGGGGCCGAACCAGACGAGTTCGTCCGCGATGATCGCCGGGTTCGGCGGAGCGGGATCCTCATGCGCCATGCGCGGGCGGTCCATCGAGCGCAGTACGGCCTGGCGCACGGTGGCCGCCGCCGCTCGGCCGCGTTCGGTCGCATAGGTGTCCAGGAGTTCGTCCCCGGCGGTGCGGCGCAGCACCGCGGCCAGCTTCCAGGCGAGGTTGTGCGCGTCGGCGATTCCGGTATTGGAGCCGAACGCCCCGCTGGGCGGCATGACATGCGCC
Source organism: Nocardia acidivorans NBRC 108247 (assembly GCF_001625085.1). GTDB lineage: Bacteria > Actinomycetota > Actinomycetes > Mycobacteriales > Mycobacteriaceae > Nocardia > Nocardia acidivorans. The sequence goes on from NZ_BDAW01000008.1 coordinate 103,586, forward strand.
GCGTCCCCGGCGAGCAGTACCCGCCCCCGGCGCAGCCGCGCCGCCACCGCGCCCGCGGACCGCCAGGCCCCCGCACCCAGCACGCTCACCTCCAGATCGGGCACCCCGGTGACGGTGCGGATCACCTCGGCGCATCTGTCCTCGGTGAACGATTCCGGCGTCTCACTCGCCGGATCGAACATGACGTGCACCAGCCAGTCCCGGGCATTGTCGATCGGCAGCAGCGCGGCGCGATAGCGGCCGAAGGTATAGGCCATGATGAACCGGCGATCCCCGAGCTGGTCGCGCAGATCGGCCCGGAAATGCACATTCATGAAGTGCCCCAATGTCTGTTCGCCCTCGAAATCGATCCCGAGCAGCTGCCGGACCGTGCTGCCCGCACCGTCGGCGGCGATCACATAGGCGGCGCGCACCTCGCGCTCGGTCCCCGAACGGTCCCGCACCCGCAGTCGCACCGCTTCCGCGTCCTGGGTGAGATCCACGACCTCGGAACCGAATTCGATGAGCGCGCCGAGTTCGCGGGCATGGTCGGCGAGCAGTGGCTCGAGCTCACCCTGATGGCACAGGCACCAGCTCGCCGGTGTCAGCTCGCCCAGTTCGCCGTCGACCTCGGCGACATAGCCTTCGCGTAGCGCGCCGATCTCGGCCCCGGCCAGCGATTGCATGGCGATGATGCCGGTATTGGCGCGCAGCGCCCGCGCCGAGACCGTCTGCCGAATCCGTTCCGCCAGACCGATTTCGCTCATCAACTCCATGGTGCGCGGATTGATCCCGCGTGAGCGCGGCTGGCTCGACAGCGTCTCGCGCCGCTCCACCACCAGGCTGTGCACCCCGTGCCAGGCCAGGAAACACGCCGCCGAGAGGCCGACGAGACCGCCTCCGACGATCACAACGGGGTATGTCCGGTCACTGGTCATCCTTGTTCTCCTCACCCGATGGCCGCGAATCCTTCCGCGCGCCAGGCATAGTCGCCGGTCGGGCTCGAATGACGCTCGGCCGCAACTACAGTCGTGGCCCGCCCGGCGGCGCTGCTCCAGTGCCACTCCAGGTTCGTTCCAGCGCGCACCGCCAATCTGCTCGCACAGCAACCGGATCCGTGGGGTTGCCGAGCGAGAAGGTAGAGCGGATGAGCAGCGCTTCCGAATCAGCGGTCGTCACCGGCATCGGTGTCGCCGCGCCGACCGGACTCGGCATCGACGCCCACTGGCAGTCGGTGCTGGCGGGCAAGACCGGGATCGCCCGGATCACGCGGTTCGATCCGTCCGGCTATCCGGTGCGCTTCGCCGGCGAGGTCTCCGAATTCGAAGCCGCGGAATGGGTTCCGGGCCGGTTGATCCCGCAGACCGACCGCTGGACGCATCTGGCGCTGTACGCCGCGGAGGCGGCGCTGGCCGATGCGGCGGCGGATCCGGCCGCCTTCGACGAGTACGACATGGCCGTGGTCACCTCGAGTTCGTCCAGCGGTACCGAGTTCGGCCAGCGCGAAATGGACAAGCTGTACAACAAGGGGCCGTCCTGGGTGGGGGTCTACCAATCCATCGCCTGGTTCTACGCCGCCACCACCGGACAGGTCGCCATCCGGCACGGGATGCGCGGACCCTGCGGGGTGATCTGCGCCGAACAGGCCGGTGGCCTGGACGCCATCGCCAAGTCGCGCAGGCTGATTCGGGCCGGCACCAAACTGGTGGTGAGCGGCGGCCTGGACTCGGCGATGTGCCCGTACGCGCTGGTCTCCCAGCTGCCGCCGGGGCGGCTGTCCACATTGCCCGATCCCGAGCGCGCCTACGCGCCCTTCGACGCCGAAGCCTGCGGATCGCTCCCGGGTGAGGGCGGCGCGGTCATCATCGTGGAGCCGGCCAATGAGCGCAATCGCGCACACCGGTGGGGCACCGTACTGGGCTACGCGGCGGGCTTCGACCCCACCGCCGGCCGCGAGGGCGCGCGGGTGCTGCAGCGGGTGATCGAACGAGCCCTGGCCGATGCCGAACTGGCCCCGGCCGATATCGATGTCGTCTTCGCCGACGGCGCGGGCCTGCCCGCGGACGATCTCGCCGAGGCGCAGGCGATCACGGGAGTCTTCGGCCCGCAGCGGATTCCGGTCACCGTACCCAAGACCATGACCGGGCGACTCTACGGGGGCGGCTCCTCGCTCGATGTGGCCACCGCACTGCTGGCGCTGCGCCACCAGGTGATTCCGCCGACCACCGCCACCACCCGCCTCGCCCCCGGCTGTGAGATCGATCTGGTGCTGGAGACCCCGCGCCCGGCCCGGCTGCGCACCGCGCTCGTGCTGGCCCGCGGCTACGGCGGCTATACCTCGGCTCTGCTGCTGGGCGGGCCGAACACCCGAGGGGAATGAGGAGTCCGATGACTGGACACACCGATAATCACATCGTCATCGACGCGCCGATGGACCTGGTCTGGGATATGACCAATGACATCGAGTCCTGGACAGAGCTTTTCACCGAATACGGTGAGGCGAAGATCCTGTCCGAACGCGACGGCGTCATCCGCTTCAAACTGGCCCTGCATCCCGACGAGACCGGCACGGTCTGGGGCTGGGTCTCCGAGCGGGTGCCGAACAAGGCCGGTCGCACCGTGCGCTCCGCGCGCGTGGAAACCGGGCCGTTCAAATACATGTCGCTGTTCTGGGAGTACCTCGAGGTGCCGGGCGGCATCAAGATGCGCTGGGTGCAGGACTTCGAGATGCGCCCGCAGGCGCCCATCGACGACGCCGCCATGACCGATCGGCTCAATACCAATACCGCCGAGCAGATGAAGATCATCAAGGACAAGATCGAGTCCGTGGCCAAGGCGGGCTGATCGCGGCGGTGACAGCGAATATCGTTCTCGCACTGGTGGTTCTGGCCAACGGTCTGGCCGCGGGCGTACTCGTGGGCACCGAACTCGGCGGCTTCCCGCTCATGCGCGCGCTGCCCGCCGACCAGTACGTGACCACGCACGCGTTCTTCTCCACCCGATACGACCCGTTCATGCCCGCCTGCCTGCTGGGCACCGTACTCGGCGATACCGCCGCGGTATTGCTCGCCGGAAGTGCCACGCAGGCACTGTTCTTCGGCCTGGCCGCCGCCGCGGCACTGGTCACCATCCTCATCTCGCTGACCAAGAACGTGCCGCTGAACAAATGGGTCCAGCGTGCCGATCCGCACCGGCCGCCCGCCGACTGGCAGGCCCGGCGCACCAACTGGGGGCTGTGGAACCGGCGGCGCACGCTGCTGGTGAGCGCCGCCTTCGTGGCCAATTGCGTGGCCATCGCCCTGGCGTGACACGCATCGGCCGACCATCGAAAGTTTCCAGACAGGAGCGTAATTCGGATGACTCTCAATCTGTCCGGCCGCAAGGCCCTGGTCACCGGCGGCACCCGCGGCTGCGGCCGCGGCATCGTGCTGGCACTGGCCCGCAACGGCGTCGATGTCATCACCTGCTATCAGCAGGACAGCGAGGCCGTGGCCTCGCTCACCCGCGAACTCAAGGAGCTCGGCGGCAACCACCATGTGGTGCGCGCCGACGTGACCCAGCCCGAGCAGATCGACGCGCTGCTGGCGCTGGCGCAGCAGGAGTTCGGCAGCCTGGACCTGGTGGTCAACAATGCCGGTGCGATCAGCCACGTGCCGTTCGGTGAACTGCCGCTGGAGGAATGGCATCGGATCATCGACACCAACCTGACCGGAACCTTCCTGGTCATCCAGCGCGCGTTGCCGCTGCTGGGCGCGGGCGCGTCGGTGATCAGCATCGGCTCCAAATCCTCCGAGGTCGGCATTCCGCTGCGCGCGCACTACACCGCCACCAAGCACGCGCTGCGCGGTTTGAGTCGCTCGCTGGCGAAAGAGTTCGGCGGCAAGGGAATTCGCTTCAACACCCTGGCCCTGGGCGTAATCCACACCGAGGAGCTGGACGCCCGCCCGCAGGAGACGCGCGAGGCGATGATCGCCCAGTACAGCGCCAAGACCGCGCTGGGCCGGCTCGGCACCCCCGATGAGGTGGCCGGTGCGGTGCTGTTCCTGGCCAGCGATCTGGCCCGGTACGTCACCGGCGCCACCATTCACGTGGACGGCGGGATCTCGTGATGAGCGACGCGACGTTCCGGGTCATGCTGCGCATGCAGATCAACCCGGGTATGGAGGCCGATTTCGAGGCGCTGTGGCTGCAGATCGGGGACGGGGTCACCTCGCATCCGGCCAATCGCGGCCAATGGCTCTCGCGCAGTGATGAGGAGACCGGGGTCTACTACATCGTCAGCGACTGGGTCGATGAGCCGCGCTTCCGCGAATTCGAAACCAGCGCAAGACATCTCGCGCATCGTCAGCATCTGCACCCGTTCCGCTCCGGCGGTTCGATGACGACCATGACGATCGTCGCGCATCTCACCGAGGCGGCCACCGCGACCACCCATGCCGAATGGGAGGCGACCGCATGGGCGGCGAAGTGAGGGTGCTCGTCTACCACCTCACCGAGCACGGCGACGCCGTGCACGCGGCGTACCACGAGGTCAGCCGGGAGATGTCCGAGGTCCCCGGCATGCTCGGCAACGAACTGCTGCGCTCGGTCTCGGATCCGGGCAGCTTCGTCGTACTCAGCAGATGGCAGGACCTGGAGTCGTTCCAGGTGTGGGAGCGCGGCGCGCGGCATCGGGACAGCACCGCGGCGCTGCGGCCCTATCAGGACACGCGGATGGCCAGACCATTCGCCGTGCTCGAGGTCAGCGCCTCGTACTGAGGCAGCGGGAGTGGAAATGACCAGTGCAGTAGCGGAATCCGAATGGCTCAAATGCGAGGGTTGCCGGGGCCTGATCTACCGGAACCGGTACCGGCGATTGGGCCGGACCTGCCCGGAGTGCGGGTGGCACGGACCCCTCACCCCCGATGAGCGGCTGGCGCTGCTCCTGGACCCCGGCTCCGAACACGAAGCGCTGCCGGCGGATACGGTCGTGGACCCGCTGGGATTCGTGGACCGCAAACCCTACCGCGCCCGCCTGACCGAGGCGCACCACCGGGTCGGCGCGGACGCGGTGCGGGTGGTGCGCGGGCGTATCGGCGGCCGGGCGGTGGTGGCGGCGGTCATGGACTTCCGCTTCCTGGGCGGCAGCCTCGGCGTCGCGGCGGGGGAGGCGATCACCACCGCCTGCGAACTCGCTCGCGCCGAACGGATTCCGCTCCTGCTGATCACCGCCTCGGGCGGGGCCCGGATGCAGGAGGGCGCGCTGGCGCTCATGCAGATGGCCAAGACCAGCAATGCCATGGCCGAGCTGGACGCGGCCGGCGTGCTCACCCTGACCCTGGTCACCGATCCCACCTACGGCGGGGTGGCGGCGTCGTTCGCCTCGCTCTCGGATGTGATCATCGCCGAACCCGGTGCGCGCATGGGCTTCGCCGGTCCCCGGGTGATCGAACAGACCGTGCGGCAGGTGCTGCCGGAGGGCTTCCAGACCGCGGACTTCCTGCTGCGCTCCGGACTCGCCGACGATGTGCGCTCACGCGCCGAACTGCCGCAGGCGCTGCGGGTACTGCTGGCCGTGCAGGACCGGCCCGAATCCGACTGGGGCGCGGGCGAATCCGATGCGGTGATCCGCGATCCGCAGCTGATCGACCCCATCGCGGCGGTGGAACAGGTGCGTCTGGCCCGGCATCGGGACCGGCCCACCACCCTGGAACACCTCGCCGCCTGGACCGACGGCTTCGTGGAACTGCACGGTGACCGGATGGGCGCGGACTGCCCCAGCATCGTCTGCGGCATCGCCGCGCTCGACGGACTGCCGGTGGTCGTCATCGGCCATCAGAAAGGCCGCGAGACAAGGGAATTGGCGCGTCGCAACTTCGGCATGCCGACCCCGGCGGGCTATCGCAAGGCGCGGCGCATGATGCGCCTGGCCGGCAAGCTCGGACTGCCGCTGGTCACCCTGGTCGATACGCCCGGCGCGTATCCGGGTGCGGACGCCGAACGGCACGGACAGGCCGCGGCCATCGCCGAATGCCTGCGCGAACTCGGCACCCTGCCGGTGCCGGTGGTCAGCGTCATCACCGGTGAGGGCGGCAGCGGCGGCGCGCTGGCCCTGGCGGTCGCGGACCGGGTCCTGTTGTGCCGCAACGCCGTCTACTCGGTGATCAGCCCCGAGGGATGCGCGGCGATTCTCTGGCGTGACCGCGGCCGGGTCGCCGAGGCGGCCGATGCGCTGCGCTTGGACGCCCGCACCCTGCTGGAGCTGGGCGTGGTGGACGGGATCGTGCCCGAACCCGAAGGGGGCGCGCACCTCAACCCCGAAGCCGCCTCCGGGGCGGTCCGCGCCGCCATCGTCTGCGCGCTGCGCGAATTGCGCGGCACCGCCGCCGCCGAGCTGGTGCGCACCCGTCAGGAACGATTCCGCCGCTACGGGGTGGTCCGATGAACGCCGAACCGATCTTCGACACCGTTCTCGTGGCCAACCGCGGCGAGATCGCACTGCGGATCCTGCGCACCTGCCGTGATATGGGAATCCGCACGGTCGCGGTGTACTCGACCGGGGACCGCGACTCCGCAGTGGTCCGGGCCGCCGACCGCGCCGTGCACATCGGCCCGGCGGCGGCTCGGCGCAGCTACCTGTACGCGCCCGCCATTATCGAGGCGGCGCACAGCACCGGGGCCCAGGCCATCCATCCCGGCTACGGATTCCTCTCCGAGGACCCGGATTTCGCCGAGATCTGCGGGGCCGAACAGCTGGTCTTCATCGGCCCGCCGCCCGAGGTCATGGCCCGGCTCGGCGATAAGTCACTGGCCCGGAAACTACTGGGGGAGGCCGGTATTCCGGTACTGCCCGGTAGCGAGGGTGCGGTGGCCACCGCCGAGGAGGCCGAGCGGGTCGCCGCGCGCATCGGCTGCCCGCTCATCATCAAGGCCGCGGCGGGCGGCGGCGGACGCGGTATGACCGTGGTGCGCGACCCCGCCGACCTCGGGCGCGCCTATCGCGCCACCCGCGCCGCGGCCCGCATCGCCTTCGGCGACGACCGGGTGTACCTGGAGCGCTATCTCGACGACGCCCGCCATATCGAGGTCCAGATTCTGGCCGATCGGCACGGGAATGTGCGGCACCTGGGCGAGCGGGACTGTTCGGTGCAGCGGCGGCATCAGAAGCTGATCGAGGAGAGCCCCGCGCCCGAACTGCCCGTCGACCTCGCCGAGCGGCTGGGGGCGTACGCGGTGCGGGGCGCGCGGGCCACCGGCTATGTCGGCGCGGGCACCTTCGAATTCCTGGTCACCGCTACCGAAGTCGCGCTCATCGAGGTGAATTGCCGTATCCAGGTGGAGCATCCGGTGACCGAGGCGGTCACCGGCATCGATATCGTCGCCGAACAGCTGCGCATCGCGGCCGGACATTCGTTGCGGCACAGTCAGGCCGAACTGGTGCGGCGCGGCGTAGCCATCGAATGCCGCATCAATGCCGAGGATCCCGCGCACGGCTACCGGCCCAGTCCGGGCTTGCTCGAGGTGTTCCGGCCCCCGGGCGGCCCGTTCATCCGGGTCGATACGCACGCCCACCCCGGCTATCGCATTCCCGCGGAATACGACTCACTGCTGGCCAAGGTCATCGCCTGGGGTCCCGATCGCCCCACCGCCATCGCCCGCATGCGGCGCGCCCTGGCCGAATTCGAGATCGAGGGGCCGGGGGTGCGGGTGACCACCGGCATTCTCACCGAGATCCTCGGCGATCCGGAATTCCTCGCCGGCGCCCACACCACGGCATTCCTGGACCTGCGCGAACCGCGGGCCACCGATGTCGCCTGAAGGAGAATAACCATGCGGCTGTATCTGTTTCGCTTCGGCGTGATCCCCGGGATCAATGCCCCCGTCCCCGGCTATCTCGTCCAGACCGAGGACGGGGTGAACATCCTCATCGACACCGGGGCCGAACCCGGCGGCATGGTCCAGGTCGACCCGCAGGACGATCCGGTGGCCCGGCTGGCCGCGGTCGGTGTCCGGCCCGCCGATGTGGATTTCGTGGTGTGCTCGCACCTGGACCCCGATCACGCCGGTAACCACGACCGCTTTCCCGGCGCGGAATTCGTGGTGCAGCGCACCCATCTGGCCGCCGCGCGCGCCGGAGACGTCCCGCGCCTGCTGGCGGCCAAAGAGCATTGGGGCGCACCGGGTTTGCGCTACCGGGAGGTGGACGGCGATACCGAACTGCTGCCCGGCATCGAACTGATCGCCTCCGGCGGGCATGTCCCCGGCCATCAATCGGTGCTGGTGCGGCTGCCCGGCACGGGCCCGGTCCTGCTGGCCGTGGACGCCATCCCCAACGGTATGGCGCTGGACGCGGCGGCCCGTCCGATCTTCCCGTTCGACACCGATGAGGAGCAGGTGCGTGTCAGCACGGCCAAACTCATCGACCTCGCCGAGCGCGAGGGGGCGCTGATCGTGCGCGGTCACGATGCCGAGCAGTGGCCCACGCTGCGGCACGCGCCCGAATTCTACGGCTAGGACACGGGCGTGCGAGGGGTCTTCGTCATCGTGTATCTGCGTGCGCCGCGGGGAGATCGGCGCGCGGTGCGGGCGGCCTATCGTCGGATCAGCTGGGTGAACGAGGCGGTGCCCGGCCTGCTGCGCGCCGAACTGCTCACCGACGAGGCCGATCCCGACCGGATGGCTCTGCTGTCCGAGTGGGTGGATCTGCCCGCCTTCCGGGCCTGGCAGAGCGGCCCGGATCACGAAGGGGGAAAGAAGAATTCGGCGCTGCGGGACTACCAGGACCGCAGCCACGGACCGCACTACGTGGTCTATCGGCAAGACGGAGTGGATGATGCAGACCGGCCGGCGTGAACACGCGAACTACTGGACCCTGATCGCCGGGGACGCCCTGGATCGGCGCGCCATGATCCGGCTCGCCGTGGTGCTGGCGATCGTCTTCGGGGTGATCGCCGGGGCCGACGCCATCGCCTCGCGCACCACCCCCGTCATGGCGGTATCCGCGGAATCGGTTGCGCCCGTGGTGATCACCGCGACGGACCTCACGGTGCCCGCCACCGTGCCCGCGGGGATCGTGCACTTTCCGACCAGCACCACCCAGGATCAGCCGACGAGTGCGGGCGTCATCCGGCTGCGGGACGGCTTGGCGCTGGCCGACTATCTCACCGACTATCACATGGCCAATTCCACCGAGGAGGCCACCCGGGTGGAGGGTGTGCGCCGAATCGATTCGGACGCCGAGTATTTCGGCGGCGTCACGGTGACCGCGGCCAACCCGCTGCGGTTCACCACCCTGCTCGCACCCGGGCGCTACTACGTGATCAACTACGGTGCGGTCAAGACGCCCTACCTGGCGCAGAGCGTGCGCCCGCTCGATGTGGTCGGCACGCTCGGCCCGCAGCCTTTCCCGCCGCGTACCGATGCCTCGATCACCCTGTCCGGCAACGGTTCCGGCTCCCGGTACGAGACCCCCGACCGGCTCCCCGCGCACGGGGCGCTACTGGTGACCAATAAGACCGCGCAGCTCAATGAGGTTATGCTCGTGCGCATTCCGCCCGACACCACCCCGGCCGAGGTGACCGCGTTCTGGGCGGCCGTGGCCAAGGGCGGGTGGCCGGCGAAGAATATTCTCGAGAGTCAACCCGCCGGACTGTCGCCCTTGAATCCGGGCCGCTGCGGTGTCGCCGATCTGGATTTCACCCCCGGCCGATATCTGCTGGCCAGCTTCGTCACCGACCGGGTCACCGGGAACAAGGGTGTGATCCAGGGCTTCTGGAGCATGGTGACGCTGTACTGACCACGCCCGGCCGAGCCGGTTGACGATCCGCCGACGCCTGGTAGTCTTAGCTGCATACATGCAGACGCTTGATGGATGCAGCTATCAGAAAGGCACCGCAATGGCGGACAAGAAGCCCTTTTTCACCGTCTCCGGAATCGTCGAAGCCCCGCAGCCGCAGGTCGCGGGGCTTCTCATGCGCGCCCAACCCGGTCCGGTCGGCCCCGACAACGCCCTGTACCTGAACCCGAAGGGTAAGGGCAAGGGCGGTAAGGGCTGGGTGCTCAAGGGCGGCCCGACGTCATTCCGGGCCACCATCCCCGGCGATATGGGCGGGGGCATGAAGTACGAGATCGATCCGCGCACCTCCACCATCCTCACCGAAGGCATGTGGTGGTTCCGCGGGATCTTCCGGATCGAGCCCGATCCGCGCGGCACCCGCGTGGTCCAGGAGGGCTACGACATCGCCACCAAGGCCAAGTTCCTGGTGCCCTTCATCAAGCGCGGCTTCCCCAAGGAACAGCGCAAAATGGTCGCCGGACTGCTCGACCAGATCGGCAGCCGGCTCGGCGTCAAGGCATACCTGGACTGATTCGGTACGCCGCCCTCGCGGCATCGAAAACCCGGCTGCCGCTTCACCATTGGATCGGCAGCCGCTCCAGTCCGCCGATCATCGCCCCGTTGCGCCAGGCCAGCCGCTCGGGCGGCGCCGCCAACGCCAAACCCGGAAACCGGTCCAGCAGACCGGCGATGGCGGCCGAAAGCTCCACCCGCGCCAGATGCATTCCCAGGCAGTGGTGCACGCCCGCGCCGAAGGCGATGTGGCCGTTGGGTTTACGACTCAGGTCCAGGCGGTCCGGCGCGGTGAAGACGGTCTGATCCCGATTGGCCGAGATGGTCGCCGGGATCACCGCCTCACCGGCGCGCACCAGGGTGTCACCGATGTGCAGATCCGCGACCGCCACCCGGATGGTGCCGCCGCTGACCGGTCCGGGGGTGTAGCGAAGCAGTTCCTCGACCGCCTCGGGCAGCCGGGTGCGATCGGCGCGCAGCGCGGCCAGCTGGTCGGGATGGCGCAGCAGCACCAGCGCGGAGTTCGTGATGGCGGTGCTGACGGTGTGATACCCGGCCGTCAGAATGGTCGCCGCGACCTCGGTGAGTTCCTCGCCCGCAAGGGATTCGGTGAGGGTGCCCATGAGTCCGTCGTGACTGCCGCCCGCGGCCAGCGCCTCGAGATAGTCGCGCAGGGCGCGCCGGGCGTGCCCGACGTCCGCCCCCGCGTCGGGGCGCAGCGTCAGCGCCTGATCGGTCCAGTCGGCGAATGCGCGCCGATCGCCGTCGGGGACACCGAGCAGATCGCAGATGACCGTGAGCGCCAGCGGACGGCTCAGCCCGGCATCGAGTTCGCCGGGCGCGCCCGCCGCGAGCATGGCCGAGAGCAGTTCGTCCACCAGGGCGACGATCCGGTCGCGCTGCTGTTCGGAGTGTGCCCGGGAGAACATCGGGGCCAGTATCCGGCGCAGCCGGGTGTGATCGGGGGGATCCATGGCCATCAGCGATTTCGGATTCGGCCGCATCGGGCCCAGCCGCGGCGCGACCTCGGCGGTGGCCGCCGCGCGACTGAGCCGCCCGTCGGTGAGCACCTGCCGCACATCGGCGTAGCGGGTGGCCAGCCAGGCGGTATCGCCGGTGGGCAACAACACCTTTCGCAGTCGCATACCCTCGCGCAATTGGGCGAATTCGGCGGGCGGTTCGCCCAGGATTGTGGGGGCGAACGGGAAACGCGGCATAGACTCGACTGCGGTCATGTCGGCCAGCAAACGTCAGGGCGGTCGAATCTGCCTGGAGCGCTTCTGAATACGGCGGCGCGCTAGAGCCCGAGCAGTTTGCGGGCATTTCCGGAGGCGATGGCCTCGCGCTCGGGCACGCTCAGCAGTGGCGAATCCAGCAGGGCCCGAACGGGTTCGTTCGGAAAGTAGGGGTAGTCCACCGCGAACATGATCCGGTCCGCGCCCAGCACCTCGAGTGCCAGTCGTAGCGGTTCGACGGTCATGTAGCCGCTGGTGGTGATGTGCACATTGGTCTGGAAGTACTCGCCGAAGGGCTGGCGCAGCTCGCGGGCGATGGAGGTGAGCATCTTGTCGATGCGGGCCAGCATGAACGGGATCATCTCACCCATATGCCCGATGATCAGCTGTAGATTCCGATACCGGTCCAGGGTACCCGAGGCGATCAGTCGCAGCACATGCAGGCCGGTCTCGGAATGCCAGCCCCACGCCGAGCTGGCCAGGCATTCGCCGATCGCGGGATCCATTCCGCCGTAATAGATTTCGGCGACCCTGCGCGGCGGCAGCGCCGGATGCAGATAGATCGGCACGCCGAGTTCGGCCGCGACGGCCAGCACCGGCGCGAACCGGGGATCGTCCAGGAATCTGTTCTGCACCGTGCCATTGATCAGCGCCCCGCGAAAACCCAGGGTACGCACCGCCCGCTCCAGTTCGGCCGCGGCGGCCTCCGGATCGCGCATGGGCAGCGCGGCGAAACCTGCGAACCGATCCGGTTGTGCGGCAACGATATCGGCGAGCGCGTCATTGGCCGCGCGCGCGGCCGGGATGGCCTGGCGCGGCGCCAGGGCCTCGGCCCCGGGCGTGGTGTGCGAGAGCACCTGCATATCGATGCCCGCCGCGTCCATGGCTGCGAGCCGTCCCGCGCCCACATCATCGAGTCCGCGCCGCACCCGGGCATGATAGGAATCGTTGCCCCCGAACGTCTTACGCTCGCCCGCCAGGGCCGGATGGGCGAATGCCTCTTCGATCGCGATCACCTTCACAAGCCGATCACCCTGCCCGATCCGGCTCGATCCGCACTCGGCCGGCGCTGGGAGCGGTTGATGGCGCACCGGTCGAGCCGCTTTCGAGGACCCGCCCCGACACTGACGCGAATATGCCAGCGGCTGGAGGGATGGTCCGACGATGTCGGGAATTGCGGGATGGGTGGACTTCGACCGGGATCTGCGGCGCAATCGCAGCACCGTGCTCGCCATGACGGCGACGCTGGCGTGCCGCGGACCCGATGGTGAAGGGCTCTGGGTGAGCGAGCACGCCGCGTTCGGGCATCGCCGATTGGCGGTCTTCGATCTGGCCGACGGCCATCAGCCGGTGGAATTCAGCGAGGGCGGTGAGGTCATCGCGGTCGCCATGCACTCCGGATCGATCCTCAATCACGACCAGCTGCGCCGGGAACTGACCGGCCGCGGCCACCGCTTCCGCACGGGCGGCGATACCGAGGTGCTGCTGTTCGCCTATCTCGAATGGGGCGAGGAGTGCGTGCACCGGCTCGAGGGCACCTTCGCCGGTGCGGTGTGGGATGCGCGCACCCGGCAGCTGTGGCTGGTCCGGGACCGGCTCGGGGTGGAGCCGCTGTTCTACTATCCGACGCCGACCGGGGTGCTCTTCGCCTCCGAGGCCAAGGCCCTGTTCGCGCACCCGTTCGTCGAGGCCGAGGTGGACGGCGACGGACTGCGCGAGGTCATGACCTATTCCGGCACACCGGATTTCCCGCCCTACCGCGGTATGCGGCGACTGCGGGCCGGGCGGATGGCGCGCTTCGGGGAGGGCAGTACCACGGTGCGCCCGTACTGGACGGTGCAGGCGCACGAGCACACCGAGGACATCCCCTCCACCGTGGCCACCATTCGCGGGCTGCTCGAGGAGAGCATGGATCGCAATCTGGTGAGCGAGGTGCCGCTGGGCAGTCTGCTTTCGGGCGGGTTGGATTCCAGTGGTGTTGTGGCACTGGCGGATCGGGTGCTCAAACCGCGCGGTGAATCGGTGCGCACCTTCACCGTCAACTTCTCCCGGCATGAGGACAACTTCCGGCCCTCGGACACCCGCGAGGCGGTCGACGCGCCCTATGCCGCCGATGTGGTGGCGCATCTGGGCACCACCCATCGGAGCGTGCTGATCGATCCGGCCGAACTGGCCGATCCCATCGCGCGCGCGGCGGTGCTGCGCGCCAAGGATCTGCCGACACCGCTGGGGGATATGAACACCTCGCTGTACCTGCTGGCGCGCGAGGTCGCACAGCATGTGCGGGTGGTGATGACGGGAGAGGCCGCGGACTCGATCTTCCACGGGGTGGCCTGGAATCGGGATCCGGTCGAATCGCGTATGGGCACGTTCCCGTGGGTGGCGCGCGGGATCGTCCGCGATGACGCACAGGGGCTGGGCTGCGGGCTGTTCGATCCCGATCTGCTGAAAAAGCTCGCGCCCCTGGACTATGCGGCCCAGCGGTATCGCGAATCCATCGCCGAGGCGCCGATGCTGGACGATGTCTCGGAGGAGGACCGGCATATGCGCGAGCTGTGCTGGGTGCATTTGACCAATTTCATGGAGAACCAGAACGGGCATACCGAGCGACTGTTCAAGGCGGTCGGGGTCGAGGTGCGTATGCCCTACTGCGATCACCGGCTCGTCGAATACGGCTACAACCTGCCCTGGGCGCTGCAGAACTTCGACGGCCGGGAGAAGGGGCTGTTGCGCTCGGCACTGCGAGATCTGTTACCCGCCAGTGTGATCGAGCGGCGCAAGACACCGTATCCGGTCACCCTGGACAGCGCCTACGAGGCCGCGCTGCGCGCCGAGGGCACCCGGCTGCTGGCCGACACCCAGGCGCCGGTGCGGGAACTGCTGGACCTGTCCGCGCTGCGCGCGGTGCTGGAAAACCCGGGGACACTGGGGAGTTGGGCGGCGCGGGCGAATCTCGAACTGCCGCTGCAACTCAACTCGTGGCTGCGAGACTACGGCATCAGATTGTCGATCTGATCTGAAATACCAAGGGCGGGGCCCGGTCTCGATTGAGACCGGGCCCCGCCGGTATTGTCCGCCGCGCTATCCGGCCATACTGTGATCGCGCTCGGAATCGGGCCGCGCCCGCCCGCTCGCCAGCTTGCTCGGCCACCAGATCCGGTCGCCGATATCCAGGTTCAGCGCCGTCACCAGCACCGATCGCACGATCAGGGTATCGATGAGCACGCCCACCGCGATGACGATGCCGATCTCGGCGAAGGTCACGATGGGCAGGGTGGTGAAGACCGCGAAGGTGCCGGCCAGCACCAGACCCGCCGAGGTGATCACACCGCCGGTGGCGGTCAACGCGATCAGCGCACCGGCCCGGGTGCCGTGCTTCTTGGCCTCCTCGTGCACCCGCGACATCAGGAAGATGTTGTAGTCGATGCCGAGCGCGACCAGGAAGACGAAGGTCAACAGCGGCAGGCTCGGATCCGAACCCTTGAAGCCCAGCGCGTGGAAGATCAACGAGCTGATGCCCAGGGCCGCGAAGAACGACAGCACCACCGTCAGCGTCAACAGCACCGGTGCGAGCACCGAACGCAGCAGCAGCATCAGAATGGCCATCACGATGAGCAGGGTCACCGGGACGATCAGATTGCGGTCGTGAATCGACGCCCGTTTGGTGTCCAGGGTGATGGCGGTCTGCCCGCCCACCTTCGCGTCCGCGCCGTCGATGGCGTGCACGGCATCGCGGACCCGGTCCACCGTCGCCTCGGCGGCGGCGCTGTCGGGCGCGTCGGTCGGCGTGGCCTCGAACTTGACCAGGCCGTCCTTCACGATCGGAGCCGAAACGCCGGTGACGCCGGGTGTTTCGGCGAAGGTGCGGCCGACCGCATCGGCCTTGTCCGCCGTGGCGATCACCACGATGGGGGAGCCGGTGCCCATATCGAAGTGGCGGGCCAGCACCTCCATACCCGTACTCGCGTCATTGGCCTTGGTGAAGGTGTCGGTGCTGGCGATGCCGTTCGACGACAGGCCCGTCATACCGAACGCGGCGGCGACCAGCGCCAGCACGGTGATCACCCAGACCGTGCGCGGGCGTGCCGCGACCGCGCGGCCGATGCGTGCCCAGATGCCCGCCTCGGCGTGATCGGCCGAACCGAATTCGGGATGCCGCGGCCAGAACGCCCAGCGTCCCACGATCACCAGTAGTGCTGGGAGCAGCGTCAATTGGGCCAGCAGCGCGACCAGGATGGCGATGGCGCAGACCGGACCGAAACCGCGAATGGAGTTCATCTCCGCGATCAGCAGCACCAGCATGGCGATGGTGACCGTCGCGCCGCTGGCCACAATCGCCGGGCAGGCCCGGCGCAGGGCGACCGCCATGGCCTCGTGCCGATCCTCATGCCTGCGCAGTTCCTCCCGATACCGGGCGATGAGCAGTAGTGCGTAATCGGTGCCCGCGCCGAAGACGAGCACCGTGAGGAAGGCCGCGCCCTGGGCATTGACGGTCAGGCCCACCGTGGTCGCGCCGTAGACCAGGCTCTGCGCCACCGTCATGGCGAAACCGGCGGTGAGCAGCGGCAATACCCACAGAATCGGCCCGTAGGTGATCAGCAGGATGACGATCACCACGCCCGCGGCGGCGAACAGCAGCACCCCGTCGATCCCCTTGAACGCCTCACCCATCTGGGCGGCGAAACCCGCCGGGCCGGTGGCGTAGGCGGATAGGCCGTCCGGATGCGGTCCGGCCTTGTCCCGCATGGTCTTGACCACCTCGGCGAGGGTGTCCCAGCCATTGGCGCCCATATCGATGGGCACCAGAACCTGAAGGGCCTCACCGTCTTTGGCGACAATCGGGCCGAATACCCGATCGCCCACCACGTGATCGAGGGTTTTGAACTCGGCGACATCGGCGGCGACGGCGGCCTTGTCCGCCTCGGTCACCCCGCCCTTGCGTTCGTAGACGAAGACCACCGGGGCCTCATTGGCGGTGCCGAACTTATCGGCGAGCCGATAGGCCTGGGTGGCCTCGGCCTTACCGGGCAGCCATTCCACGCTGTCGTTCTTCTCGGCGCCGGTGAGCTTGCCCGCGAAGCCGCCCAGTGCGACCAGTGCGATCAGCCAGACGACGAGCACGATCCATTTCCCGCGTTTACCAGCGGGTATTCGGGTGAGTCGGCCGATCCGATCGGATGGCGCGGACTTGGTATCCACTGTCATTAGTTGCCCCTCATAAGTATCTGCACTTGCGCAGCATCATATCCTGTGCAGACTATTCGGGGTAGGGGGCAGCACTCCAGTGAACCTCCAACACGCTTCGAGTGGGGGTGGGCTTCATGGGGCTCGACGGTGCCGCGGCACGACGGCGGCTCGGACCGGCCGGGTGGGGTGAAAGTGAGAATTCCGAGAGTTCGGACGCACAGGGATGAAGTCCCGGTGTTCATTCGGTGTGTAGCGGAGTCCGCTGTCCCGCAAGGGCATTCAGTCGGGGCTGTGCGGTTCGAAGTGGATCAGTTCCTGCCGGCGGTCTGCGCCGAGCATGGCCGCCCGGCCCTCGGCATCCGGGCGGCCACGGTGAAACTGCCACGCCGCCACCGTGATTCGCTCCCGGATGGTGCGCGCTCGGCGAACCTGCGCGGTGACTGGCCGATCTGCCGCACCTGCGACCGCGCCG
>NZ_BDAW01000009.1 GCF_001625085.1 Nocardia acidivorans NBRC 108247
CCCCGGTCTGCCGCCGCTCACCCCGGGCGCACCGCTGCCGCGCTGCCTGGCCACCGTGCACCGCGGGGCCACGATCCATGCCCTCTGACGACACCCCGGAAACCTCTTCGCCCGCAGCGCTTCCCGATCCGCACGGCAGGGCACCGGCGGGCGAGACCCGCGGCGACCCCGGCGTCTCGGCCGCCCATGCGGAAGAATCGGCCGAGGTGGCGTCGAAAGGTGTTGGGGTTGTGAGTAAGTCGATGGTCGACAGCGGTGACCGGGACGTGCGTGTCGATACGACACCCCGGGGCGCCCTGGCTCGTGCGGCCGATTTGCCGCGGGGACACCCGGTGCTGACCCGCATGGTCACCGCGGTGATCGCCGGATTGTTGCTGTTCGCCAGCTTCCCGCCCCGCGCGCTCTGGTTCCTGGCACCGGTCGGTATCGCGGTGTTGATTCTGACCGTGCGCGGAAACGGCCGCCTGCGTGGGGGATTCGGCTACGGATTCCTCGCCGGACTGGCGTTTTTCCTGCCGTTGCTGCCGTGGACCGGAATCTATGTCGGTCCGGTGCCGTGGATCGCGCTCTCCACCGCCTTGTCGGTGTATGTCGGTCTCTTCGGCCTGCTGGTGCGGCTGGTCGGGCGGCTGCCGGGCTGGCCGCTGTGGGTGGCGAGCATGTGGTCGCTCACCGAATGGGGTCGCTCCAGTTTCCCGTTCGGCGGATTTCCCTGGGGGAGACTGGCTTTCGGTCAGGCCGACGGCTGGTATCTGTCCTACGCCAGGTTCGGCGGCGCACCGCTGGTGAGTTTCGCCGTCGCCCTCACGGGTGCGGGGCTGGCCGCCGCGGCGGTCTGGGGCCCGGGATTCACGCGTAGCACGACGGGTGCGTCACCGCGTCCGAATCGTCCCAGATCGGCGCCCCGGCGTCTCACATCCTGGAACGGAATTGTTGCTGCCGCAATGCTTGTGGCTATAGTTCCACTCACCGGAGTGATCCTCCGGACCGCGCTGCCCGGCCCGGAGGACGGCAACCGGCCGATCACGGTCGCCGCGATCCAGGGCAGCGTGCCGCGTCTGGGTCTCGATTTCAACGCCCAGCGCCGCGCGGTTCTCGACAATCACGTCCACCGCACCGAAGAGCTCGCCAGGGCCGTCGCGGCCGGGCAGGCCCCGCAGCCCGATGTGGTGATCTGGCCGGAGAACTCCTCCGATATCGATCCGCTGCGCAATGCCGATGCCTACGCCGAGATCACCCAGGCCGCGCGAGATATCAAGGCGCCCATTCTGGTTGGCGCGGTGCTGGTGAACGATGATCGCACCACCAGTAATTCGGTGATCGTCTGGACCGCCGACGGCGGCCCGGGGGAGCGGCACGACAAGAAGATCATTCAGCCCTTCGGCGAGTATCTCCCCTACCGGAGCTTTTTCCGGCACTTCTCCGAATACGCCGACCGCGCGGGCTATTTCGTCCCCGGTACGGGTGACGGCGTGGTGCACGCGCAACCGGCGAGCGGCGGCGCTCCGGTCGCCATCGGCGTGGCCACCTGTTACGAGGTCGCCTTCGATCGCGCCTTCGAGGATGCGGTGCGCGCGGGTGCGCAGATTCTGACGGTCCCCTCCAACAACGCCACCTTCGGCGACAGTGAGATGACCTATCAGCAGTTGGCCATGTCCCGCATTCGCGCGGTGGAGCACGGTCGCGCCGTGATCGTTTCGGTGACGACCGGTGTGAGCGCCATGATCACCGCCGACGGCACGATCGCGCAGCAGACCGAGCAGTTCGTTCCGGCCGCACTGGTGGACCGGCTACCGCTGCGCACGGACAAGACGATCGCCTCTCGGATAGGCCCCGCGCCGGAACGAATCTTGTGTATTCTTGCCGCGGCCGTCGCTGTGACGGCCGTGATTCGGCGGCGCGCCACCCCTGCGAATCCGGTCGAATCCCCGGACGCGGCCGGCACCCTTCCGGTCGAATAACTCTCCGCGGGCACGTGTGACGAGGGCCGTCCCCGCTCCGGCGGCCCATTCGCCGATATTTAGCTGGCGTCTGCCGACCAGCCGATTTGCCCGAGTTCACAGCCGTTCCTTATGCGAGTTACGCGAAATACGCGAGGTTTGCTTTGAGGTAGCTGTCTAAATATGCGCTCCGTCAACACCGTTCGTTGCCGGGCAACTCGAGATCACACCGATCCAGTCGGCGTGGTGCTCCGAATCATAGGGCGTGGATCACGTCCTACGGCTCGCGCGTGCGCGAAAGCCGAACGGGGGACCGGCCACGGGGGTTCGGGGAGTTGCGTCTTACAGCGGCAGAAGGAGTGATTGATGAGTTCATTGGCCACCGATCGTGTCGACCAATGTTCTTCGGGTGAATTCTCGGCTCAACCTTTCGCGCTGTCTCCCGCGCAATCGGCCCTCTGGTACGCGCAACGCATCCGGCCCGATATCCCGCTCACCATCGCCCAATACGTGGAGATCCACGGCGATCTGGATGTCGGCCGGCTGCTGTACGCCATCGAGCGGTTCGGCGCGGAGACCGAGGTGGGCCAGGTACGGCTGCTGGAGATCGACGGGGTGCCGCATCAGGTGGTCGATCCCACCTGCCGGCCGGGCTGGGCGCGCATAGACCTGCGGGACGAGCCGGATCCGCGCGCCGCGGCCCTGGCCTGGATGAACGATCACGCCAGCTCGGCCATCGATATCGAACACGATCCGCTCACCATCAATGTGGTGCTGCGGACCGGTGATTCGGACTACATGTGGTACACCCGCGGCCACCACATCGTCATCGACGGGTACGGCGCGATGAACGCCACCACCCGCACCGCCGAGATCTATACGGCCCTCGAGGATCGGACCGAGCCGGTGGTCTCGCGCGCCACCCCGCTGGCCACCATCTACGCGGACGAGAACCGCTACCACGAGACCAGCCGCTGCCGCAGCGACGCCGAGTACTGGCGCGAACAGCTCGAGGGCGTCAACGAACCGCTGAGCCTGTCCACCAGCAGTGCGGTGGGACTCGGCTCGGACGCCGGACGCCGCTGCGCCACCGCGGTCCTGGGCTCACATGTCGAGGCGGCCGTACAGGAGTCCGCGACGGCCTTCGGCACCAATCCCTCGGCGCTCTTCGTGGCCGCTCTGGCCTGCTACGTCCGTGCCGTCACCGGCAATCAGGATGTGGTGCTGAGCCTTCCGGTCTCCGCCCGCACCACCGTGGCACTGCGCCGCTCGGCGGGCGTGGTCTCCAATGTGGTGCCCATCCGGGTGCGCTTCGCAGGTCCGGCCACCGTCGCCGATACCGTGCGCGCGGTCGAATTGCAGATCACCGGAGCGCTGCGGCATCAGCGCTACCGCAGCGATGACATCCGCCGCGACTGCGGCTATTCGCGCGATGCCCGCGGCTTCTTCGGGCCGATGGTCAATCTCATGCTGTTCCACAGCGAATTGAAGTTCGGCAGTCTGGTCGGCTCGCTCAATGTGGTGTCCACCGGTCCCGTGGAGGACCTGTCGATCAATCTCTACAACGGCGATGGCAATCGCATCCACATCGACTTCGAGGCCAATCCGCGCCTGTACAGCGATGCCGAACTGGCCATGCACCACGGCCGTTTCCTGGACTTCCTGGAGCGGTTCCTGCGCGCCGACCCGCAGACCGCGGTCGGGGATATGCCCGTGCTCACCGACCTCGAGCGCGAACGCGTACTGCACGAATGGAATTCGACCCAGGTCGCGCGCCAGGAGGGCACCCTCGCCGGGCTCTTCGCCGACCGGGCCGCCATGTGCCCGAGCCGGACCGCCCTGGAATTCGAGGGCGAGACGCTCACCTACGCCGCCTTCGACGAGCGGGCCAATCGCCTGGCCCGCGAGCTCATCGCCCGCGGGGCCGGACCGGATGTCGTGGTGGGCCTGGTCATTCGCCGCAGCCTCGACCTGCTCATCGGCATGTACGCCATCGTGAAGGCGGGTGCGGCGTACCTGCCGCTGGATCCGGATCATCCGGTCGACCGCATCGAACAGATTCTGGAACAGGCGAATCCGCTGTGCGTGCTCACCGCCTCGCGCGATGCGGTCGAATTGCCCGCGTCGGCCCGCCGATTCGATATCGACACCGCCGATCTCTCCGCCCGCGGTGGCCGCCCGATCACCGACGCCGACCGCACCGCGGCCCTGCGCGCCGATCATCTGGCGTACGTGCTGTTCACGTCCGGCTCCACCGGTAAGCCCAAGGGCGTCGGCGTCTCGCACGCCGCCATCGTGAACCGGCTGCGCTGGATGCAGCACGCCTACCCCCTGGACGGCTCGGATGTGGTGCTGCAGAAGACCCCCGCCACCTTCGACGTCTCGGTGTGGGAGTTCTTCTGGCCGTTGCAGATCGGTGCGCGACTGCTCATCGCCGCACCCGACGGACACCGTGATCCGGGCTATCTGGCCCGGATCATCGCCGAGAAGGGCGTCACCACCGCGCACTTCGTGCCTTCCATGCTCTCGGTGTTCCTGACCGATACCGATGTGGCCGGGTGCACCGGCCTGACCCGGGTCTTCTGCAGCGGTGAGGCGCTGCCCGCCGCCACCGTCGCCGAATTCCACGCCGCCCTCGGCACCGGACCCGAAGCACCGCAGCTGCACAATCTCTACGGCCCCACCGAGGCCGCCGTCGACGTCACCGCCTGGCACTGCACCCCCGGTGCGACGGACGTGCCCATCGGCGCGCCCATCTGGAACACCCGCACCTATGTCCTGGACGCGCGGTTGCAGCCGGTCGCACCCGGTGTGGTCGGCGAGTTGTACCTGGCCGGTGTGCAATTGGCGCGCGGCTACCTCGGACGGCCCGGGTTGAGCGCGGATCGCTTCGTGGCCAACCCCTTCACCCCCGGCACCCGCATGTACCGCACCGGTGACCTGGTGCGCTGGCGCGGCGGACGCTCCGGTGTGCTGGAGTACCTGGGCCGCAGCGATTTCCAGGTCAAGATTCGCGGCCTGCGCATCGAACTCGGTGAGATCGAGGCGGCGCTGCTGTCCGATAAGCGGGTCGCGCGGGCGGTCTGCGTCGCCCGGCGCGGACGCGGCGGTGATGAGCTCGCCGCCTACGCGGTCGCCGCACCCGGCGCCGAACCGCTGGATCCGAGCGACCTCATCGCCGGACTGCGCCGCGCGCTGCCCGGCTACATGGTGCCGCCGGTGGTGCTGGTACTCGACGAACTACCGCTGAGCGCCAACGGCAAGATCGACCGCAAAGCTCTGCCCGATCCGGGCAGCGCACCGCGTCGCGCCCCGCACCCCAGCGACGGACCGCGCACCGAGGTCGAACACCAGCTCACCGCCATCTTCGCCCAGGTGCTCGGCCACGACGAAATAGGTGTGGGCGACAACTTCTTCGACCTCGGCGGCAACTCGCTCAGCGCCGCCCGGGCCATCGCCCGGGTCAACGGCGCGCTCGGCGCCGGACTCACCATTCGCGACCTGTTCGAATTCTCCACCGTCACCGCACTGGCCGCCCGCGTGGACAGCCTGCAGGCCGAGACCGCCTCACCCACACTCGGTGCGGCGGAGCGGCCCGCGCACATCCCGCTCTCGCTCGCCCAGCAGCGACTGTGGATCCTGAACCGCTTCGCCGAGCACGCGGCCGCCTACAATATGCCCCTCGCGGTGGAATTGACCGGGCCACTGGATGTTCCGGCACTGCGCGCGGGCCTGCTCGATGTGCTCGAACGCCACGAGAGCCTGCGCACCACCTTCCCGGACACCCCCGACGGGCCGGGCCAGGTCGTGCATCCGGCCGACGAAATTCCGCTCACCCTCGACCCGATCGCCGCCACCGACGACGATGTGCTCACCCTCGCGGGCGAATTCGCCGGGTACGGCTTCGATCTGCGCAGTCAGGCCCCGGTCCGGGTCGCGCTCTACGAGATCGCGCCGGACAAGCACGTCTTCCTCATGGTGCTGCACCACATCAGCGGTGACGGCTGGTCCATCGCACCGCTGACCCGCGACATCATGAGCGCCGTCGCGGCCCGCAGCGCCGGGGCGGCCCCGGAGTGGACGCCACTTCCGGTGCAGTACGCGGACTTCGCGCTGTGGCAGCGCGAATTGCTCGGCGACGAAGGCGATCCCGCGAGCGCGCTCGCGCGACAGCTCGCCTACTGGCGGGCCGCGCTGGCGGACCTGCCCGATCAGCTCGACCTGCCCCTGGATCGGCCGCGCCCGCGCGAGCGCTCCACCGACGGGGGCCGGGTGGAGTTCGAGATTCCCGCCGACATCCGGCGCCGGCTCGCCGCCGTCGCCGCCGAACGGGGCGTCAGTACCTTCATGGTGTTGCACGCCGCGCTCGCGGCGTTGCTCGCACGCCTGTGCAATACGACCGATATCGCCATCGGCACCCCCATCGCCGGGCGCAGCGATCCCGCGCTGGACGAGGTGGTCGGCATGTTCGTCAACACCCTGGTGCTGCGCACCCGGGTCGATCCGGCCGTCGGCTTCGATCGCATGCTCGCCGAGGTCCGCGATACCGACCTCAATGCCTTCGCCAATGCCGATGTGCCGTTCGAGCGCCTCGTCGAGGTGGTCAATCCCGAGCGCTCCGCGGCCCGGCATCCGCTGTTCCAGGTGATGCTCTCCTACGACAGCACCCCGCCGCTGCGCTTCGATATGCCCGGCGTCTCGGCCAAGGTGCTGCCGATGGCGGTGGACATCGCCAAATTCGATCTGCAGCTCACCGTGCACGAACCACTCGGCGTGGCGGCCGAGGATATGCCACTCACCGCCGAATTCGGTTATGCCGCCGATGTTTTCGACCACGGCACGGTCGAGGCCATTGCCCGGCGGTTCGGCGCGGTCCTGGCCGCGGCGGTCGCCGATCCGGCCGTACCCGTCGGCGACCTGCCCATCCTGGACGCCCGCGAGACCGCCAAACTGGTGCCCATCATGGGCTCGCCCGCCGAACCCGCCACCACCCTGGCCCGGTTGCTCACCGATACCGCCGAACGCGTTCCGGACGCCGTCGCGGTGCGCTACCTGGGACAGGACACCACCTACCGCGAACTCGACGAACGCTCGAATCGCCTGGCGCGCGTGCTGATCGAGCACGGCGCGGGCCCCGAGGTGGTGGTCGCGGTCGCCCTGCCGCGCAGCCTGGACAGCATTCTCGCGGTCTGGTCGGTCGCCAAGACCGGTGCGGCGTATGTGCCGATCGATCCGGATTACCCGGCCGATCGCATCGCGCATATGCTCGCCGACTCCGGGGCCATGCTCGGTATCACCAGTCCGGACCGCCGGGCCGAGATGCCGAATTGGCCGGGAAACCGTGGGCGGCATCGCAAGAGCTATGTCGACTGGCTGCTGATGGGTTCCGCCGAACTCGCCGCGGAGTGCGCACGATTCCCCGTCACCGCGCTCACCGATGCCGACCGGCATCATCCGCTGCGCACCGCCGGACCCGCGTACCTCATCTACACCTCCGGCTCCACCGGCAAGCCCAAGGCCGTGGTCGTCACCAACGCGGGCATCGCCTCGCTGGCGCATGAGCAGATGCATCTGTTCCACGTCACCGATTCCGCACGCACCCTGCACTTCTCGTCTCCGAGCTTCGACGCCTCGGTGCTGGAGCTGCTGCTGGGCTTCGCGGCCGGAGCGACGCTGGTGGTCGCCCCCGCCGGAATCTACGGCGGCGCCGAACTCGCCGAACTGCTGCGCGAGGAGCGCGTCACGCACGCCTTCGTGACCCCGGCCGCCCTGGGCACCGTGCCCTCGCAGGACCTGCCGGATCTCGAAGCCGTCATCGTCGGCGGCGAAGCCTGTGCCGAGGATCTGGTGCGCGTCTGGACCGATCCGCGGTCCCGGCCCGCCCATCTTCCGGTGCGCCGTATGCACAATATGTACGGTCCGTCCGAGGCGACGGTCGCGGCCACCGCCACCGGACCCATGGTCGCGGGGCAGCCCGTGCCGATCGGCCTGCCGGTGCGCGGTATGCGCCTGTTCGTGCTGGACGGTCGCCTGCATCCGGTGCCGCCGGGCGTGGCGGGGGAGCTGTACCTCTCCGGACCGGGCCTGGCGCGCGGCTACCTGGGCCGTCACGGTCTGACCGCCCTGGCGTTCCCGGCCAATCCGCATGGCCGTCGCGGTGAACGCATGTACCGCACCGGAGATCTGGTGGTCTCCGACGGGATCGGGCAGCTGCGCTTCCTGGGCCGCGCCGACGACCAGATCAAGATCCGCGGCTTCCGCATCGAACTGCGCGAAATCGATCATGTCCTGCTGTCGCACGAGGGAATCACCTTCGCGCTCACCGTGGTTCACAATGACGAGCGCGGAATCCCGCGCCTGGTCTCCTATCTGACCGCCGAGACCGAGATCGATATGGCGGCCGTCCTGGACACCGCGCGCGGACGGCTGCCCGGCTATATGGTGCCCTCGGCGCTGACCCTGCTGGAGAATCTGCCGGTCACCCCGTCCGGCAAACTCGACCGCAAGGCGCTGCCCGCACCCGATTTCGCCGCGACCGCACCCTCGCGCGCCCCGCAGACCGATCTGGAACAGCAGGTCGCGCAGGTCTTCGGCGCCGTGCTGGGCACCGAAATCCACGGCGCGGAAGACAATTTCTTCGAGGTCGGCGGCAACTCGCTGCTGGCCACCCGGCTCACCGCCGCACTGCACACCGAATTCGGTGTGGAACTGCCGGTGCGCGCCATCTTCGAAGCGCCCACCGTGGCGGGCGTAGCGGCGCGCTTGCAGGAAACGCCCCGGACGCAGCGGGCGGCGCTGGCCGTGCACACCCCGCGCCCGGAGCGCGTTCCACTGTCACTGCCGCAGCAGCGACTGTGGTTCCTCAATAGATACTCTCCCGAATCCAGTGCCTACAACATCGCGTTCGTGCTTCGAATCGACGGCGATCCGGATGTGCTCGCCCTGCGCGCCGCCCTCGGCGACCTGGTGGAGCGGCACGAGGTGCTGCGCACCGTCTTCCCCGAGGACGAGCACGGCGCGCAGCAGCGACTGCTCGAGACCGAACGCTGCCTGCCGATGCTGGACCCCGTCGAGACCGACGAGGTGGGCGCGCGCAACGCACTGCGCTCCCTGGCCCGCCGCGGCTTCGATCTGACCCGGGAAATCCCGCTGCGAATGACTCTGCTGCGCACCGGGAATCGCCGCCACCTGCTCGGCATCGTGCTGCATCACATCGCCGCCGACGGCTGGTCGCTCGGTCCGCTCACCCGGGACCTGGCCATCGCCTACGCCGCGCGGCGCGGCGGCGTAGCACCCGCATGGACGCCACTCCCGGTGCAGTACAGCGATTTCAGCCTGTGGCAGCGCGAATGCCTGGGCCGGGAATCCGATCCCGAGAGCACCGCCGCCACCCAGCTGGCCTTCTGGCGCGCCGCGCTGGCGGACCTGCCCGAGGAGATGCCGCTGCCGTACGACCGGGCCCGGCCCGCCGAGCCCACCCAGCGCGCGGGCGTCGTGCGATTCGAGGTCCCGGAAGCCTTGCAGCGCAAGCTCGGCGAGGTCGGGCGGGCGAACGGCGTCAGTATGTTCATGGTGCTGCGCTCCACCCTCGCGGTCCTGCTGCGCGTGATCACCGGTGGCCGCGATATCGTCATCGGCACCCCGGTGGCCGGTCGCACCGACACCCGGCTGGACGAACTCGTCGGCATGTTCGTCAACACCCTGGTGTTGCGTTCGGACGTGGACCCGGACCGCAGCTTCGCCGAACTGCTGCAGGCCGACCGCGATACCGAACTCGCCGCCATGGCCAATGCCGAGGTGCCGTTCGAACGCGTCATCGAGGAGATCGGCGGCGCGGCCGGCGGTGGGCGGCCGGTGCTGCAGGTCGCGCTCACCGTGCAGGACACGCCGGTTCCGGCGCTGCAACTGCCCGGGCTCGCGCTGCACGCCGAGGAACTCGATATCGCACTGGCCAAATTCGATCTCGAACTGCGGGTGCTGCCCGGCATCCCCCGCGAGGGCGAGACCGTCGCCGAGGAACGCCTCTTCGAATTCGTCTACGCCGCCGAGCTTTTCGACCAGCGCACGGTGCAGATCCTGTCCGACCGTCTCATCCGCGTGCTCGAGGCCGTCACCGCCGATCCGCGCGTGCTCATTCGCGCCATCGACGCCCGCACCGAGGCCGAACGCGAACTGCTCACCCCCGCCTGGGGTCCGGCGCCGGAACCGCAGTGCAGTCTGGCCGCGTATTTCGCCGCCACCGCACACCTGAACGCGGACCGCGAATTCCTGCGCTTCGGCGATACCGCGCTCACCTATCTCGAATCCGACGTCTACTCGAATCGACTGGCGCGGGCCCTGATCCAGCAGGGCATCGGCCCGGGCGACCGGGTGGCCCTGGGCCTGACCCGCTCGGCGGAATCGGTGCTCTCGGTACTGGCCGTCGCCAAATCCGGGGCCGCGTTCGTCCCGGTCGATCCGAACTATCCGGCGGATCGGGTGCGGCATATGCTCACCGACTCCGGCTGCCGGGTCGGTATCACCATGAGCGAGAACGCCGATCGGCTGCACGCCGCCGCCGGTGATCATGCCATGGCGTGGATGCGGCTGGACGATCCCGCACTGCTGGACGAATTGGAAGTGCTCGACGACGGCCCGATTGCCGACGCCGATCGCACCACCACGCTGTGGACCGCCGACCTCGCCTATGTCATCTACACCTCCGGCTCCACCGGAAAACCCAAGGGCGTGGCGGTAACCCACGGCGGCCTGTCCAATTTCGCCGACGAGATCCGCGACCGCATGAGGGTGGACCGCGAATCGCGCACCATGCACTTCTCCTCGCCGAGTTTCGACGCCGCCGTCTTCGATCTGCTGCTGGCGGTCGGCTCCGGCGCGACCATGGTCATCGTGCCCGCCGATATCTACGGCGGCGACGAATTGGCCGCGCTCATGGAGGCCGAGGAGGTCAGCCACACCTTCATGACCCCCGCCGCGCTCGCCACCATCGACCGGGAGCGCTGGGCCCTGCCGCACCTGCGCGCGGTCATGGTCGGCGGTGAGGCGTGCGGTCCGGAGCTGGTGGCGCGCTGGGCCCCCGGCCGCGCCATGTTCAACGGATACGGGCCGACCGAGACCACCGTGGTGGTCACCATCGCCGGACCCATGATCGCCGGGGAACCCGTCACCATCGGAACACTGGTGCGCGGTGCGCGCGCCCTGGTCCTGGACGAGCGGCTCTGCCCGGTGCCCGTGGGCGTGCCCGGTGAGCTGTACATCGGCGGACAGGGTGCCGCGCGCGGCTATATCGACCGCTACGACCTCACCGCCGCGCGGTTCATCGCCGACCCGTACGGGCCCGAGGGCTCGCGCATGTACCGCACCGGAGATGTGGTGCGCTGGACCGCCAACGGCGAGATCAGCTACCTGGGCCGCAGCGATCACCAGGTCAAGGTGCGCGGCTTCCGGATCGAACTCGGCGAGATCGACGCCGTGCTCACCGCGCACACCGGAATCCGCTTCGCGCACACCGAGGTCCGCGATATCGCGGGCACCGGGCGCATCGTGTCCTACGTCCTGCCCGCCGAGGCGCACAGCCTCGACCTGGACGAGGTGCGCGCACACTGTGCCGAACACCTGCCCGCCCATATGGTTCCGAGCAGTTTGACCCTGCTGGACCGCATTCCGCTCACCCCGGTCGGCAAGCTCGACCGCGACGCACTGCCGCAACCCCAGGCCGTCGTCGCGCCGGTCTCCCGCGATCCGGAGACCGAGACCGAACGACTGGTCGCACAGGTCATGGGTGATCTGGTCGGTGCCGAACAGCTCGGCGCGGACGACAGTTTCTTCGAGATCGGCGGAAACTCGCTGCTCGCCACCCAATTGGTGGCCCGGCTGGCCGCCGCCACCGGGGTCCGCCTCGAGGTGCGGGCCGTCTTCGCCGCGCCCACCGTGGCCGGGCTCGCCGCACAGCTGGACTCCGGTCCCGCCGCCGCGGATTCGCGCCTGGAACCGCGCCGCCGCACCCGTCCCGCGCGGATTCCGCTCTCGGCCGCCCAGCGGCGACTGTGGTTCCTGGAGAAGTTCAACGCCTCCGGGGATCAGGGCGAAGCGCTGGGCGCGTACAACATTCCGGTCGCGCTGCGCCTGCACGGCGAGCTGAACGTGCAGGCATTGCGGGCCGCGTTGCACGCGGTGCAGCGCAGGCACGAGACATTGCGCACGGTCTTCCCCGAGCTGGACGGCGAACCCTGCCAGCAGGTGCTCGAACCGGTCGACGCCGCGATCTCGCTGCCGTTGCGCGCGGTCAAACCCCGGGAGGTGCCCGACGAGATCCGCCGGGTCGCCGCCGCCGGATTCGACCTCGGCACCCAGGTTCCGGTGCGCGCCACCCTCTTGCGCCTCACCGGCGCGGCCGGGGGCAATCGGGCCGAACCGTCCGAACACGTGCTCGTCCTGGTGGTGCACCACATCGCCATGGACGGCTGGTCGCTGCAACCGCTGGCGGCCGATGTGGCCACCGCCTACCGCGCCTACGCCGGCGGCGGCGAACCGGACTGGGCCGAATTGCCCATCCAGTACGCCGATTACACGCTCTGGCAGCAGGATGTGCTGGGCGTGGAAGACGATCCGGAATCGGTGATCAGCCGCCAGCTCGACTACTGGCGGCGCGCCCTCGACGGCAGTCCCGAACTGCTGGCCGTCCCCGCCGACCGGCCGCGCCCGCCGGTGCCCAGCTACCGCGGCGGCACCGTCGAATGCACGCTGGACGCCTTCACCCATCGCGAATTGCAGTCCCTGGCAGCCGAACACGGCGTCACCATGTTCATGGTGCTGCACGCCGCGCTGGTCGCCCTGCTGCACCGGTTGACCGCCGGTGACGACATCGCTGTCGGCACACCCATCGCCGGGCGCGGACATCCGGCGCTGGATCGCATGGTCGGCATGTTCGTCGGCACCCTGGTGCTGCGCACCCGTCTCGACGGCAATGCCGCCTTCGGTGATCTGCTGCGCGCGGTGCGCGATACCGACCTGGAGGCATTCGCGCACGCCGACGTCCCATTCGAGCGCCTGGTCGAGGTGCTCAATCCCGCACGCACCCGGGCGCATCACCCGATGTTCCAGGTCATGCTGTCGGTGCAGAACCAGCCCGTACGGGTACTGGAACTGCCCGGCCTGCGGATCGAGAACGACGACGCCGATCCCGGTATCGCCAAGTTCGATCTGCAGTTCACCCTCACCGAATCCTGGACCCCGCGCCGCGAACCCGACGGCATCACCGTCTCGGTCAACTACGCGGCGGACCTGTTCGAGGAGGCCACCGCCCAGCGGCTCGCGGATCGCTTCGTGCGCATGCTCGGCGCGGCCGCCGCGAATCCGGCCACCGCCGTGGGCGATCTGGAACTCCTCGACTCCGGCGAATGGTCGGCGCTGGCACCGGTGCGCGGGGCCGAACCCGCACTGCCCATCAGCTTCCCGGAGGTGTTCGAGGCCGCGGCCAACCTCAACCGGCAGGCCATCGCCGTGCGCGCGGCGGGCACCCAGATCTCCTACGACGCCCTGGACCGCTGGACCAACCGGCTCGCCCGGGTGCTCATCGGCTACGGCGTCGGCCCGGAAACCCTGGTCGCCATGGGCATTCCGCGCTCGGCCGAATCGGTGGCCGTCACCCTGGCCATCGCCAAGGCCGGCGCCGCCTTCGTCCCGGTGGACCCCAACTATCCCGAGCAGCGCATCAGCCATATGCTGCTCGATTCCGGTGCGGCCGTGGGCATTACGCTCGCCGCGCACCGCGAGCGGATGCCCGACGGGGCCAACTGGACCGTACTGGACGCGCCCTCGTTCCGGCGGCGGGTGCTGGCCACCTCGGACGCGCCCATCACCGATGACGAACGCACCACGCCGCTGCGCATGGACAATCCGGCGTACGTCATCTACACCTCCGGCTCCACCGGCATCCCCAAGGGCGTCGTCGTCACTCACGGCGGCCTGTCCAACTTCGCCGCCGAGACCGCACAGCGGTTCGACGTCGGACCGGGCGCTCGCGTACTGCACTTCGCCACACCGAGTTTCGACGCCGCCATGCTCGACCTGCTCTTCGCGCTCGGCGGCGCGGCCACCCTGGTCATCAGCCCGCCCGGCGTGGTCGGCGGCGCGGACCTGGGACGGGTCTTCGTGGAGGAGGGCATCACGCACGCCTTCATCACCACCTCCGCGCTGGGCACGGTCGATCCGGCCGGGGTCACCGCGCTGCGGCATGTGCTCGTCGGCGGGGAGGCGCTGCCCCCGGATCTGGTCACCCGCTGGGCTCCGGGGCGCAACCTCTACAACGTGTACGGGCCCACCGAGACCACCATCGTCACGGTGATCTCGCAGCCCATGACCCCGGGCGGGCCCATCACCATCGGCGGACCCATCCGCGGTGTCGGTGCGACCGTGCTGGATTCGCGCCTGCACCCGGTACCCGCCGGGGTCACCGGTGAACTGCAACTGGCCGGGGCCGCCCTGGCCCGCGGCTACCTGCGGCGGCCCGGGCTCACCGCCCAGCGCTTCGTGGCCAACCCGTTCGGCAAGCCCGGTGAGCGCATGTACCGCACCGGCGATCTGGTGCGCTGGGTCGAGAAGGGCGGGCGCGCACGGGATCTGGAGTACGTGGGCCGCACCGACCATCAGGTCAAGATTCGCGGCTTCCGCATCGAGCTCGGTGAGATCGACGCCGCCCTGGCGCGGCACGCCGAGGTCGAATTCGCCACCACCATCGGGCATCGCACCCCGGCGGGCTCCACGGCACTGGTCGCCTATGTGAAACCGCGCACCGGGACCGCGCCCAGCATCGACGAGCTCACCGCGCACGTGGCCGAACTGGTGCCCAATTACATGGTGCCGCAGTCGATCATGCTGCTGGACCGGATACCGCTGTCCCCGGTCGGCAAGCTCGATCGGGCCGCCCTGCCCGAACCGGTCTTCGCCGCCCGCGAGGGCTACCGCGCGCCCAGCACCCCGACCGAGACGGCCCTGTGCGCCGCCTTCGCCGATGTGCTCGGCCTCGAACAGGTCGGCGTGGACGACGGCTTCTTCGAACTCGGCGGCAACTCGCTGCTGGCCACCAAGGTGGTCGGCCAGCTGCGCGCCGCCGGGGTGGACCTGCCGGTGCAGGCCATGTTCGGTGAATCCACCCCGGCCGCCATCGCCCGTCGCCTGGCCGACGCCGATGGCGACGCGGGCGCGGCCCTGGCGGCCGCCCTGCAACCGGTGCTGCCGCTGCGCCCGATCACCCCGGGCGGTGCGGCCCCGCTGTTCTGCGTTCACCCGGCCATCGGATTGGCCTGGTGCTTCGCCGGACTGCTCGCCCACCTGCCCGCCGATCGCCCGGTCTACGGTCTGCAAGCCCCGCACGTCAGCGGCGCGGAGGATCACAGGACCATCGGTGAGGCCGCGAAATACTATGTGGCACACCTGAAATCGGTACAGCCGCACGGCCCGTACCATCTGCTCGGCTGGTCGCTGGGCGGCCTGCTGGCGCACGAGATCGCGGTGCAGCTGCAGGAGAACGGCGATGAGGTGGCGCTGCTCGCGCTCATGGACAGCTACCAGCTCTCGGACCGGTGGCTCGAGGAGGCCGTGCCCGGCGTCGCCGACATCATCGGCGAATTCGGCAGCGACCTGCTCGGCGGCGACACCGACGTCGACCCGCGGATGAGCCTGCAGGAGGCCGCGGAGTTCCTGCGCGGCCGGCCGGGACCGTTCGCGGCGCTCACCGTCGATCACCTCGAACGCCTCTACACCGGCTACGCCAATGGCGCGGTCCTCGCGCACGGCTTCGAGCCGCGCGTCTTCATCGGCGACCTGCTCTTCTTCACCGCCGCCGACGATGAGATCAATCGCGCCGATCCGGACCGCACCGCCGCGGCCTGGGATCCGCACGTCACCGGAGTCGTACACGACCAACTGGTGCGGTGCCGCCACTCGGGCATGACCACGCCCGAATCCCTGGCGGTCATCGGACCGGTACTGCGGGAACAGTTGGCCGCCAGCGCCACCCGCACCGAACGGGAGGGGAGCCGATGAGTCTCGCGGTGGAGGTGCAGGGCCTGATCAAGTACTACGGCAAGGTCCGGGTACTGGACGGCATCGATCTGGAGATACCGTCCGGCACCGTCATGGGCCTACTCGGGCCCAACGGCGCGGGTAAGACCACCACGGTGCGGATCGTCACCACCCTGCTCGCGCCGAGTTCGGGCCGGGTGCAGGTCGCGGGGGTGGACGTGCTCAAGGATCCGGCGCGGGCCCGCACCCGGCTCGGATTGTCCGGACAGTACGCGGCGATCGACACCAATCTGTCCGGCTTCGAGAATCTGCGCATGGTGGCGCGCCTGTACGGGATGAGCCATAAGCGCTCGGCCGACCGCGCCACCGAACTGCTCGCCGCCCTCGGCCTCGAACACGCGGCCGGGCGGCGCGCCGGCACCTACTCCGGCGGTATGGCCCGGCGCCTCGACCTGGCCGGGGCGCTGGTCTGCCGTCCGCCCGTGGTGGTCCTGGACGAGCCGACCACCGGCCTGGATCCCCGTGGGCGACTGGATATGTGGCGGGTCATCGGCGAACTCGTGGACGACGGCACCACCGTACTGCTCACCACGCAGTACCTGGAGGAGGCGGATCTGCTCGCGGACCGCATCACCGTCATCGACCGCGGCCGGGTCATCGCGCGCGGGTCGGCCGATGAGCTCAAGACCTCCATCGGCGGTGACAAACTCACCGTCACCCTCGCCGCCGGACAGGATCCGAAACCGGCCAAACAGGTTCTCGCGCAAGTGGGAATCGGCGAACCCCTCGAGGACCCCGCCGCCGATCAGATCACCGTGGTGGTCGGCGACGGCACCCGCACCATGGTCGAGGCCCTGCGCCGACTCGACGACGCCGGGATCTGCATCCTGGACGCCGACGTGCACCGGCCCAGCCTCGACGACGTATTCCTTTCCCTCACCGGCAAATCCACGGATCGCAAGTTATCCGAATGCCGCACCGACACCGTGCAAGAGGAGATCCTGTCGTGAGCACCGCCACCGCCGAGGCCCCGGCGCAGCCCGGACCGCCCGCGGAACACAATCCGATGCTGTTGCTGCCAAGGGCGATTCGCGACAGCGCCATTGTCGCCTACCGCAATCTGCTGACCATTCTGCGCGTGCCCACCCTGCTGGTCACGGCCACCATCCAGCCGCTGATGTTCGTGTTCCTGTTCGCCTACATCTTCGGGGCGTCACTGGGCGGCAGCCAGTACCGGGAGTTCCTGCTGGCCGGAATCTTCGCCCAGACAGTGGCATTCAATGCCGCCTTCACCACCGTCGGCCTGGCCAACGACCTGCACAAGGGCATTATCGACCGGATGCGCACGCTGCCCATGTCGCGGCTGGCGGTGCTGATGGGCCGCACCCTGTCGGATCTGGTGGTCAATATCCTGGCCCTGGCCGTCATGGTGGCCTGCGGATACGCCGTCGGCTGGCGCATCAACGGCGGAATCGCCGATGCCGTCCTGGCTTTCGCGGTGATCCTGCTGTTCGCCTTCGCCATGTCGTGGGTGGGCGCGCTCACCGGGCTCATGTCACCGAGTGTGGAGGTGGCGCAGAGCGCGGGCCTGATCTGGTTGTTCCCGCTGTCGTTCATCTCCTCGGCGTTCATCTCGGGGGAGACGCTGCCCGGGCCGCTGCGCACCGTCGCGGCGTGGAATCCGATCACCGCGGTCGCCGCGGCCGGGCGCAAACTCTTCGACAACGGGTCCCCGCCCAGCTTCACCCCCGCAGTCGGATGGCCCGCCGATCACTGCGTCGAATACGCGATCCTGTGCTCGGTCGGCATTCTGGCGGTGGCGGTACCGCTGGCCCTGTTGCAGTACCGCAAGGTCGCCAGCCACTGAACGAGGTAGCGGCGCGCGAGTAACTGCGTCGCAGCATGCGCAAACCCCTCCCGGACAATGGGAGGGGCCTGTACCGTGAAAGAGACGAGGCCCCCTCCCGAACGGGAGGGGGCCTTGGTCAATTTCGCAGCGCGATCGATTTCTCGATGCGCTCAGGCGCGGCGACGGCTCTTGATGAGATCCATCCGCTCCTGCAGCAGCTCTTCCAGCTCTTCCTTGCTGCGACGCTCGAGGAGCATGTCCCAGTGCGTACGCGGCGGCTTCACCTTCTTGGGCTCCTGCGTGGTGCCCTCCATGAGCACACCCTCCTGGCCATTGCGGCACAGCCAGGTCGGGGGGATTTCGGCGTCATCGGCGAAGGGAACATCGAATTCCTCGCCGTTCTCCGTCCGGTACCGCGCCATCCGACGGGGCGCCAAGTCGTGGTCGCGGTCGGTCTCGTAGCTCACCGCTCCAAGTCGACTGCCCCGGAGTACGCGATCTGCCATGGGTGCGGTCCCTTCTCGCCTCTCGGCAACAATCAAAACTTCATGTCAACGCCACTGCTTACTCAACGCATCGGCGCGGGCTTCGGTTCCCGTGGAGATGAGAACCCCAACATTCTACTCTCCGGAGCGCACCGGTTCGCTCCGGCGTGCCCCGCGCCCGGTCACGGCCCGCAACCACTAATGTTTGCGACCATGTCTCGCCGCCTGATGCCCTGCCAATGGTGTGGAAGGGAGATCGCCGATAGTGAGATCGGGCGCCGCCGGCGCTACTGCCGGCAATCCTGCCGCCAGCGGGCTTACGAAGCTCGAAACAGTCTCAAGGGCAGCGGTATTCCCGAGGACTCGGTGGTGCTCAGCGCGCAGGAGGTCGCGGACCTGTCGGACCGGTGGTTCGCCGCGCGCTGCGCGGCCGAGGACGTGGCCACCG
Source organism: Nocardia acidivorans NBRC 108247 (assembly GCF_001625085.1). Classification (GTDB taxonomy): domain Bacteria; phylum Actinomycetota; class Actinomycetes; order Mycobacteriales; family Mycobacteriaceae; genus Nocardia; species Nocardia acidivorans. The sequence continues at coordinate 18,748 of NZ_BDAW01000009.1, forward strand.
CGGTCGCCGAGGGAGCGGACTCCATCGAACTCACCGATCTCACCGCGATATTGGTGAAACTGACCCGGGACGCGGAGCGGCTGCGCTGACGGGTGCGGCGAGAACCGTTGCGGTGCTTCGCCCTCGGAGCGCGTAGACCAGGGCGGTGCCCAGCACCGGGACCGCGGCGACCGCACCGAAACCGGTGAGGGTGGCCGCATCCGGGTGGATGAGCGCCTGACCGCGGAACGCCTGCCAGGCGATGACGCCGAAGAGTCCGGCGTAGGTCAGCGCGAACACCCGGATCAGGTCCGCGCGAACGGCTTCGGCGCGCAGCCACGGCACTCGCCGGGCCAGTCGGGGCAGCAGCAGTGCGGCCACGATCAGGATCTGGATGCCGTGCAGGCCCAGGAAGTGCGCGATCCGCAGATCGCCGCCGGTGGTGCTCCAGTGCGTGATCGGCATGCCGCCCACACCGTCGCGCACCGGCGGCTGCCCGGCCTCGAAGGTGTGCCCGGCGGCCAGTTCGACCGGATGCCCGTACGCGTCGGTGGTCTGCTGCGCACCGCTGAAACCCATGGCGTAGGCCACCGCCATACCGGCCACCGCGATCCCCAGCCCGGCGTGAATGGCGCGGGTCAGCGGGCGATCGGTCACCTTCTGCCACGAAAGCGTCACGGCGATCACCAGATTCGCCAGGAACAGCCCGGGCACCCCGGTCATGAACACCTGCTGCCCGATCACATTGAAGGCGTCGGTTTCGGTATTGAAATGGCTGAAGGTGCCGCGCGCGGCCTGCACCACGATGAACCCGATATCCAGCACCCCGGTGATCGCGAAGATCGTTCCCATCCACCAGGTCAGGCGCTGTCCGCGATGCGGGAAGGACAGCAGCCACGCCAGGGTGAAGGCGTAGAGCACGAAGGCGACCGCGAATTTGAGCGGTTTCAGCCATACCGATTCGTGCAGCAGCATTCGATCGTCGAATGCCATGGCGCAGAGGGAGAAGGCGGCCAGTGCGGCCATGACGGCGGTCATGGCGAGCAGCGGGCGATGCATCCTGCGGGGGGCGGATACCGGTGTGGCTGCGGTCTTTTCGGCGACGCTCGTGGTCATGTCGGCGACGTTATGACCGGATTCCCGCACCGGTCGTCCCCCGGCGGTGTGGTCCGCACGTAGTACCCGGGTACTGGGTGGCCGGGGGTGATGATCTCTGCCGCACAGGTGACCGGCCCCGCCGACGCTCTCGTGCCGCGCCGCCCGCCGCCGTTCAATTCGAGCTGTACGCATGGTGTTCCGGGCCTTCCGTGCCTTCCGGGGCCGACCGAAAGGCAAAGGCAGTGACCGCGTTCGTGACGGTGAGTGGCGGCCGGATCGCCTGTGATGTGAGCGGTGACGGACCGTTGCCGGTGCTGGCGCACGGGATGGGCTTTCACCGGCAGGGTGTTCCGGCACCTGGTCCCGCCGCTGGTGCCGGCGGGCTACCGCGTGTTTGGAGGCGGCGCGCACCCTGCTCGAGACCGGCGATCTGACGGTGGGCGCGATCGCCCGCGCGGTGGGCGACAAGCACGGCACGATCCTGCACCGGGGTGATCGCGCGCAGGCTCTCGACCACCCCGGACCGCTACCGGCAGCATTTCGCCGCCTCCGGCCGCGACGCCGAGGCGGTATGGCAAGAACCCCGCGCCGAGTGGCTCGGGCGGGTTCTTCATGAAAAGCATTGCACCGGAACGGGAATCCCTCATCGATTCCCCGGACCGGTCATGCTCAGTCCGAGACGGTGCCGACATCCATGCCACGGCCCGCGAGCCACGGCAGCGGATCGATCTGCACACCGGGGGAGGTGTGCACCTCGTAGTGCAGATGCGGACCGGTGGAGTAGCCGCGGCTGCCGACGGTGGCGATCTCGTCGCCCGCGCGCACCTGCTGGCCCGGCTGCACCAGGATGTCCTGCATATGGCCGTAGACGCCGATGGTGCCGTCATCCTGCTGGATGCGCACCCACAGGCCGAAGCCCGAGGCCGGACCCGCCTCGAGGACGGTACCGTCGGTCACGGCGCGAATGGGGGTGCCGAGGCCGTCCCCGAAGTCGATGCCCGCGTGCATGGCGCCCCAGCGGGCGCCGAAGCCGGAGGTCAGCGGTCCGGCGACGGGGCGCACGGTCTTGGGGCGGGCCTGCTCGATACCCAGGTTGCGCAGGAAGTCGGTGACCTCCGGCGGCACGAACTGCGGCATCTGCGCCTCGTACGGTGTGAAGGCGGTGAACCGCGCGTCGTGCGGGGCGGCAGCGATTGCGACGGGGTTGCTCGGTTGGGCTTCGGCATTCGGGTCGGCGGCGGCCAGCGCACTCAACGAGGCGCCGACGACTGCGGAGACGGCCACTGCGCGAGTTGCGGCCGACCGGTACCGACTGGCCTTACGCAGGCCGCGAGATAACGGAACGGTTACGGGCATGCATCGAACGTACGGTGTGGTCATAACCGGTTCAAAACCCTGTAATCACCGTCACATCGGTACAAAACGCCAGGTGGAGTGTCACGGGTAGGTAACGACACGCGGGTAATTTCGGCATGACCTTGGGATCGGGTCGATTCGGGTGTATTGACCTGATCAACTCCGCCGGGCACTCTATTTAAGTGCCCACTAACGGAGTGAGAGTGCTCAGCGCCCTTGCCGACCCCACTCGGCGCGCGGTCTTCGAGGCGCTACCGCAGGGACCGCGGTCCGTCGGTGAGCTCGCCGATCTGGTCGGGGTCAGTAGCTCGGCGGTATCCCAGCATTTGAAGATCCTGCGTGAGGCCCGCCTGGTCATGGTGCAGCCCGAGGGCAATCGCCGGCTCTACGGTCTGGATCCGCGCGGATTGGCCGATGCCCGCGACTACCTCGAGCAGTTCTGGCCCAGCGCCATCGCCTCGTATTCGGCCGCGCTGTCCAGTGCCCGCGCCGATATCGCCGATACCTGAACGCGCGCCCCCTATATAGAGGCGCGCGGGTCGGAGGGAGGTGCCTCTATATAGGGGAGTAGGTGTGGCGCGGGCTTTCAGCCCACGCGCCGATAGGTTTGCTGCGCACGGCGATCCAGACCCGTGCCGGGCCAGGGCCGTTTGCGCAACTGTTTGTCGATCGCGGTGACGACCTCGGGCACGCCGATCTTCAACAGCCCGGGATCGATGGTCGGCGCGTCCGGATCACCGGTCTGCCCGGCCCACAGCACCGCATGCCTGCCCAGCAGATGCGGGGGCGGGCCACTGCGGCTGGGCGGGGTCGGCCCGAACAGCAGTACCGTGCGGGTGCCGAAAGCCGTTGCCAGATGGGCGACTCCGGTGTCACCGCAGATCACCAGCGCGGCCTCGGCGACGGTCGCGGCCAATTCGATGAGGTTCTGCTGTCCGGCCAGTACCCGGGCGGTATTGAGTCCGGCGCGCGCGGCCACCCCGAGGGCGATATCGCGTTCGGTCTCGTCACCGGTGATCACCACATCGCGGTCCTGCACCAGCAGATGCCGGACCACCGCGGCGAAACGATCCGGCGGCCAGCGCCGGGCGGCCGCGCCCGCGCCGATATGCACGACCACGCAGTCGCGATGACTGGTGGTTGCCACCGGCGGCACCAGGCCGAGATTGCGGCGATCGGCGGTGATACCGGCGGATTCGAGCAGATGGCACCACCGGTCCACATCGTGCATATCGTTCTCCCACTCGGGTCCGGCCAACTCCGGGAAGGCCGGATTACGGTAGGCGAGAATGCGTTCGGGGCGGATGCGGTGCACTTCGAGCATGCTGTCGGCGGTGGCGCTGTGCAGATTCACCAGGAGGGCGGGCGGCTCGCCGTCCCAGCGGATTCCGGTCGGTTCGGCGCTCGGGATCATCTCGTCGATGGAGGCGATCAGATCGACCAGGGGTTTGAGCCGATGCGGGGCGGCCAGTGCGATGTGGTCCCCGGGCCGGGCCCGGCGCAGTGCGCGCAGGGCAGGGACCGCGGTGAGTAGATCACCCAGCCCGCGTGCCCGCAGCACGAGTACAACCGCCACTGAGTTCTCCTAGACGTCACTGCTCCCACACGCGGAAGACCCCCCAGGACGCGCACGGAGAGCCACTGGGGGTGGACTACCCGCGGGACGAACCCTCGAAACCAGTGCCCCGCCCGATCGGCGGGGGCCGATCGGCGAGACCGGACCATTGGGACGGACGAGGCGCTAGCTCGCGGCGATCCCGCCGGTGTGTTGCGGAAAGTCGGCACGGATCAGCGGGTTTTTGTGTACTACCGCTTGTCGTTGACCCGGGGTGATCAATTACCGTATGCAGTCATGGACTTCGTCTACGACCTGTTCGTCGTGTTCCATCTGCTCGGTATGGCGGCCGTGGTCGGCGGGTATGCGGCCGCGCAGCCGCGGGTCTCGGAATTGATGGTGTGGGGAGCGCGCGCCCAGTTGATCACCGGCATCATCCTGGTCGGGATGGCCGAGTCGATCGATTCGCTGGGCAAGGATCCGAATATGCCCAAGATCATCACCAAACTCGTGGTGGCCGTTCTGGTCGCGGGCTTCGCCGAGATGGGGCGGGCCGATGCCAAGCGCGGCAAGGCGCTGCCGTGGATGACCCATGCAGCGGGCGGGCTGGCCATCCTCAATGTGTTCATCGCCGCGCTCTGGCACTGACCTGTCGCCCGCCGCCCTATTCCCCGCCGTGGCGTGAATCGGCGTGCCGGGCCAAGGATTTCGCGAGCTCGGCGGCGACCACCGCTTGACCGGCCATGGTCAAGTGGATGTGGTCGGCGCTGAGCCAATCCTGGCGCAGGCGCGCGGGATGACTCCAGAATTCGGTGAGGATGGCGTCGTGGCGGGCCGCGACCCGGCGCACGCTCTCGGCGAAGGCGGCGAACCGGGGGCGCAGCGGAAGCAGCGGACCGGTGAAGGCGTCGGCGAGGGTGAACATCGACAGGCGTGCGCCGGTGGCGGCGACGCGCTCGCACAGCGCGTCCAGATCGCGTTCGACGGCGACGATATCGGCGTCGCGGCGCATCAGATCATTGCCGCCGCAGGTGACATGCACCAGATCGGGACGGAAATCGCCCAGGGCGGCAAGCTGTTCGGCGCGCACCTCGGGGATGGTCGCACCCATGCGACCGGTATTGAGGTAGTCGGTGTCGGGATGCGCGGCCCGCAGCCAGCGCGCCAGCCGGTCGGGCCAGGGCAGGCGTTCATAGCCCGGGGAGGAATCGCCGGTGCCCGCGGCGGTGGAATCGCCGACCACCGCGAAGCGACGCCACGGGGTGACGGCGAGGAGTTCGCGGGCCGTCGCGTCCGAGAGCAGGTACGGGTCGTCGAGGCCGATATGGGTGCGCGGCGGGTCGCCGGGCCGGGTCGCGAGGGTACCGCCGGTGCGAATGTCAGGGGTGCTCACAGGGTCGTCTCCTCGGTGCGGACGGGCAGTGCGGCGAGTACGGCGGCGACCACGGCGATGGCCCCGCAGATCGCGAACAGAATGTGGAAGGCGGTCAGACCGTCGTGCGGGTGGGCGGCGAAGACCGCGGCCAGTACCGCGACCCCGAGCGCGCCACCGGATTGGCGGGCGGTGAGGTTCATACCCACTCCGGCCGCGAAGCGTTGCGGCGGAAGCGATCTGGCGGCGGCGGTGCCCAGCACGGTGATCACCATGCCCACTCCGCCCCCGCCCAGGATTCCGACGGGCACCCACGCGGACCAGAGTTTCGGGGTGACGCCGAAGACGTCGGTGCTCATATAGAAGGCGGAGGCCGCGAACGCCAGTGCGCCCGTCGCACCGAGCCAGCGCTGCGCCTGCTCGGGCGCGCGCCCGGCGATGACCGCGGTGACCATGGAGGCGACGGCGCCGATAGTCAGGAGTCCGGCGGACTTCAATACCGGGTAGTGCCAGACATTGTCGAGCCAGAGCGGTCCGGCCAGCAGCCAGGCGAACATGGCCGCGCCGAAGACGAAGGCGATGGCATTGACCAGTGCGTAGCGGTGACTGCGCCACAGGGTCACCGCGATCGCCGGGCGCGGATGGCTGCGCGAACGCCACAGCGCGATGCCCAGCAGTACCATTCCGCCGATACCGCTGGCCAGGGTGCGCCAGTTGTCCCAGCCCCACGGCTGGCCCTGGGTGACCGCGGCGACGATCGCGCCGATACCCAATCCCGTTGCGGCGGTGCCCAATAGATCGGGCAGACCGTCGGCGTGCCGCACCTCGTGGGCGGTCAGTCCGAGTCCGAGCGCGATGAGCACGAGCGCGATGGGCACATTGACGACGAAGACCGAACGCCAGCCGAACCAGTCCACGAGCGCACCGCCGGCCGCGGGGCCGATGGTGGCGGCGAATCCGCCCGCGGCGGTCCAGGCGGCCATGGCCACGCCGATCCGCGCGGGTGGGGTGGCGCTCAATACGAGTCCGAGTCCGGCGGGGATGAGGAACGCGGCGGTCGCGCCCTGGAGGAATCGGCCGGTGATGAGCCACTCCGCGCCGGGGGCCAGGGCGCAGAGCAGGGAGGTGAGGGCGAATCCGGCCAGCGCGCCGAGGAATACGCGTCCGCGGCCGAGTGCGTCGGCCAGGCGTCCGGCGGGGGTGAGGAGTGCGGCGAAAGCGACCGCGTAACCGCTCACCACCCAGGTGAGGGTGGTGGGTGAGGTGCCGGGATAGTCGCGGCCGATGGCGGGGAAGGCGATATTGACGACCGAGAGGTCGAGGAAGGCAACGAAAGCCGCACCGCAGGCGACCAGCAGCGCGCGGCGCGTGGATCGGTCGGCGGGCGGAGTGGTGGGCGCGGGGGCCGCCGATGCGGGCGCGGTGGTTGCCGGTGCGGAGGTGGCGGACGGGGGCGGGTCGGGCGGTGCGGCGCTGGGCCGCGGGGTGGTCTCTGTCATGGCGGGACTTCCGTGCAGAAGAGGCGGGATCAAAACAGTACGCACGATCGTTCGTATTGTTGAAAAGTACGACCGATCGTGTGTTTTGGCAACAGATAATGCGAGACTGGACGAATGGATGAGCCCGTGCCCGGTGCTGAGCAGCAGATTTCCGATCAGCGACTGTTGAAGGGCGCACGCGCTCGCGCCACCATCGCCCGGCATGCCGCCGATGTCGCCTCCGTCGAGGGGCTGACCGGATTGAGTCTGGGGCGTCTGGCGAGTGATCTCGGGGTGAGCAAGAGCGGTGTCGCGACGCTCTTCGGCACCAAGGAGAATCTGCAATTGGCCGCCGTCGAATCCGCGCGCGAGGTCTTCATCGACCATGTGGTGCGCCCGGCGCTGCCCGAACCCAAGGGCATGCCGCGATTGCGCGCGTTCCTGGACAACTGGTTCGCCTATATCGGCGCACCGGTGCTGCCCGGCGGTTGCTTCCGGGTTGCCGGACTGCCCGAGTTCGACAGCCGACCCGGCCCGGTGCGCGATGCGCTGGTGGCCGATCACGAGGACTGGCTGGCGCTGTTGGAGAAGGAGATCGGGCGCGCGCAGGAGCAGGGCTATGCGGCCGGTGCGGACGCGCACGCGCTGGCATTCCAGCTCGACGCACTGGTGTCCGCGGCCAATACCGCGACCCGGCTCGGCGACGAATCCGCGATACCGACCGCTCGTTCGTTGATCGATCTGCTCCTCGGATCATCCACGCGCTGAACCGATTCGCGCACCCGGACATCGCTCTGATCAGGTCGAACGCGAATTTTCTTCGTGCAGTGCGGTTTTGCGCGTCCTGCGCGCATGCGCCCAGGTCAACGTATGTTTCATGTGGAACGGGGCGCGTACATGACGACCGCGACGCCGACCAGACAAATCAACGCGCCCAACACATCCCAGCGATCCGGTCGGAAGCCGTCCAGGGCCATACCCCACAGCAGTGAGCCCGCCACGAACACTCCGCCGTAGGCGGCGAGGATCCGACCGAAATTCGCATCGGGTTGCAGCGTGGCCACGAAGCCGTAGCAGCCGAGCGCGACCACCCCCGCGCCCATCCACGCCCAGCCGCGATGCTCGCGCACCCCCTGCCAGATGAGCCAGGCCCCACCTATTTCGGCGACGGCGGCCAGTGCGAACAGGGCGATCGAACGCAGCACGGTCATGGTGGAACACCCTAGGGCCCGGCCGGACCGCCCCTCGTGCACGGTCCGGCCGGGTCGCGAATCAGCGCCCGCGCGCGGCGCTGTCGAACAATTGCTGTCCCAGGTATCCGCCGGGCGCGGGTACGCCGGGGGGAATCACGAACACGGCCGAACCGACCGGTGTGGTCCATTGGTTCAGTGCGTCGAACTCGGCGAGTCGTGCCTGCACCGGCAGATACTGGGCATCGACATCGCGCTGGCAGGCCACGAACAGCAATCCGGAATTCGAGACGTGCCCGGGGGCGGGCGCGTCGTCGTAGTTGTAGCCGCGCCGCAGGAATCGCTCATGGTCGTGCGCGTGGTGCGCGCGGGCGATATGCGAGGACGGCGGGATCACCGGAATGCCGTACCGATCGACCTTGGTGAAATCCGGATCGTCGAATTCGGTGCTGCCCGTGAGCGGTGCACCGGTGGAGTCGTGCCGTCCCAGGGTGGTGGCCCGCCCGTCCGCATCGAGTTCGTCCCAGGTGTCGAGCTTCATGGCGATCCGGCGCAGCACCAGCGAAGTGCCGCCCGCCAGCCAGGCCTGCGCACCGCCGTCGTCCCAGACGAGGCGATCGAAATCGGCTGTGCCCGGGGCGATATTGACGGTTCCGTCGACCTGGCCCATGAGGTTGCGCATGGTCTGCCCTCTGGGGGCATTGCGGAAGCCGCGCTGTACCCAGCGCACCCGCACCAGCGATTTCACATGTTTGGACAGCACGCGCACCGCATGCGAGACCGTGGTGGCCTCGTCCGCGCAGATCTGCAACAGCAGGTCCGCGCCGGTGTACGCCGGATCGAGTTGATCGATGGGGAAGGACGGCAACTGTTTGAGCCAGGCCGGCCGCAGCGCGGCGAGCCCGGCCACGGTGAACAGCTCCGGCCCGAAACCGACCGTCACGGTGAGCCGGGCCGGGCGCATGGCCAATTCCGGTTCGGTATCGGCGAGCGCGGGTTTGCCCTGGGTCAGTCGCGCCGCGTCATCGGTCCAGATCTTCAGGAGGCCGATGATGTCCTCGCGATCGAGTTCCGGGTTCAGATCGAAGCCGACGAAGGCCACCGATCGTGGTGGCTCGGTATCGATTCCGGCCTGATGCGGGCCGTGGAACGGGACGGTCTCGAGTCCGGGATCGCGGTCGTGCTCGCGAGGGGTGCGAGTGGCCGCGCCCCAGCCGATTCCGGCCGCCCCGGCGACGCCCGCCGCGGCGGCGCCGCCACCGAGCAGGCGTCGCCGGGAGACCCGGGTCGCGCGCGGCTGTTCCCGCTCAGCCACCGTGCGCGGCATTGTCGCCGGTGGTGGGCGCGTAATTCTCCTTACCGCCGGCGAAGTCGCGCACCTGCGCGGTGACGGTGGTGCTGGAGCCGTCGGAGAACACCAGGGTGATGGGTGTCTCCGAGCCGGTGCGCAGCGGCTGCTTCAAATCCATGAACATCAGATGCTCGCCACCGGGCTCGAGGGTCCAGGACCCGTGCGCGGGAATGGTGAGCCCACCTTCCTTGGGGCGCATGGTCTTATCGCCGCCTGCGGCATCGGCGACGACCTCGTGGATCTCCACGCGCGCGGAGGCCGGACTGGACGCGGCCACCAGCTGTACGGGCTGATCGCCCGCATTGTTCAGCGTCCCGAACGCCGCGGACATACCGCTGTCGGCGGCCTTGATCCACTGATCGTTCATGGACACCTGATCCGCGGCCTTGCCCGAGATCGCACTCGACCCCGAATCGGATGAACAGGCCACGGGGAAGAGGGCCAGGGCCGACAGTGCGGCGATGGCGGTGAGGCGGCGGGCACGCGCGGCGCGGCCTGCGAAAGAAACGGACACCGAAAACTCCGATCGATGAGGGAAGGCAAGGGGGACCTCGACCCGAAGCGTCGGCACATGTGCGCGTGAACGCTGCGCTCGGCGAGCTGTCGCGACTATCAGAGCGGATCTGCACAGCAGAGTCCGGCGTGCGCGGCTCGGGTCCGTCAGGAAACGCCGTGCGTGCCGGAGCTGGAATCACGCGGGGCACTACGAGTCGGCCGCATACAGCGCACGCCTGGACAGCGGCGATGTGCTCTGGACTATGCCCGGGCGCGCCGGGTGCCGGGCCGCGGAGCGATGAACGCCACGCGACCGGCGATGAACTCCATGCGACTATGCCGGGACGAGGTGAGCGGAAGTTCGCCGCAACGCCGGTGGCCCGCGCCGCCCGATGCCCGGGCTCACCAGCAGCAGCTGAACCGCCGCCCGCTCATCGACCGAGCTGATGCGCGCGGGCGGCTCGGTCGGTGCCGGTGTGATCCCCAATGCGACGATGAACCGCCGCGCACTGGTGATCGCCCGCCGCATCCCCGTCTCGCCCGCGCGAATAACCAACGCCCCGAACGGAATCGCGATGAGGTGCGCGACCAGCATGGTCGGCGACGCCGCATGATGATGATGCTCGGGCGACATGGACAGCGCGATATGCCCGATACCCTGCCCCGCGGCCAGCATTCCCATGACCGATGCGAGCCCAGAGCGAGGTCGCACCGACGCGACCGTCACCCCGATCACCGTGCACGCCGCGAACAGCAGCGCCAGCGCGGAGCCATCCGGTGCGGTCCCGCCGCCGCCGAGCCCGTGCGCGAAGATCGCCACGGCCCCCGAGGCAGCGCCGACGGCAGCGCCACGCAGGCGCGCGGTGTGATCCGTCGGTGAGTGCACCCGGACATACTACGGCCGGTCGTAACCGGTCCGCCCCGCAGCCCGGCGACTGTCATCGACTCGGTTCGCCAGGCCGACCGGCGCGTCCCCGGTCTCCACGGCGGGGGCACGGGTCCGGCGTGCGGAAGTGCCCGCGCGCAGCGGCCCGCGCGATGCTCCGGTGTGCCGCGGTCTCGAGTCCGGGTGGTGTGAGCGGGGTCTGCACAGGATCTTCACAAGCGGTGCGAACCATCTCCACTCGGACTGCCTAATGTCACCTGCATGGAATTGAGCCAGCAGGGTAGCGCGCGGCGGATTCTGGTGGTCGAGGATGAGCCGACCATTGCCGAATCGATTGCCGTGCGCCTGCGCGCGGAGGGGTTCACCGTGGATCTGGCCCATGACGGTCCCGCCGCGGTGAATGCGGCCGAAGCGCTGCTGCCGGATCTGGTGGTGCTCGATGTGATGCTGCCGGGTTTCGACGGCCTCGAGGTGTGCCGTCGGATTCAGGCGCGGCGGCCCGTGCCGGTGCTCATGCTGACCGCGCGCACCGACGAGACCGATGTGCTGATCGGTTTGGGGGTGGGCGCGGACGACTATCTGACCAAACCGTTCTCGCTGCGCGTTCTCACGGCGCGAATCCATGCCCTGCTGCGCCGGGTCGAACGCACCGCCACACCCGGGGCGACCATTGTGGTGGGGGATCTGCGCATCGATATCGATCAGCGTCGAGTGTGGCGGGGTGAGGCCGCAACCCAGCTCACCCCACTGGAATTCGAGCTGCTGGTGCATCTGGCCCGTCGTCCGCGCGCGGTGCTGGCGCGCGATCGGCTGCTCTCGGAGATCTGGGGCTGGCCCGACGCCTCGGGCACACGCGCGGTGGACAGTCACATCAAGGCGTTGCGCCGCAAGCTGGGCGCGGACCTCATCCGCACCGTGCACGGGGTCGGCTACGCGCTGGAGGCGCGATGAGCGCCGCCACCGATCGCGAGTGTGTACGCGGGGCGGACATTCGCGGTGATCGCCGCCCCGAGTGCCCCCTCGCCGGGGACTCCGAGGGGGCTCGATGAGGGAGTCGGTGCGGGAGGCGGCGGATCGGCTGTCGGCGTGGCTGCCGCGGCCGCTGGACCGGATGCGGTCGATCAAACTCAAGCTCGCGATTGTGATGGTGGCTTCGGGTGCGGTGGCGTTCGGGTTCTTCGCGTTGAAGATCGGCTGGTTGCCGCCGCGCACCACCATCGCGGCCATTCTGCTGGCATTGGTGCTGTCGCAGATGATGGCGCATGGGATGACGCTGCCGCTGCGCCAGATGACCGCCGCCGCCAAACGCATGGCGCAGGGCGATTATTCGCGGCGGGTGCTCGCCACCTCCCGGGACGAGGTGGGGCAGTTGGCGGAGGCGTTCAATCAGATGGCCGCGGATCTAGCTGCCGCCGATCAACAGCGCCGCGATTTCATCGCCAATGTGTCGCATGAATTGCGTACGCCCATCACGGCTTTGGGGGTGGTGCTGGAGAACCTCGTCGATGGTGTGGCCGAACCCGATCCGGCGACCCTGCGCACCGCGCTCGCCCAGACCGAACGCCTGAGCCTGCTGGTCACCGAACTGCTGGCCCTGTCCAGTGTGGAAGCGGGCGCGGTCGCCCTCGACCGCGAGGTGCTGCCGTTGCAGCCGTTGCTGAAGGAGGTCGTCGCCGAGGCCGAGGTCATGGCCGCCGCGCTGGACCGTCCCGTCCGCTTCACCATCACCACCACCCCCGGCCTGACCGTCTACGCCGACCGCGCCCGCCTGCACCAGGTGCTGCTCAACCTGTGCGATAACGCCACCCGGCACGGACCGGCCCGGGGCGAGGTCCGGCTCACCGCCCACCCGCTGCGTGATCACACCGTCATCGAGGTCGAAGACGAGGGCCCGGGCATCCCGCCCGCCGACCGCGCCCGCGCCTTCGAACGATTCACCCGCGGCGGCCGGCCCAACGGCGGCGGCACCGGCCTCGGCCTGGCCATCGCCCGCTGGATAGTCGACCTCCACGGCGGCACCATCGCCGTCGCGGCCCCCGGCTCCCGAATCCGACTGACGCTACCCAACCTCTGACCGGCTCGCCGGCCGTCGACGCACCCCGAATCCCCTTCCGCAGTAACCCATCTCGACATCCAGCCCGATCGCAGCACGCGACCGGGATGATCCCGCACGCCCATCGGAGGCATCCCATGTCCGACACGCCAAATCCCGACACACCAAATCCCGACACACCGAAACCCGCGCAACAGGATCCGGTGATGACTCGGTCTCCCGGCCCGGACGCCGCGATGGACTATCCCCGGAGTGCTCCGCCGGTGCGGGTTCCGCCGAGGTCGGCCTTGATTCCCATGCCGCGCGGTGCGTTCACCGCGATCGGTGTCGCAGGTTTGGCGGCGGCGGTGTTCGTTCCGCTGGATCGGCCCGGGGTCGGCTGGTTGCTCGCGGCCCTCGCGTCGGGAGGGGCGGTCTATGCGGTGGATCGTGCCGCGCGCCGCCGGGGAGAGGTCGACGAGGGAGATGAGTCCGCGGGAGGGGAGGGTTCGGCTCTCTCGTCCGGCCTCGGCGTTCCTTCAACCGCCCGGAGCACCGATAGTGCTGTACTGGAACGGGTCTCGACGTTCGTCGCCCGGTATTCCCGGCTCTGGTGGGCGGGATTGGCGCTCGCGCTCATAGCGGTGGGTACCTTTCGCGCCGCATCCTGGTTGTTCGTGCTGTGCCTGGCGGGGGCGGCGACCGCGGGGTCGTTGGCGATCGTGGGGCGACGATCGGCATACGGGTTGTTCTTCGATGTGTTCTCGGTGCCGTTCGGGGCGGTGACCTCGCTGCCGTGGCTGTATCGATGGGCGGGGCACGCGGAGTCCTCACGGGGACGGGCGGAGCGGCGGGTCGGCTGGTCGGTGGCGGCGACCGTGGGGTTGCTGCTGGTGTTCGTGCCGCTGCTGGCGGGTGCGGACGCGGTGTTCGCGCGCCTGGTGCAGGATGTGCTGCCCTCGTTGCGGGGACCGGATTTGTTCCGGTGGGGGTTCGTATTCGCGATGGCCGGTCTGGGTGTGGCGGGGGCGCTGTATGTGCTGGCCGGTCCGCCACCCCCGGCCGCCGGAACAGATTCGGTGGTGGTCGGGCTGCTCGATCAGGTCATCGCCGGATCGGAATCTACTGGCGCGCAGGGGGTTCGGCGGTTGTCCCGGGCCGAATGGGGTCTGCCGATGGGTGCGCTGACGGTGCTCTTCGCGATCTTCCTGGGTACGCAGCTGGCGGTGCTGTTCGGTGGGGACGGATATGTCCAGCGCACCGCCGATCTGACCTATGCCGAATACGCGCGCAGTGGTTTCTGGCAGCTGTCGATGGTGAGCATGCTCGCGCTGGTGGTGATCGCGGTGGTGCAGCGCTGGGCGGCGCAGCGCGAGGCGCGGGATCGGCTGTGGTTGCGGGTGGCGGTGGCGGCGGTCAGTGTGCTGACCCTGGTGATCGTGGCCTCGGCGCTGCAGCGCATGTGGACCTATCAGCAGGCGTACGGGTTCACGGTGATGCGGGTGCTGGTGGAGGTGTTCGAACTGTGGATCGCGCTGGTGTATCTGCTGGTGCTGGCCAGTCTGGTGCGCTTGCACAGGGAATGGGTGCCGCGCGCGGCGATCGGCGCGGCCGCGGTCACCCTGCTGGTACTGGCGGTGGTGAATCCGGAAGCCCTGGTGGCCGACCGCAATATCGATCGCTGGCAGTCGGGCAAATCCCTGGACCACGACTATCTGAGCGGCCTGTCCACCGATATCCTGCCCGCCCTGGACCGGCTCCCGGAGCTGGAGCGCGAACGGATCCGCACCTCGCTCGAACCGAGCACGCGCAATGACAGCTGGCAGGGCTGGAACCTGTCCCGCGCCCGCGCCCGGTAGCGGATCAGTGCCCGCCGCGCTGTGCGGCCAGCAGCGCGCCGGTGCGCCCGATCAACTCGTACGGGATCGGCCTGTCCAGCGCGAACTTCAATGTGCCCTTGCCCGCCTGGTATTCGGCGATGTCCCGGGTGTACTCGGCATCGCCCGCGGGTACCGGGTACACGCTGATGTGCTTCTTCCATCCCGCGAAGTAGACCACCGGCTTACCGCCCACCCGAATGGCCGGCACGTCGTAGCTGATGTCCTCGGTCCCTTCCGGCAGGACCTCGCGCAGGGTCGCACGCACCCGTTCGAGCACCTGCCGGACCTCGGCGGGGAATCCCGCGAGATATTCGTCGACGGTCGAAGCAGTCATGCCCACCTCCGTCGTCAGTGCCATCGGTCGAGCAGGAATCCCGCGGCATCGAGAGCGGTCTCGACCGATTCTGCCACGTACAACAGGTCACCGCGTGCGCACCGTACCGGGGAAGAGAGCTCCGAGTTCCACGCCTACGTCGATACCAGAGCACACCGCGAGCATCCGCCCCCGGGAGTCGGCAGGATGGATCGCGTGGGTGAACACAGGGACCGCATGCTGCGCGGCGAACTCTATCGCGACAACGACCCGGAGCTGATCGCCGAACGGCGGCGCTGCCAGGGACTACTGGACGAATTCAATGCCACCGGCGCGGGCCGGGAGCAGCGGCGCTACGCCCTGCTGACCGAGCTGCTCGGCGCGATCGGCGAGGGATCGTGGATCATGCCGCGCTTCCAATGCGATTACGGGCATTTGATTCGCCTGGGCGCCAACAGCTTTCTGAACTACGACGCCATCGTGCTCGATTGCGCGCCGGTGACCATCGGCGACGACGTGTCGATCGGTCCGCGCGCGCAACTGCTCACCGCCCTGCATCCGATGCAGGATCACGAACTGCGGCGGCAACGCTGGGAAACCGCCGCGCCCATCACCATCGGGGACAACGTCTGGCTGGGTGGCGGTGTCATCGTGTGCCCCGGGGTGAGTATCGGGGCGAATACCGTGGTGGGCGCGGGCAGTGTGGTCACCCGCGATCTTCCCCGGAAGGTGTTCGCCGCAGGCAATCCCGCCCGGGTGATCCGCACCCTCTAGCCCGCATCTCCTTCCGGTAACGAAGTCTCTGTCGTGCAACGACCTCGGCGAGGACTGGGTCAGCCACGACAGCCGCCGCTCCGGCGGGGACACGCCACCCCGCGGCGAGCGCGTACCCGCGAAAGCGCATGTGCCGCAACAGTCCGCACCGTACCGTGATGACATGGAGCCGGTACTCGTCACCGGTGCCGCCGGGGGACGTCAAGGATCGACCGGGCGGCATCTCACAGCGCAACTGCTCGGGCGCGGCATTCCCGTCCGCGCCGTCGTACACACCGACGACGAACGCGCCACCGTCCTGCGCGCACTCGGTGCGAAAGTCGTCGTCGGCGACCTGCGGGATATCGCCTTCACTCGCGCCGCCATGGAAGGGATACGCGCCGCCTACTTCACCTACCCGGTGATCGACGGACTCCTCGACGCCGCGGGCGCCTTCGCGGTGTGTGCCCGCGAAGCCGGAGTCGAACGCGTCGTCGCCGTCTCCCAACTCGCCGCCGGACCCCGGGCGCTCACCCCGCGTATGCGCCAGCACTGGGCGGCCGAACAAATCCTGGACTGGGCCGATATCGGCGCGATCCACCTGCGCGCGGCCGTGTTCTTCGAAAACCTCGCCCTCCTGGCCGCCACCGACGCCGCGGCCCTGGAATTGCCGCTCGGTCCCGCCGAGACCGAACTGCCGCTGATCGCCGCGAGCGATGTCGCCCGGGTGGCCGCGGGCCTGCTCTCGGACCCCGAACTCAAATCCGATCCGGTGCTCCTGCTCACCGGGGATGTGCAAACCATCGACGCCGCCGCCCACGCCCTCGGACGCACCTACCGCGATACCGACCCCGAGACCTGGCGGCGCTGGGCCCTCGACTTCTACGGCAGCCCGCATGCGGCCGAACACCTCACCAAACTCTGGGAGATCTTCCGACTGCTCTCCGAAGGCACCAATCTGTACCAGGTCACCCCTGCCATCCAGCAGTACGGCGGACACGCGCCGATCACCCTGGCCGACTTCGTCATCCACCGCCCCGGACACCACTGAACCGTTCTCTCATCGGCGCCCCGGGACCGAGCGCATTACCTCGCGGGTAATGGTTGTGGGGGAGCGGGATTCGTAGGATCGGGGCATGCGTACACAAACGGCCGGGGATCTGCTGCGGCACTGGCGAGTCACCCGGCGGCTCAGCCAACTCGAGTTGGCCGGACGCGCGGAAACCTCCACCCGCCACCTCAGCTTCATCGAAACCGGCCGCGCCACCCCCAGCCGGCAGATGATCCTGCACCTGTCCGACGAACTGGAAATCCCACTGCGCGAACGCAATCGGATGCTCCTGGCCGCCGGCTACGCACCCGTCTACGCCGAACCCGAGCTGGATACCCCCGCCATGGAACCCGTACGCACCGCCATCCGACAGATCCTCGCCGGACACGAACCACATCCGGCACTCGCGGTCGACGCGGGCTGGAACATGGTCGACGCCAACGCCGGAATCGCCCTGTTCCTGGAAGGTGTCGACCCGCGCCTGCTCACCCCACCGGTCAACGCCTTACGCCTGAGCCTGCACCCCGACGGACTCGCCGGCCGCATCATCAACCTCGCCGAATGGCGCGGACACCTCTTCGAACGCCTGCAACGCCAGATCGACGGCAGCGGCGCACCCGAACTCATCGAACTCCTCGATGAACTGCGCGCATACCCCGGCGGAGAAGAAGCCCCCGGCCTCCCCGAACCCGACCAAGCCGTCGTACCCATGCGCTTCCGCTACGACGGACACGACCTCGCGTTCATCAGCGTCACCACCGTCTTCGGCACACCCATGAACGTCACCGTCGCCGAACTCGCCATCGAAGCCTTCTTCCCCGCCGACGCCGCCACCGCCGCCCTGCTGCGCGCACGAATCGCCATCCCCGCGGACTGACCTCCCCGGCGCACGCGCATCCGACAGAATCAAACCCCATGGACGTGACCGCGCACCTGACCCAGCTGACAGGTGCCTCGGTCGCGCACCTGGAAACCCTCGGCCACAGCCACGCCTGGACGCTGTACCGAGCCCAACTCGCCGACGGGCGCGAGGTATTCGTCAAAGCGCTGCCCGACGCCCCCGAGCCGCACACGGGCAGCCCCGAGCCGGACACCGATCGCACCACCGCGGATCCCGGCCCATCCACCGCCTCGGGGGCACTGCGCGCGGAAGCGGCAGGTCTGCGCTGGCTGGGCGAAGCCGACGTCGACCTCATACCGCCGGTGCTCGCCGCCGATCCGGTGATGCTCGTCCTGCCCTGGCTGACAACCGAATCCGCGACCGCGCCGGTCGCCGAGAAATTCGGTCACGACCTCGCCGAAATGCACGCCCTCACCCCGGAGAGCTACGGCGCACCCTGGCCCGGATACATCGCCACCCTCCCACTGGACAACACACCGAGCACGGGGGAGTGGGGGAGCTGGTACGTCGAACGACGACTCGCGCCGTATCTCCCCGCGGCGCAACCCCATCTGGGCCGAGCGGGCGTCCGCCTGATCGAGGAGGTCATCCGCCGCATCGACGACCTCGCCGGACCACCTGAGCCGCCCAGCCGCATCCACGGCGACCTCTGGTCCGGAAACCTGCTCTGGACCGCCGACCGCGCCGTACTCGTCGACCCCGCCGCACACGGCGGCCACCGCGAAACCGATCTGGCCATGCTCGCCCTGTTCGGCGCACCACACCTGGACCGCATCGTGGCCGCCTACCACGAACGCACACCCCTGAATTCCGGCTGGCGGCAACGCATTCCACTGCAGCAACTGCACCCGCTGTTCGTGCACGTGGCGCTGTTCGGCGGCTCCTATCGCGGCATGCTGCTCGCCGCCGCGGCCGCCGCCCTCAAGGGCTAGCGCTCACGGCACCGCCGTGTGCTCGATCGTGCGTCCGTTCGACAGCTGCCTGTGTCCTGTCTCGGTAGAGGATGCAAGTATCTCAATCATATGTGCATGGAAATATGCGCATCTACGCATTGGAGCGCCTAGTATGTCGGGGTCCGGCAAGAGTGCCTCTCAAAGGAAAAACAGCATGGGAGAAGGGGAGGGGTACCGCCGTGGCTGCCGGGTGTTGTCGGTGTGTTGGGCTAGCGTCTGGCGGGTGGAGTTGCAGCGGATTCATCACGTCGCGGTGATCGCCTCGGACTATGAGAAGTCGAAGGCGTTCTATACCGAGGTGCTGGGATTGCGGGTGCTGGCCGAGCACTATCGGGCCGAAAGGCATTCGTACAAGCTGGATCTCGCGTTGCCCGATGGTGGGCAGATCGAACTGTTCTCGTTCCCGGACGCACCGCCGCGGCCGTCGCGGCCGGAGGCGATCGGGTTGCGGCACCTGGCGTTCGTGGTGGCGGATGTGGGGGAGGCGCTGGCCGAACTCGCGGACAGGGGAGTGGTGGTCGAGCAGGTACGGGTCGACGAGTACACGGGGAAGCGGTTCGGCTTCTTCTTCGACCCGGACGATCTACCCCTCGAACTGTACGAAGCGTGACAGCGCCCAGGCGATGGAAATGCGATTAGTTAATGGAAATATGCGCATCTACGCATGTTCATTTGATTCGAAACGAATCTGAACTCGCGGACAACGCAGTCGCGCCTCCGCGCCAATCCCGTTGAACAACAGCCGAGGATGCCGAGCGGTCGCCCGATTCGGCGCTCCCATACGATGGTCGCCATGACCAAAGTGCTCCTGAAGACCTCCGCCGGGGATATCACCCTGGAACTCGACGAGGCCAAGGCGCCGAAGACCGTCGCGAACTTCGTCGACTACGTCAAGGCGGGCCACTACACCGATACGATCTTCCACCGGGTGATCCCGGGCTTCATGGTGCAGGGTGGCGGCTTCACCGCCGACATGAAGCAGAAGCCCGCCCCGAACAAGGTGGAGAACGAGGCGAACAACGGTCTCAAGAACGACAAGTACACGATCGCCATGGCGCGCACCATGGATCCGCACTCCGCGAGCGCGCAGTTCTTCCTCAACTCCAAGAACAATGATTTCCTGAACTACCCGGGCCAGGATGGCTGGGGCTACACCGTTTTCGGCAAGATCGTGGAGGGCACCGACGTCGTCGACGCGATCGAGGGCGTGCGCACCGGCTCCAAGGCCGGCCACCAGGATGTGCCGGTCGAGGCCGTCACGATCTATTCGGCCGAGCTGGTCTGACACCTTCCCGCTGTACAGCGAACGCCCCGGATTCGAGAGTCGAGTCCGGGGCGTTGTTCTGTGTCCGGGGTTTGTGCGCTCAGGCGTCCAGGACGCGGACTTCGCGCTTGACCACGGGCGCCTGCACGGACCACGGGAAGTTGATCCAGCGGTCGGTGTGCTTCCAGACGTATTCGCAGTCGACGTCCGAGCGCGGCTTCTGGTAGATGACCGCGCAGCGGACCTCGGCGACGTGGTCCTGGCAGAAGTCGCGGACGAGTTTGAGGGTGGCGCCGGTGTCGGCGACGTCGTCGGCGACAAGGACTTTGGCCCCGGTGAGGTCGACGACGCTGGGTACCGGCGGCAGCATGACGGGTAGGTCGAGGCGCTGGTCGACACCGGTGTAGAACTCGACGTTCATGACGTGGAGGTTCTTGACGTCCAGGGCGTAGCCGAGGGATCCGGCGACGAAGAGTCCGCCGCGGGCGATGGAGAGGATGAGGTCGGGTTCGAAGCCGTCGTCGGCGATCTCCTGGGCCAGTTCGCGTCCGGCGATGCCGAACAGTTCCCAGCTGAGTTCTTCCCGATCGCTCATTCCGCACTCCATTCTTCGGTCCTGCGTGGCCGTTCAGGCGATCATACGAGGGTGCTCACGGCTGGTGGGTGATGGTGTACCAGAGCAGTGCGAGGGTGCCGAGCGCGAAGATCGGTACCACGATGAGGGTTTCGATCTTGTTGCCGGTGCGGTCGATGAGCGGTACGCGCGTTCGTATCTTGAGCGGCCAGAGCAGGCGGCAGCCGCGGTCGGTGAGACAGTCGCCGATGAGGTGGGCGAAGGCGCCGAGCCCGACGGAGAAGGGCAGCCAGGCGGGTTTGTCGCTGATCCAGTGGTCGATGGCGAAGGTGCCGCAGGCGGCGAGGATGACGACGGTGCCCCAGGCTTTGACGCTGTCGCCGGTGGGTGCGAGGTTGAGGGCGCGTACGGCGAGGGCGAGTAGGAAGAAGACCAGGGCGAGGGTGAAGTTGCGGCCGATCCAGTGTTCGCCGGCCCAGGTGCCGTAGGTGATCAGGGCGACGAAGGCGAAGGAGTGGGTGCCGTGGCGGTGTCCGCCGGAGATGGCGGAGATGGCTTTGCAGGCGTAGTGCGAAACCGGGCCCAGCACATGGGAAATGGTGCCGGAGGGGTGGTCGGCGTCGGGTAGCAGGGCGGCGCCGGCGGTGAGGAAGGTTCCCATCACCAGGTCGACTGCCCTGATGTTCCCGGATTGCATTGCGGGATAAGTCAATACGGTGAGCGGTAGCGCTGCGGCGGCCGCTGACCAGGCGAGCGCGCCACTGGTGGCGTGTGAATGTCCTAGCACCACTTGAAGGTTAGCGCATCTAGCTGGACTCTCGTTCAGGTCTGGTGGTGAGCTGAGCTTGGTTGGGCGGCAGGGGTTTCGGTTTCGCGGTGAGCGGGGATTCGTTGCCGGTCATGGTGGTGGCGGCGGCGGGGCCGTTCCAGCCGCAGGGGAGTCCGCAGGTGGCGATGATGTGTTCTTCGGTGGTGCCGTCGTCGAATCGCGCGGTGTAGGTGGAGGCGCGGGCGGGGTAGCCGCAGAGCGGGCATTTGCCGAAGTAGTTGAGGATTTCGCGCACGTCGGAGGAGCGGACGGTTCTGCGTGGGGCGGTCATGCCGGCAACACCTTTCGTTGCTCGCCCATCGTAGTGATTATCGAATTCTTGTGCAGCCATGAATATTTCGGCGGTCGGGAAAGGTTGCGGGGGTGTGTGGGGGGTGTGCGGGGCGGTGAAATAGTCTCGGGTGGATTGCGCTTTCCGCTCAGAGAGGAACGGACATGTCGGTAGCGTCCGCGGTGAAGGATCAGATCCAGCAGATCGGCGGGGGGTTCATGTTCTCCCGGGAGGCGAAGGCTTTCGCGTCGGGTGTGGGGCCGGGGTTCATGCCGGGTTATACGCGGGGCCGGGGTGGGGTGCTGGGCGAGGTGGACGCGGATGTGGTGACCGCGGCGTTCGGTTTCTTCCCGGCGGATTCGGTTAGGGCGGCGTGGGAGTCGGCCGCGGGTGTGTCGGCGGCGGAGGGCGCGCGGGGTTATCTGGCGGCGTGCCAGGATTTCGGGCGACGCAAGCTGGCTTCGTTCGCTCATGCGGAGCGTTTGGCGGAGTTGCTGGATAGGGTTGTGGGGGCGGCTGATCCGGCCGGGGTTGTGCTCTTCGCTGGTTGGCGGGCTTTGCCGCAGGCGGAGGATGCTCCGGCGCGCATTACGCATTTGATTCAGGCGCTGCGGGAGTTGCGTGGCGGTTTGCATTTGATGGCGGTGCGGGCGTGTGGTTTGGCGCCGCGTGATGCGGTGTTGATCGCGGGTTCGCCGTTGCGTTCGGGTCCGGATCAGGCGCGGTTGTATGGCTGGTCCGAGCCTTTCGGTGAGATCACTCCGGAGTTGAAGGGGCGTTGGATGCAGGCTGAGGCGTTGACCGATGAGTTGATCGCTCCGGTGTGGGCGGTGCTGGATGATGGGACGGCGCGGGAGTTGGTGGAGTTGTTGACCGCCTGTCATGCGACCGTGTTCGGGCCGCGCTGATATGTCGCGGGTGGCGCATCTGCGGGCGTTGATCGATCATCCGGGGACGGGTGCGGGTGAGCGGGCGGCGGCGCAGCGCATGCTGGATCGCATTATGTCCAAGTCGGGTGCGGGATCGGATGATCGGAGTTATGGCGCGCGGTATGCGCGGTTGGGCAGACATGCGGATCTGGAGTCGATCGCGGCGATGATTCGTGATGATCTGGCGTTCGTGCGGGTGGTTTTCGCGGATGCGCCGCTGGTGGATCATGAGTCGGCGGTGGTGGATCCGATTCGGGATGCTCCCGAGGAGATCACCTATTCGGTGGTGGGTTTGCCGCAGGAGAACAGTATTGAGATCACCATCGAGGGTGTGCCCGCGGAGTGGGGTGGCGGTGAGGGTGTGAGTCCGCAGCTGCGGCGGTTGGCCGATGAGTTGGTGGATTTGTTGAACAGCTACAACCATGATGGTGAGGCGATCGGGAAGCGGTTCTTCGCGCGGGTGCGCACGCCGCACGAGACGCTGGTGTGGTGAGTGGGTGCGGGTCCGAATGTGGGCCCGCACCTTATCTTTTTCAGTGGTGCGGGAATTCAGCGGTGCAGGAATTCCAGGCTGATGCGTTCGAAGGCCTGTTTGGCTTCGATCATGACCCAGTGTCCGCATCGGGGGAAGATGTGGAGTTCGGAGTGGGGGATGAGTCGGAGCGGCATCATGGCCATATCGGGTGGGCATTGCCGGTCGTCCTTGCCCCAGGCGAGTAGGGTGGGGCATTGGACTTTGTGGAGCATGGCCCAGTAGGGCGGGGTGGGGGAGTTGGCCAGGAATTGTTGTTGTAGTGCGAAGGATTCGGAGCCGTACATGGCTTTGAGGGCCCGTTGGGATTCGGGGTTGGCGGCCAGTTCCCAGCGTTCGTCGATGATGTCGGCGGTGACGGTCTCGGGGTGGTAGACCATGCAGTTGAGCCAGCGGATGAGTGCGTCGCGGCTGGGGGAGTCGGCGAATTCCTGGAGCAGGCGGGTGCCTTCGCTGGGGTTGGCGCTGAAGATGCCGGTGCCGACCCCGCCGATGGAGATGATCTTGCTGATGCGGTCGGGGTGTTTGACCGCGACATTGACCGCGACGACTCCGCCCATGGAGTTGCCGATCAGTGGGGCGTTGTCGATGCCCAGGGCGTCCATGAAGCGGATGACCGAGTCGACGGCGGAGAGCACCGGATGCGCGCCGGGGACGGGGTCGCTGATGCCGAATCCGGGGAATTCGATGACGTAGCAGTGGAAGTGCTCGGCGAAGACGGCGAGGTTTCCGCGATAATTGCGCCAGCCGCTGACGCCGATCCCGGATCCGTGCAGCAGGAGCAGGGGTGGTCCGTCGCCGGCTTCGTGGTAGCGGATGACGCCCTGGTCGGTGCGGATTTCGCGGCGGGTGTTCTCGTAGGTGATGTCCACCCACGCCAGAGTAGAACACGTTACAGTTACGGGCTTCAATGGATTCCATTGGGCGAGCACGGAAATGCGGGGGAGAGAATGTCCGACGGCAAGGTGTTGCGCATCGCGCAGCTCAATATCGGATCACTGCTGGAACCGCACTGGGAGCGGCGGCGGCTCGAGATCCTGGCCTGGCTCGAACGCCTCGACCCGGATGTGCTGTGCCTGCAGGAGGTCTGGGAGACCGGACCCGGCACCAATACCGCGGGCTGGCTCGCCGGCCACGCCGCGCCCGGGCGATGGCACTGGTGTTTCGGCGGATATCCGCTGCCGAAGGAAGCCTGGCATGATCAGAGCCTGCTGTTCGGGTCCGCCATCCTGAGCCGATGGCCCATCGAACGGCATGAGGTGTTCGCGCTGCCGGTGGATCCCGCGCCCGCGGACGCGCACCCCTCGTATCGGATGCAGGCCGAGCTGCTGCACGCGCACACCGCCGGAATCGACGCCTACAGTACGCATCTGGCCCCGCCGCCCGCGCAGGCCTATCACCGGGTGCGCCAGGTCCTGGCCATCGATGACGCGATTCGCGCCACCTGGGATCCGGGCACCGCCATGCCCGCGATCCTGTGCGGGGACTTCAACGCCAAACCGCAATCGGACGAGATGCGGTTCCTGGGGGCCACTGCGGTGATCGAGGGCCGCAGCACCTATTACGTGGACGGGTGGGCGACGCTGCGCCCCACCGAACCCGGCTACACCCTCGATCCGCTCACCAATCCGCAGGCGCGGTTCCTGAATGTGCCCGCCCAGCGCATCGACTACATCCTGGTGGGCGATCCGTTCCTGCGGCCCGGGGGAGCGGGCCGAATCCTGAACACGGACTTGGCTTTTCACCAATCGCTGACCGGACCGCTGGCCAGTGATCACTACGGGCTGGTCACCGACATCGCCTGGCCGCAACGCCCGGAATAGACCTGCTCGTTCCGATTGTGCCGATATGGCGGGTATGGCACAGTCGAGCCGCGGTAGGAAGGCGGTGCAGGGCCGCCGCAGCAGAGGGGTACTCGGCTATGTCGCAGTATTCGGTGACCGGGGAATCCGGTGAGGTGTACCAGATCGCGCTGGGGGCCATCGGGTCCGGGGGCGGACCGCGCCGCTGCCGGGACGGTAGCGGGCGCGAACGGATCTACCGGGAATACCGGCAACCGGTCACGGATCCCGATGCGATCGGATTCGCCGAACAGGCACTGCTTTTGGGGCGCGAGATCGTATTGGCCGCGGAATCCGAGCCGGGATCGGGGGAATGGGCGGCCGCGTCGATCAACTGGCCCATCGACCTGGTGATGCGGGACCGGGCATTGGCCGGGGTCATCCTGCCGCTGATCCCCGCGGAATTCCTGGACGCCGACGGGAGGCCGCGAACACTGGACGAACTGGTGGGGGAGCACCCCGCTGAAGCGTACTTCCGTGTCGGAGTGCTGATTCGGGTCTGCGATATCTTCCTCGTGCTCGAGGAACGCTATCTGGCCCTGCCCGGCATCACCGAACAGAACCTGGCCTGGAGTCGCACTCAGCCCCGCGCCCACCTGATCGACTGCGACGGCCTGCGCCCAGCCCTGGGCCCCGACCAATACAGCGGCCGCCTGGCCCTGGCGAACCTCATCCGCTGCGGATTGTTCCTGGCCCCGGGCATTCCCGAAGATCTCGACATCCGCCTGCGCATGCTCCTGGACCGCGCCGACACCGCCGCGCCCGAGAACAAACCCGGTGCGGAGGAGTGGCTACACGGTCTCAAAGCCGCCTTCCTGACCGCCGACGGCAGCGCCTACCGCACGGACATGCTCGACATCATCGACCGCCCCGCCCCGCCGGTGCCCTTCCACACCGCCTGCCCGCGGCCGCCCAGACGCTCCGGTGGCCGGGTAGCGGGAATCCTGTTGGCCGTCACGGGCCTTCTCGCCGTGATCGCGCTCATCGCGCTACGCGCGGGTGACCCCGGCGCCACCGAAGCCGCCGCCCCCAACGCCGCCCCGGCCACGGCCCCCTTCGACCCGGTCACCCTCGACCAGGCCGTCACCGACACCACACCCTTCACCGCCGAGGCACTGCTCCCGGCCACCTTCCGCGATGGCAGGAATATCGAATACACCCGCCGCGCAGGGGGAGTGAAGGACTGCATCACCAAGGGCATGTCCCAGAACGTCAAGCAGATCCTCACCGCCTACCACTGCGCCCAGCAGGTCGGTGGTTCGTACATAGACCAGTCCAACCAAATCCTGGTGTCCATCAACGTGATAGCCCTGCCCACCCTCACCGAGGCCACCACCCTCTACAACACCATGAAGGGCCACACCCAGGACTGGACCATCTGGTGCCCCACGTCGGGCCCCGGCTCCACCCTCTGCGACAGCGACGCCGGTTCAGCCACCCGCACCGCCTGGGGCTCCACCTCCCACCGCTACATCTACAAATCCACCGCCCTCTACCTCAACCTCTCCACCGACCCAGCCGCCAAACTAACCCTGGCTCCCGCCGCCGAGGCCGCCGTCAAACAGGCAGGGCCCAACAACTTCTGGCATCAGTGAGGTTCGCAAGCTCTATGTGGGGAGGGGAGGGTTCCGTACGCCGTAACTTTACATAATGTAGATTATCGGTAGTTTTACGGCGGCAGGCGGGAGGGGTTGATGATCTTGTGCGACAGGCTGTTTCGCGGGAATGCTCGGTGCTCGGCTAGTCTGCCGGGCTGCCCGGAAAAATACCGGCGCGGTGTTGGTGTGGCGTGTGCGTGACGTAACCCGTTGCCGGAGTTTATTTTTCGGTGAATCTTGGATTCGCCGGAATATTTCCTAATACGACGAGGATGGCGGATCGGGGTCCGATTCGGGGTTCTCGGGACCTTGATGCCGCTTCCCTGGCACCCTGGGACCCTCGGTCAAAACGTCACTGTGACAGAATGATTGGGGCTTCGGGGTTAGTATTCGATTCGGTCGGTGGGTGTGTTCGTGGCTGGGGTGTCGCGCGGGCGGGTCGGGGCGGCGGTGAGGTAGAACGAGGGTGGCGATGATGAGGATGTGGGCGGTGATCGCCTCGCCCGGCAGGGGGCGCTGGTGAGTCCGCCGCCGCGGGTGCGGATTTCGAAATCGGCGCGGTCGACCGCGCCGAGGCACACGCTCGCGCCCAGGATGGCCAGGCATATCAGGAATCGAATGGTAAAGCCTGTGTTCTGATCGTGGAGTTCGGAGGTTGGGCGGGCCTGTCCCCCACGACTTCGGCTCCCCCGCAACCTTATTCGTCACAG
The DNA here is from genome assembly GCF_001625085.1 of Nocardia acidivorans NBRC 108247. Taxonomy (GTDB): domain Bacteria; phylum Actinomycetota; class Actinomycetes; order Mycobacteriales; family Mycobacteriaceae; genus Nocardia; species Nocardia acidivorans. The sequence goes on from NZ_BDAW01000009.1 coordinate 45,939, forward strand.
TGACGCATTGGGGTGGGGTGGCTACCTCATGCGTGCGCTGTTCATCGGTGCGGATCGGCGGAAACACCACCGGCGTGGTCAGCCGTGGTGGCGGCGGTAAGCGGTGACCGCGCCCGGATGCAACGGGACGGTGCCGGTGCCGATCAGGGAGCGGGCTTCGAGGAATTGGGTGCCGGCGGCCTCGGCGGGCACGAGCGAATCGGCGTGGGTGAGCAGTAGTTCGGTGAGCGCGTCCGCGGTGGAATCGGGAAGTGCGGGCGCGGCCACGAGCAGATTCGCCACACCAATGGTGCGGATCGCGGGTGCGCCGGGATAGGTGTCGGCGGGGATCAGGACCGGATCGTAGAGGTAGCCGAAGCGTTCGCGCATCGGCTCGGTCAGCGACCCCAGATCCAGCAGGCGCAGCTGCGGGACCGCCAAGGCGGCGGTGGGGACTCCGCCCGCCCACAGCAGGGCATCGATCCGTCCCTCCCGCAGTGCGGTGGCCGCCTCCTGGAGCGGGAGATGGGTCCGGGTGAGAGTGTCGGGGGCGAATCCGGCCGCGGCGAGCAGCATCTCCCCCGTATGCGCGGCACCCGATCCGGCCGCGCCCAGGTTGATGCGCGCACCCCGCAGATCCGTGACCGCGCGGATCGGTCCGTCGGCGGCGACCGCGACCTGGAGATAGTTCTCGTATACGCGGCCGATCGCGGGTGGTGGGTCCGGGCTGTCCACCACCGAATCCGCCAGCACCAGTGCCACATCCGCCGCACCGCGCGCCAGCAGGGCCAGATTGTCCGCCGAACCCGCGGTGGTCACCGTGTCGATCCGCAGGCCCGATCCGGCGGTGGTGCGGGAGAGCAGTTGCGCGAACGCGTAATAGAACCCGCCCGACTCCCCCGCCGCCAGCCGCACGGTCACCTCTCCCCCGCCCGAACATGCCGATATCGCGGCCGGGAGCGCCAGTCCCGCCGCCATCGCGCCCGCGCCGCGCAGGAATCCGCGCCGTCCGATCATCGTGGCTCCGATCATCGTGGCACCGTCGCGGGCAGGCGCACGATGACCGCGAGCCCGTGCGGGTCGACCGGGCGTACGGTGAGAGTTCCCTTGCGCGCCTTGGTCAATGCGGCCGCGATGGACAGTCCCAATCCCGATCCGCCGATCCCGTCGGCGGACGAGCCCCGGAAGAAGCGGGTGGTGAGTTCATCGAGTTCGGTGGCGGGCACCCCGATTCCGTCATCGGCGATCGTGACCGTGACCCAACCGGGTTCGGCGGTGATTGTCAGCGAGGTGGTGGTGCCCGGGCCCGCGTATCGGCACGAATTGCTCAGCGCCACATCGAGAATCTGGGCGAGAGTGTCCGCCGAGACCGCCACCTCCGCGTGCTCGAGCGGGATGGGTGCTGCGGGAACATCGGACCGCAGCGCGATCGCGGGCGGATCTTCGCCCGCAAGATCGGCGACCACCTCACCGCTTCGGCCGGTAGTCACCGTCGGAGTGGTCGCCGCTGTCGTCACCGGGCCGCTGGACCTGACCGGGGTGGTGGACGTCGCGGGGCCGGGTAGGGCGGCCGGTGTCGCCTCGTGGCCGGGGCGCTGTGCCGCAGGGGTGGGAGCGCTCCGCGGTGCGCCGATGCGGGTCAGGGTCATGCCCGCGGTGTCGAAGGCGGTGTGCCAGGCATCGATTCGGTCGTCGATGACCCCGGCCGCCTCGCAGGATTCGGTGGCGGGCATCGCGGTGGGATCGAAGTCGGTGCCCTCGGCCACCGCCAGATCCAGCAGCCCGTCCAGCAGCGCGGTCAATCGTTCCACCTCTCGGGTCGCACCGCGCAGGGTGGGCAGTGCCGCGCCAGCGGTCCCGGGTTCGAGGGAATCGAGTCGGATGGTCAACGCGGCCAACGGGTTTCGCATGGCGTGCGCGGTGTCGTCGATGAGGCGGCGTTGCGCGCGAGCCGAATCACGCACCGCCAGGGCCATGGTGTCGAAGGATTCGGCGACCGCGCGCAACTCCGGTGGTCCGCCGTGATGGCGGGTGACCGGGGTGGCGATGCGCGGTTTGGGCAGGCTCGCGGTCAATTCGGCCACCGACCCCGAGAGTCCGGCCAGCGGGCGCAGCACCCAGCGCGAGAGCACCAGCGCCAGCGCGGTGAACACGGCCATGGCCAGGAGTCCGCCGACTGCGACAATGCCCCACACCCGGGTGATATCGGTGCGCGCGGCCCGGGTGGAGGCTTGGATCAGTACCGCCCCGTCCACGTGCGCGTCACTGCCTACGGGGCGGGCGATGAGCAGGACCGGCGCCGCCCACGGGGTCAGCCGGGCCACGGTGGCGGTGCGCTGATTGCGCCGGGCATCGCTCAACGCCGAGGCCACCACCGGATCGTGTTGGTCCACACCGGCATTGACGATCGCCCCGCCGCGCCCGTCGACGACCAGTACCGGTTCGCCGTACAGGTCGTGGTAGCGCTCTACCTCCATGGTCAGGGCGCGATTGTCCCCGGTGGCCGCGGCGGTCACCGTCAGCGCGGCCAACCGGTCCGCGTCCCCGGTGCGGCCCAGGATCAGCTCCTGGGTGCGTGAGGTCGCCGCGGTCAAACACAACGGCACCGCGAATGCCAGCACCGCCAGGGTCGCGAAGACGGTGAGGGCGATCAGGAGTCGGCGGCGCACTATCGCCGCCTGTCGGTGCGTGCCTGCGGCTCAGGCACCACCGGCTTATCCCGGCGACGAGCGCGCTCGCGGTAGCGCCGCGATCTCGCGCGCACCATGCGCGCGGGCATGGTCGCGCCTCGTGTGGGGCCGCGCCGAGTGTTCCCGCGCGATCGCGCCTCCGCGGCCCCCGCGGGATCGCGGGCTGTGGGCGGGGCGGGATCGCGGGCTGTGGGCGTGTGCGAGCGCACTATTGGCCCCACCGGTAGCCGTAGCCGCGGATGGTGGTGATCAGGCCGGGGCGGTCGAGTTTGGCGCGCAGGCCGGTCATGTGCACGTCCAGCGAGCGCGAGACCGCGACGAACGCGTCACCCCAGATGCGGTCCATCAAGACCTGTCGGCTCACCGCCGCGCCGGGGCGCTCGACCAGGGCGGCGACGAGTTCGAATTCCTTGGGGGTGAGCCCGATATCGACACCGCCGACCTCGACCCGGTGTGCGTTCAGGTCCACGCGCACATCCCCGGTCTCGACCGTGCGGGCGGGGGGTGCGGTGAGTTGTGCGGCGCGGCGGGTGACGTTCTCGAGGCGGGCCAGCAGTTCGGCGATGCGCGCGGGTTTGACCACGTAATCGTCTGCGCCGCCGCGTAATCCGCGCACGATGGAGCGTTCGTCGTTGCGGGCGGTCAGGATGACCACCGGGACCGTGCTCACCTCGCGGAGTCGGCGCAGCACGGTCAGTCCGTCGGCGTCGGGCAGGCCCAGATCGAGGATGACCGCGTCATAGCCGCGATGGGAGGTGAGCAGGTCCGCGCCGCGGCGCAGGCGGTCCGCGCGCAGCCCGCGCGCGGTGAAGGCTTCGACGAGGGCGTCGCCGACCCCGTCGTCGTCTTCCACTACCGCAAGGCGCATGGGTCAGATTCTCTCAATGCCGTCTCAGCGGGCCGTGCTCAGCGTCGCCGGGGTCGCGGCGGGGGCGTCCTCGGCGTCGATGGTGGAGGCCGCGGAGGTTTCGCGCATGAAGAAGTAGGTCGCCAGCGAGATCAGCACGCACGCGGACACGTACCAGAAGTACAGCGATTCGTGTCCGGCCTTCTTCAACGCCAGTGCGATCATCTCCGCGGTGCCGCCGAAGATGGCCACGGTCAGCGCGTACGGCAGGCCGACCCCGAGGGCGCGAATGCGGGTGGGGAACAGCTCGGCTTTGACGATCGCGTTGATCGAGGTGTAGCCGGTGATGATGACCAGTGCGGTGAGCATCAGCGCGAAGGCCGCGACCGGGTTCCGGGTGTCACCGAGCAGGGTCATGATCGGCACCGTGCCCACCGTGCCCAGCACCCCGAAGGTGATCAGGAGTGTGCGGCGGCCGATGCGATCCGAGAGCGCGCCCGCGATCGGCTGCAACACCACGAACACCAGCAGGGCCAGGAAATTGATCCACGCCACCGTCGATTTGGAGATGCCCGAGGTGTTGACCATGAACTTCTGCATATAGGTGGTGTAGGTGTAGAACGCGACCGTGCCGCCCAGGGTCAACCCGACCACCAGCAGGCATTCGCGCGGATATTCGAGCAGCACCCGCAGCGAACCGCGCGTGGACTTGGCCTGGGGCGCGGCCGATTCGGCGGTGAAGGACTGCGATTCGTCCATGCCGCGGCGCAGCAGCATCACCACGATCGCCCCGGACGCGCCGATCAGGAATGGGATTCGCCAGCCCCAGGAATACATTTGCGCCGAGGACAGGAACTGCAACAGCACGATTTGCACCCCGAGCGCGGTCAACTGCCCGGCCACCAGGGTCACGTACTGGAAACTCGAGTAGAAGCCGCGGCGTCCCGACGAGGCCACCTCGGACAGGTAGGTGGCGCTGGTCGCGTACTCCCCGCCCACGGACAGCCCTTGGAGCAGTCGTGCCAGCAGCAGGATGAACGGTGCGGCCAGACCGATGGTGGCGTAGGAGGGGGTGGCGGCGATGATGAGCGAGCCCGCGGCCATCACCGTCACCGACAGGGTCAGCGCCGCGCGCCGCCCGAACCGGTCCGCGTACCGGCCCAGCGCCCAGCCGCCGATCGGGCGCATCAGGAAGCCGACCGCGAAAACCGCTGCGGTGGAAAGCAATTGGGCGGTCGAATCACCGTCGGGGAAGAAGGATTTGGCGAAGTACACGCTGAACGCCGCGTAGACGTACCAGTCGTACCACTCCACCAGGTTGCCGATCGAGCCGCGCAACACATTGGCCACCACCCGGCGCTCACCACCGGGTTCGATCCTCGTCATGGGGTTCTCCTTCCACGGGTGCCGCATCGCATCCCGGCACCACTGTGGCGGGCGACACAGGAGTTCAGAAGAGGTCCCGGCCGTTCTTAACGCTCCCTTAGGCCGATCGCCGATGTCCGCAATCGGCCACCGCGTCACCCATCGAGCCTTTACTGTCTGAGATGCAGTGGTGGGTGAGTGGATCGAGAAGCGTTATGGCAGAGATAATTACGTCCCCGGCGGCGTTCCAGCGGACCGCGGCGATCGACCCGGACGCGATCGCGGTGCGATCCATCGGCGGCGAGCAGGCATTGACCTGGGGTGAGTACGCGGCGCAGGTGCGGGCGGTGGCCGGTGGCTTGAGCGCGCTGGGCGTCGGGCGCGGGGACACCGTGGCGTTGATGATGGCCAACCGGGTCGAGTTCTACCCGCTGGAAGTGGGGGCACAGCACGCGGGCGCCACCTCGTTCTCGGTATACAACACCTCGAGCGCGCAGCAGTTGAAGTATGTGTTCGAGAACGCCGGGAATCGGATCGTGATCTGCGAAGCCCAATACGTCGATCGCATCCGCGCCTCGGGCGTGCCGATCGAAACCATCGTGTGCGTGGACCGGCCGGTGCCCGGGACCCTGTCGGTGACCCAGCTGACCTCGCTGGTGCGCCACGACTACGACTTCGAGGCGACCTGGCGGGCCGTCACCGGCGAGGACATCGTCACCCTCTGCTACACCTCCGGGACCACCGGAAACCCCAAAGGGGTGGAGATCTCGCACGCGAACCTGGCCTTCGAATGCCAGGCGTACGCCTCGGTCATGCCCGTGCGCTTCGGGGACCGGATCACCTCCTATCTGCCGACCGCTCATATGGCCGATCGGGTCACCAACCTGTACCTGCACGAGTTCTACGGCAGCCAGATCACCACCGTCCCCGATCGCGCCCGGTTGGGTGCCGCGCTCGTGGACGCGCGGCCCACCATCTGGGGTGCGGTGCCGCGCGTATGGGAGAAACTCAAAGCGGCCGTGGAATTCTCGGTCGCCGCCGAAACCGACCCGGACCGCCACAAAGCCCTGACCTGGGCGCTCGAGGTCGCGGGCCGCAAAGCCCAGGCGCAGCTGGCGGGCGTGCCCCTCGATGACGTGCAGGCCGCGCAATGGGCCGAGGCCGATGAGCGCGTGCTCTCGGGGATCCGCGCCGCCCTCGGCCTGGATCAGCTGCGCTGGGCGCTCTCGGGCGCCGCGCCCATTCCGGCCGAAACCCTCGGGTTCTTCTTCGGCCTGGGCATCCCCATCTCCGAAGTGTGGGGCATGTCCGAACTCACCTGTATCGCCAGCGTCAGCCCACCCGACCAGGCCCGCCTGGGCACGGTCGGCAAACTCCTGCCCGGCCTGGAATCCCGGATCGCCGAGGACGGGGAATTCCTGGTCCGCGGCCCGTTGGTCATGCGCGAATACCGGCGCGAACCCGGCAAAACCGCCGACGCCCTCGACCCGGACGGCTGGCTCCGCACCGGGGACATCATCACCAGGGACGACGAGGGCTACCTGCGCGTGGTGGACCGCAAGAAAGAACTCATCATCAACTCCGGCGGCAAGAACATGTCCCCGGCCAATATCGAGAACACCATCAAAGCCGCCACCCCGCTCATCGGCGCGATCGCCACCATCGGGGACCGCCGCCCCTACAACACCGCCCTCATCGTCCTGGACGCCGAATCCGCCGAACCCTATGCCGCCCAACACCACCTGGGCGACGCCTCCGCCGCCGCGCTGGCCACGCACCCCGAGGTGATCTCCGACATCGCGCGCGGCGTCGCCGCCGGCAACGCCCACCTCTCGCGGGTCGAACAGATCAAACGCTTCCTCATCCTGCCCACCTTCTGGGAGCCCGGCGGCGACGAGATCACCCTGACCATGAAACTGCGCCGCAACCCCATCGCCGACAAATACGCCGCCGACATCGAACGCATGTACACCGCCGACCTCGGCGACGGCGTGCACGAACCCGCCGAGGTGTAAAGAGCGGGTGAGCATGCCGATTCGTGTGCGATAGCACTCGGCGACGACGAGAACCGATTCACCCCCCGAATTCCTCGACCGGGTCAACGAAGCCCTGGACATCGTGCTCGCTGACGGAGCCCATGCGCTGAACACCACCGGCATGGCCGCGCTCATCCGAGCCAAGCGGGACAAGAGGATTCAGGCGGCGTGCGCGTCGATCACCCAGCAGGCGGCGGTGTAGCGGACCTGATCGCCGCGCACGAACGGCTCGAACGCCGCGCGCACGACCTCGATCACCCGTGCGCGTGTGGACTCATCGACCTCGGGCAGTGCGAGCCCGACGGGGCCGAAATGGGTGAAGTAGTGGATCAGCGCGTCCTCGGGCATCGCGCACTCCACATCGGCGGGCCGGATCGCGATATCGGACCATCCGCTCTCGGTGAGAATGCCGTGCACGCGCTGGTCATCGGCGAAACCGAACTGGCCGGGCGCATCGGGGACGCGCGCGGGCAGATCCGGCAGCAGCGGCGCCGCGGCACGCTCGGCGGTGGTCATGAACGGATTGTCCTGCGGACCCCGCCACACCAGCAGGCGCAGTGCCGCACCCGGCCGGGCCGCGGCCCGCAGATTCGTGAACGCGGCCACCGGATCCGGGAAGAACATCACCCCGAACCGCGACATGATCAGATCGAACCGCGCGGGCTCGAAATCGTAGGTTTGCGCGTCGGCGAGCAGAAAACTCACCGGCAGGCCCGCATCGGCGGCGCGTTCGCGGGCCGCGTCGATCATCGGCTCGGAGATATCCACTCCCACACAGCTTCCCGGCGCACCCACCCGCCGTGCCGCGGCGAACGTGGTGGCCCCGGCCCCGCACCCCACATCCAGGATCCGCAGCCCCGAGCCCGCGATCACCGGTTGCACCAGCAACTCCTCGAGCGGTTTCATCACCTGATCGAGCAACCCCTGCGACTGCACCCACACCTGCCCCGAGCGGCCGTTCCAGCGACTGCTCTGCTCATGGGTCCGCGATTCGGTGGCCATGGGATTCTCCTTTACTCGCCGGGAAGTGCGGTGCACACTCCACCTTGTCAGTTCAACCCGGCTCGAGGTCAACCATGCGCTCGGATACGGACCTGGATATCGGTGAGGTCATCGCCCGCTCGGGCGTGCCCGCCTCCACCCTGCGCTACTACGAACAGCGCAACCTCATCGCCTCCACCGGCCGCCGCGGTCAGCGCCGCCAATACGCCCCGGACGTCCTGGTGCAATTGGCGCTGATCGCGATGGCGCGCGGGGCCGGATTCACCCTCGACGACATCGCCGCCATGTTCACCGACGACGGTCGCCCCCACATCGATCGCACCCTGCTCGCGGACAAAGCCGACGCACTCGACCGCACCCTCGCCGAGCTCACCACCGTGCGCGACACTCTGCGCCACGCCGCCGCCTGCCCCGCGCCCACCCATATGCAATGCCCGACCTTCCGGGCCATGCTCACCGCGGCTTCGGGCATCGCGCTCACCTGAGGACGGACCGGATGACCAAGGTGCGCAACGGCATATCGAATTCCCCGGACGCGGTCTCCGGGCGCGCCCGCAGATAGGCCGTGATGCGCGCGAGCACCTGGGCACGCTCATCGGGTGAGACCACCAGGGTGTGCGAAGCGGTGCCAACGCCCACCGCACCCCCGCGAGCGGATAATCCGGTCGATGCTCGTCATAGGCGTTCGCGTGCGCGCCGAACGAACTCGCCCGGCGCGCGTGCACGACCGAATCCCGTTGCCCGCCATCATGTCCTGCGCTCATCCGGCCATGCTAGGCCGCCGCGGTCAATGCGAGTGCGCGTACAGGTGCGGCAGCAGGTGTTCGGCCACGGCGGCGGGGTGCTCCGCGTGCAGGAAATGGCCGGTATCGGGGAGCTGCGCGGCCGGGATCCCGGCGTGTGCGGCCAGTAGGCGTTGCAGATCCGGGGACATGCAGCCGTCATGGCCGCCGGACAGGGCCAAGGTCGGCAGGGCGGCGGCGGGGGCGGTGATCAAGGCGTGGAAATCGCGGGTGGGGGCGCGGTGCACGGTGAACAGCGAACGGTAGTAGCGGGTGGCGGCCCACGCGGTCGCCGGATCGGTGAAAACCCGTGCGGTGGGCGCGAAATCGGTGTCGGAGAACGACCAGTCCGGGGACCAGCGATGCCACAGGCGGCGGACCACGGCCGCGTTGTCGCGGGTCAGCAGGCGCGGGGACAGGCCCGACTGCATCACCGGAATATATGAAGACATCAGGGTTTGGCGGGGCAGATAGCGGGCCGCGGCCGGCGGGAAGCCGCCACCGAACGGCGGGATCGCCAACTGGGTCAGCGAAAGCCACTGGCGGGGATGACGTTTGGCCAGCACCATCGCCGCGAACGCCCCCCAGTCATGCCCCACCAGATGCGTCGGTGGACCACCCAGGGCGCGATGCCAGGCCGCGATGTCCTGCGCGACCGCGATCAGGTCGTAGCGGGCGGTGCGCGAGGCCGACTCGGGGGTGTACCCGCGCAACCACGGGGTCAGCACCTGGAAACCGGACTCCACCAGCAGCGGGATCAGCCCGTCCCAACTGTGCGGGGTATCGGGGAACCCGTGTAACAGCATCACCAGCGGTGCCTCGGCCTCCCCGAAATGCCGGGCCGACAACAACAATCCGTCACGCCGCAACTCCAGCGACTCACCGGGATCAGCCGATGTCATGACAACCTCTCTTCGAACGCGATCCACCCCGCCGCGGCCGAGCGCACCGTGGGGCGCACCGCCGTTCGAGGCGCCCCGGCCGTTCCACCGCGCGCGGCGGAAAGACAGTGGGAGTGCAGCACGGCCACGTACCCCCGGCCGCACCCGCCGGAAACGGCGAGTGCGGTTGTGCGACAACATATTCGAACGACCCGACCGGCGACGGGAAAACTCGCGTACCCACCCGGAGTGACCCGCCCAGTGGGATTCGCCGCGCGCCCGGAGCCGGGGTACCGCAGCGACACGGGACGTCGTGCGAACCCGCCGATACGCCTCGCCTCGTGCAATCCCGACCTCACCATGTGCCCACCCGGGCGCGAGGTGCTCGCTCAGCGGCCCCGCCACACCGGGGCACGCTTCTCGACGAACGCGCGCATCCCCTCGCCCGCATCCGCCGAGGACAGCGCGGCCGCGGCGACCTGACCCTGGCGCGCGAACGCCTCGCCCGTCGACCAATCCGGGGCCTGGTCGATGATCTGCTTACCGGCATCGATACTCAACGGGGCGTTCACCGCGACCCGCTCGGCCAACTCCAGCGCCGCCTCCAGGGCCTTGCCGGGCGCGGCGACCTGATTGATCAAACCCAGATCCGCCGCGCGCGCCGCGGTGATCGGATCACCGGTCAGGGTCAACTCCATGGCGATGGCGCGCGGCAGCCGCTGGGACAGGCGCAGCACACCACCGCCCACCGCGACCAGCCCGCGCTTGACCTCCGGAATACCGAAGGTCGAATCCTGCGCCGCCACGATCAGATCCGCCGCCAGCGCCAGCTCACAGCCACCGGCCAGCGCCGGACCCTCCACCGCGGCGATGAGTGGTTTGCGCGGCGGCTGGGACACGATGCCCAGGATGCCGCGCTTCTCGGTGACCGGCACCTCCCCGCGTGCGGCGGCCTTGAGATCCATTCCGGCACTGAAATATCCGCCCGCACCGGTCAGAATGGCGATGCGCGCGTTCGGATCGGCCTCATAGGCGTCGATGGCGCGCTCGAGACCCAGCGCGGTCGCCAGATCGATGGCATTGCGGGCCTGCGGGCGATTGATCGTGATGATCATGACGTGACCGCGGCGCTCGATCAGCACCGGAGCCGGTGGCGGGGCGGGCAGTGCGATCGGCTCGGTGCCGCTCACGCGCACCGAATCACCGGAGACGGTGACCGGCAGGCCCAGCCAATCGGTGTCGGTCAGCGCGGTCAGCGTCCGCGCATCGGTGCTGCGCACCAGGATTCGCTCACCGGTGGCGGTGAGCACGCTCAGGATCGCCGCCTCGGGCGCGCCCTCGCGGTCATAGGGCAGCGTGTACGCCTCGACCACGCCCGCGCCCTCGTACCCGGTGCGGGCCGGGCGCGCGGCGGGATGTTCGATCACCGGGGTCAGATGCCGGTACGCCGCGGTCGGCGGGGTCGCCGAATACACCCCGATCGCGTGTTTGGTCAGATACCAGCCCAATGAGGTGGCCAGACCGAAGGATTCGGGTTCCGCGCGCAACCGCCGCACCATGGTCGCGACCGCGTGCCCGCCGTAGTTGTTGCCCGGACCGCCACCGAAGGTCAAACCACCGGTCACCGTCAGCGCGCGCTGGGGATCATCGGCGTCCAAACCCAATTCGCGGGCCGCGATCTGCACCGCGACCGGGAAACACGCGTACAGGTCCACATGGGCGATGTCCTCGATACCGCGGCCGGTGTGCTCGAGCACCGCCGCACCCAGGGCGCGGATCGCCGGGGACGCCGCCAATTCGGTGCGCTCGGACACGAACCACTCATCACTGCCCGATGCGCCCGCGTGCAGGAACACCCATTTGTCCTGCGCGATCCCGGCGGCCTCGGCGGCCGCGGCACTGCACATGATCAGACCGCTGGCCATATCGACGGTCAGGTTCGCGCATTCGAGCTTGGTGTACGGCGCGGAGATCATCCGATTCGCCTCGGACACCGTGGCGATCTCCTCGGCCGTGAACTCCTGCGGCTGCCAGGCGTTCGGATTGTCCGCGGCCACCGCCGAGAACCGCGACCACAATTCGGCCACCGCGCGCGCGTGCTCGGCGGGGGTGCGGCCCTGGCGATGCCGGTTCGCCGACTCGAGCAGCGCGTACATATTGATCGGGGCCAGCAACCCCGCCGCGGTCTCGGGCGCGTTGTTGGCGGGCTTGTCGATACCGACCGTGCGCGTGGGCCGCACCTCCGAACCCTGGCGCGGCCACTGCAATTCGACCCCCGCGCGCTGGGCCGCGGCCTGGGTGGCACCGGCCTCGGCGCCGGTCACCAACACGATGTCGTAGTCCCCGGCGGCGATCGCGGCGGCGGCCTCGTTGATCACCAACTGGCCACCGTCCCCGCCGAAAGGACTGGACTGCACCGTCTGCACCGGACCCGCACCCACCGCGGCCGCCACCAGCGCACCCAGATCCCCGTACTGCCAGGAGGTCGGCGATACCGAGAACACCGCGTCCGCGCGCTCGAGCAGGCCCGCGCCCGCACCGGTATCGGCGGCCGCGGCCCGCAACGCGCGCACCGCCAACTCCGAAGGATCCGGATAGCCGGGATCGGGGGTGCGCGTGACCACCTGGCCCACACCCACCAGCACCGGCGTGGTCGGGGCGAGCATCGCACCGGAAGCCTTGTGCCGCACCGCCTTGCGTGCCGCTCGCGCGGGCTCGGCGCCCGCCGCGGCGATCACCGCGGGCAGGCCCGCCAGCGAATCCCGCAGGGCGTCACCGAGACTGCGTGCCACCGTCGCACCCAACGGCCCCTCGATCGGCTGCCCCGCCAACCCGGCGTCCAGGTGCACCACCGCACCGGAGTCGTTGCCGCGCACCGTGATCCACAAACCCAGCACCAGCCCCTGCGGCCCGGTACCGCGCAGGTGCAGACCGGTGTCGGTCACCTCCCGCACGGTCCAGCGCAGATCCGCCGGAATCCCCATGAATTTGGCCACCTGCGCGAACTCGAGGCCCGCCTCGGCCTGCCCGGGCCCCTCACCCCGCCAGCCGCCGTGGAAGGTGATCCACTCCGGAATATGCTGCAACCCGGTCAGATACGCGCTCACCCGCGCCGCATCGGCCGCGATCGCCTGCGAGGCGTACGCCGAGCGGGTGAACTCGCTCAACCCCTCCGGCGGCACATGATCCCCGATCGGCACCGCCACCGGCTCGGAGATCTCGCGCCCGGTGAACCCGGCCACCAGATCCCGCACGATCCGCGGATCGCGCCGCACCGCCCCGAGCAACTCACCCCCCGCCCGGATCTGCTTGCGCACGGCACGGAATCGATCGAACCCGGGAACCGCAGTCACCTCGGGACCTCCTCTTCGAGGGTGAGAGCATCAATGCCTCACCGTATCGCCCACACCCGGCAAACGGGAGGGCAGATTCGGCCGCAACCGGTCGGCGGGGACCCGGCCACCACCGCGCCGGAATGACCGGCAGGCGTAGACCGGGCCCGATCACCGGCCCGCCTCGCGGCCGGATCGTCATCGGCCCTCAGGCGCACTTCTCGCGCACCGCCCGGTCCCCGCGGGTGCTTGCCCGACTGTCGGCATGCACCGCACCGGAGCGTGGGCGGGCGGGCCGGCGCGCGCGGGGTGCGCCTGGCGCGGGTCGGTACCCGTGCCTCAGAGCTGAATGCCCAGCAGCGCGTCCACCGCATCGCGGATCAATGCGGGAGCCTCGGCGTCCGGGCCGCCGTAGGCCAGCGCCTGGGCGGCCCAGGCATCCACCGCGGCAAGGGCTTTGGGGGTGTCCAGATCATCGGCCAGATGCTGACGCAGGCGTGCGACGGTGTCCGCCGCGTCCGGACCCGAGGCCAGCGCGGTCGCCGCACGCCAGCGCTCGAGGCGCGACAGCGCCTCGGACAGCACCGCATCGGACCATTGGCGATCCTGGCGGTAATGTCCGGCGAACAGGCCCAGGCGAATCGCGGCCGGATCGGTGCCCGCGCGGCGCAGCGTGGACACGAAGACCAGGTTTCCGCGCGATTTGGACATTTTCTCGCCGTCGAGGCCGATCAGCCCGGCGTGCACGTAGTGGCGGGCGAAGCGGCGGCCCTTGACCAGTGCCTCGGCATGCGCGGTGGAGTATTCGTGATGCGGGTAGATCAGATCGCTGCCGCCGCCCTGGATATCGAATTCGGTGCCGATGCGATTGAGCGCGATCGCCGCACACTCGATATGCCAGCCCGGGCGGCCCGCCCCGAACGGCGCGGGCCAGGACGGCTCACCCGCGCGGGCGGCCCGCCACAGCAGCGCGTCGATCGGATCGCGCTTGCCCGGACGCTCGGGATCGCCCCCGCGTTCGGCGAACAGCCGCTCCATGGTGGCCCGGTCATAGCCGGACTCGTAGCCGAACTGTTCGGTCGCGTCATGGCGGAAGTAGACGTCCGGGAACTCCGGATCATCGACCACGTACGCCGCACCCGAGGCCAGGAGCTTGTCGACGAGTTCGACCACCTCCTGCACCGATTCGATCGCGCCGATGTAGTGCGCGGGCGGCACCACCCGCAGCGCCGCCATATCCTCGCGGAACAGATTGATCTCGCGGGTGCCCAGATCGCGCCAGTCGATACCGTCGCGGTGCGCGCGCTCGAACAGCGGATCGTCCACATCGGTGACGTTCTGCACGTAGTGCACCTCGTGCCCGGCATCGCGCCACAACCGGTTGACCAGGTCGAAGGTCAGGTAGGTGGCCGCGTGCCCGAGGTGGGTGGCGTCATAGGGGGTGATGCCGCAGACGTACATGGTGGCGGTCGCCCCGGGGGTGACCGGGCGCACCTGCCGGTCGGCGGTGTCGTACAAACGCAACGCCGGTCCGGATCCGGGGACGGTCGGGACAGCGGTATCGGACCAGGACTGCATGAATCGAGGTTAACCGTGTGACGGGCGCGCGACCCGCGCGCCCCCGCTCACCGGTCCCGGCCCACTCTTCCGGGCATACCGCATGACCAGCACCTTAATACCGTCCCCGCGCACGTCAATGATTGAAATCATGATGCAGACAACGTTTTCGCCCCGCCGAACGATCTCAGAACGCGGGCCAGGGGATCGGGCGCGCACCGGACGGTAGCGGCATCACCGGATTCTCCAGCAATCCCTGCGCGCGTACCTCGAGCGCGCGCACCTCCTCCTCGGTGATCAACTCCGACAGCCGCGTACCCAGCTCACCGGGCAGCGCCTTGACCAAAACCGTGATGTCGGTGAGCAATTCGTCATCGATGCTCTCTCCGGCCCAGCCCCACAGCACCGTGCGCAGTTTGGGTTCGGTATTGAGGCAGATGCCGTGATCGACCCCGTACACGCGCCCGTCCACCCCGGACAGCACATGCCCGCCCTTGCGGTCGGCATTGTTGATCAGCACATCGAGCACCGCCATGCGCAGCAGTCGCGGGTCATGCGCGTGCACCAGCGACACCGGATGCCCGGACGGATCCAGCGCCCGCAACACCTCGCGATATCCCTCGGCGATCTCCCCCACCGGCACCAGATCCACCAATTCCGGGCCGTCCTCGACGGTGTCCACCCACCGCTGCACCATGCCAGGCCCGTACGGGCCCTCGCGCAGTACGGTTTCGGGGATCACGCCCCACCCCAGCGCCTGCGACACCGCATAGGAGGCGACCTCGCGCTCGGCCAGGGTGCCGTCCGGGAAATCCCACAGCGGGCGCTCCCCGCGTACCGGTTTGTACACCACCCGCAGCGGCTGGGGCCCGTCCTGTTCGGCCTCGCACACCAGCGTCACATTGCTGGCGGTGGTGACCTGCCCGATCACCGTCAGTTCGGCGGTGCGCAGCGGGTCGTTCGACACATCAATCCTCTAGCTCGGTGGTGGCGCCGAAGATATCGCCACGCTTGTACCCGTTGGTGCGCACGCACATATGCCCGTTCGGGGACAACGGTTCATTGCACAGCGGGCACGGCGGCCGTCCCGCCGCGATCACCCGCGTGGACCGCAATGCGAATTCGCGGGCCTGCACCGGGGTCAGGAATACCCGCACCGCGTCCGGGCCCTCCTCGGTGTCATCCAGGACCACCGATTCATCGACCTCGGTCTCGGTGATGGCCAGCAGCTCCACCACCACCGCGTTGGCATCGGCGTCCCAGCCCAATCCCATGGTGCCGACGCGGAATTCGGCCTCGATGGGGGTGGCCAGCGGTGCGATATCGGACACATCGGCCGGCTGCGGGGGCACCGGGGTGCCGAAGCGGCGCGCCACCTCGTCCAGCAGCAGTCCCATCCGATCGGCCAGCACCTTGACCTGCTGCTTCTCCAGCAGCACGCTCACCACGCGCGGATCCTGCACGGCCTGCAGGTAGAAAGCGCGATCGCCCGGCTCACCGACGGTACCGGCGATGAATCGATCGGGGGTGCGGAAAATATGGATTGCTCGGCCCATGGCACCTCCTCCAAAGCTCACTCACCACTAAGACTCGGGGCGCTCCGTATCCCCATTATCGCCACTGCTGGTATTGCCCGTTTCGCCGCCGGGCACCGGGCCCGATGTCGATTCGCCGCCGGTTTGCGGCGAAATCGCCGCCAGGGCGGACAGATCCGAGCCGGTGTCATTGACCCGCCACACGTACGGGGCGGTCGGACTGTAGCGGACCACGCTGATCGACGCGGGCTCCACCACGATCCGCTGGAAACCGTCCAGATGGATTCCGAACGCGTCCGCCAGCAGCGACTTGATCACATCCCCATGGGTGCACGCCACCCACAACACATCGCCGCCGTGTTTTTCTGCCAATATCCGGTCATGTTCGCGCACAGCGGAAACCGCGCGGAACTGTACCTGCGCCAAACCCTCGCCCGAGGGGAACACCGCGCCCGAGGCATGGCGCTGCACCACCTTCCACAGCGGTTCGCTCACCAGATCGCCCAGCGCCCGCCCGGTCCAGTCGCCGTAATCGACCTCCAGCAGGCGCTCATCGGGTTCGGCCTCGATGCCGAGCTTGTCCGCCAGGGGTGCGACCGTGCGCTGACACCGCAGCAACGGCGAGGTCACGATGTGTTCGATGGGTAGGGACCCCAGGCGCTGGGCGACCGTCTGGGCCTGTTCGCGCCCGCGGTCGGTGAGATCGACTCCGGCGCTACGCCCGGCCAGGGTGCGGGCAGTGTTCGACGTGGAGACGCCGTGCCGCAACAGGATCACCGTCACCGCAACAGCCTACGTGTTAGGTCGCGCTGACGACGCCGGTCGCCAGCAGCGCCATCACCGTCAGGCCGAGCACGATGCGGTAGCCCACGAACCAGTCCAGGGAGTGCTTGGTCACGAAGCGCAGCAGCCAGGCGACCGAGGCGTAACCGACCAGGAAGGAGATGACCGTGGCGACCAGGATCTGCATGCCCGAGGCGTTGAGGCCCTCACCGGCGGGTTCGAAGGCATCCGGCAGGGAGAACAGGCCCGAGGCCAGCACGGCGGGAATGGCGAGCAGGAAGGAGAAGCGCACGGCGGCCGCGCGGGTCAGGCCGATGAACAGGCCCGCCGAAGAGGTTGCGCCCGAACGCGACACGCCCGGGATGAGGGCCAGGCATTGGGACAGGCCCATGATGAGGCCGTCGCGGGTGGTGAGCTGCTCGATCGGGCGGCGCTTGCTGCCGTAGTATTCCGCGGCCGCGATCACCAGGGCGAACAGGATCAGCATGGTCGAGACCAGCCACAGATTCCTTGCGCCGGTACGGATTTGGTCCTTCAACAGGAATCCGATGACACCGATGGGGATGGTGGCGATGATCACATACCAGCCGATGCGGTAGTCCAGTTCGCGCTGCGAATCCTCGTCCAGCACATAGCCGCCGGGGATGTCGTCGCGGTAGACCGGCAGCACGGCGGTGGGCCGTTCGCTCGCGGGCACCGGCACGGGTGCGCGGCCGGTGAGCTTGCGGGACATGGTGGTGAACCAGGCCACCAGGATTCGCCAGATGTCCTTGGCGAAGTACACCAGCACCGCGGCCTCGGTGCCCAGCTGGGTGACCGCGGTGAACGAGGCGCCCGCGTCATCGCCGAAGAACACCGCCGAGACGATGCGCATATGCGCCGAGGACGAAATCGGCAGGAACTCCGTCAAGCCCTGCACCAGACCCAAGATCAGCGCCTGTACCCATGTCATCGACTCGCCCACGCATACCCTCCAGTTCCCGAATCGTCGGCTGCCGGTGGACAATTCGCCCACGCGCGGCGCGATCGCCGCGAACACCGCCCGCGACCCTACAGGGCGGCACGCCGGTGGACGCAGTGGAAGTGCCCAACGGGGTGCGCCCACCCCCGCGCGCGGGTGAACCCGGTGGTGCGGCGGTGTGCGCGCGGATCGACACCCGGTGGCGCGGGCGGTTCCGGCGGGGCGCGCGCGGCGAGGCATAGCGGGGCACACGGGGTTTGTGCGCTTAGGCTGGCGCGTGTGACGAAAGTGCATGCGCGGTGATGGAACAGCGGACGGTGGGGCGCAGCGGGCTCCGAGTCTCCCGGCTCGGACTGGCCACCCACACCTGGGGCCGGGAGACCGACGCCGAGGACGCGGCAGCGCAATTGGCCGCCTTCGCCGAGGCGGGCGGCACCCTGGTGGACACCTCCCCCGCCTACTGTGACGGTGCGGCACAACGCATTCTGGGTCCGCTGGTGCGTGAGCTCGGGCGCGAGGAACTGGTGTTGAGTGTGTGCGCGGGCCGGCGCGCCACCCGCACCGATCCGGCCGCCGGACCCGCGCCCGCGCCGATGCGCTGGAATGTGGACGCCTCGCGCCGCACCATGATGCGCCAACTCGACCAGACCCTGGAGCTGCTGGGCACCGACCATCTGGATCTGTGGACCGTGGCCGCCTGGGATCCGCACACCCCGCTCGAGGAGGTCGCGGCCACACTCGAATACGCGGTCCGCACCGGGCGCGTGCGCTATGCCGGGGCGCGCGGCTACGACGGCTGGCAGCTCGCCACCCTGGCCTGCACCGCGCCGCTGACCGCCGCGCAGACCCCGTACTCGCTGCTGGCGCGCGGTGTGGAACACGAATTCGTCCCCGCCGCACAGCATCACGGCCTCGGCATCATCGCCACCGCGCCATTGGCGGGCGGCATTCTCACCGGCAAATACCGTGACGGCGTACCCGCGGATTCGCGCGGCGCGGACGAGGCCACCGCCGCGGAGATCAACGCCACCCTCGACGATCGCGCCGTGCGCGTGGTCGACGCGGTCGTGACCGCCGCCGACGGGCTGGGCACCTCACCGTTGGCGGTGGCGCTGGCCTGGATCCGCGATCAGCCCGGGGTGGCCAGCATGATCGTGGGCGCCCGCGATATCGGCCAGCTCACCGGCGTGCTGGCCGCGGAGACCCTGGAGCTGCCGCGCGCCATCACCGCGGCATTGGGCGACGTCAGTGCACGCACCGAATGAGCGATGGCTAGCCTTACCTGCATGAGGTGTCTCGTGAATGCCCGATCAGCCGTCCTCTCGCGCGCCGCGGTGGCGGTGCTCGCGGGCGGTCTGGTGCTGGGCGCGACCGCCTGCACCGGCGGTCCCTCCGGCACCGTCGCCGGCGGGCAGGGCCCGGCCACCGCGAGCGTCGGGGACGCCGACCCGGTGCCGATCGGACCTGAACCCACCCCGACCCTGCCGGTCACCGTGCACAACTACGACGGCGGCGAGGTCACCGTCACCGATGCGAGCCGCATCATCGCCGTGGACCGCTCGGGCACCTTCGCCCAGACCGTGTACGCGCTGGGCATGGGCTCGAAACTGGTCGGGCGCTCGACCTCCGCGGCGTTCCCCGCGGTCAAGGATGTGCCGAACGTGGCGGGCGGCTCGGGCTCGATGAACGTGGAAGCCATTGCCGCGCTGCGGCCTTCGGTGCTGCTCACCGACAGCACCAGCGCCACCCCGGTCATGCGCGATCAGCTCGAAGCCCTCGGCATTCCGACGGTGTACCTGGATCCCGAGCGCACCATCGACGGTGTCGGCCCGCAGATCGAAGCCGTCGCCAACGCGCTCGGCGTCCCGGACGCGGGTAGGAAGCTCGCCCAGCGCACCAGGGACGAGATCACCGCGGCCACCGCGACCGTGCCCGCCCGGGACCCGAAACCGCGCATCGCGTTCCTGTACCTGCGCAGCACCGCCATCACCATGATCGCCGGACCCCGCTCCGGCGCGGACTCGCTCATCGCCGCCCTCGGCGCGACCGACGCGGGCACCGCCTCGGGCATCAAGGAACCGTTCATCCCCATCACCAGCGAGGCCCTCATCGCCGCCGCACCCGACGTGCTGCTGGTCATGTCCGACGGGCTGGCCTCGGTCGGCGGCGTGGACGGGCTGGCCAAGGTCCCCGGCATCGCCCAAACCCCCGCGGGGAAGAACAAACGCGTCGTGGACATGGCCGACGCCGTCGTGCTGAGCTTCGGCCCCAATACCGGTCGCGTGGTCGCGGCCCTGGCCAAGGCCATCTACGGCGACAAAACCGCATGACCGACGCGCCCCGTCCCACTCACCTCGACCCGCAGGAATCGACCGTGCCCCCAGCGGATTCCCCCGCCCCCGCGGATGCCCCGCTCGCACACCAGGATTCGGCCGAACCTCCCGACCCGAACGATGCGACCCGGACACAGGGCGACGGCGGCGCACGCTCAGCCGCCGCGAACGAGAACGCACGCGAGGCAAACGTGCGGTCGATGCCCGAACCGGTGGATCTCAACACCGCGGTGGATTCCATTGCGGTGCACGGCAAACCGGTGACCGGGCACGGTGGTTCGCGCTCGCGCACCACGCTGATCTTCACCGGGGCGCTGCTGGGATTGATCGTGCTGGCGTTGATCTCGGCGGCCGTGGGACAGGTGCCCACCACACCCCTCGAGGTGGCGGGCAGTTTCCTGCATCGCCTCGGACTGGACTGGGGGCCGATGCCCCATCACCCCGCCGGTGATGTGACCCTGTGGGAGGTGCGGTTCCCGCGCGTGGTCATGGCCGTGCTCGTCGGCGCGGCACTGGCCACAGCGGGTGCGCTGTTGCAGGGCGTGTTCGCCAATCCGCTGGCCGAACCCGGTGTCATCGGGGTTTCCGCCGGTGCGGCGGTCGGTGCGGGCACGGTCATCGTGGTCGGTGGCACGTTCGTGGCGTCCTGGTCGGTGGCCGCGGGCGCGTTCGTCGCCGGACTGCTCACCACCCTGCTGGTGTATGTGCTCTCGCGCTCCAACGGGCGCACCGAAGTGGTGACCCTGGTCTTGACCGGTGTGGCCATCAATGCCTTCGCGGGCGGACTCATCTCCTTCCTGTTGTTCAGCGCCTCCCCGGCCGCGCGCGATCAGATCGTGTTCTGGCAACTGGGCAGTCTCAACGGCGCGACCTGGCAATCGGTCGGTGTGGTGGCACCGCTGACCGCGCTCGGTGTGGCCGCCGCGATCGTGATGGCACCGCGCCTGGACCTGCTCGCGCTCGGTGAATCCGCGGCCCGGCACCTGGGTGTGGATGTGGAACGCCTGCGCCGCAATGTGATCGTCGTGGTCGCGATCCTGGCCACCGCCGGTGTCGCCTTCACCGGCATCATCCTGTTCGTGGGTCTGATCGTGCCGCATCTGGTGCGCATGATGGTCGGCCCCGGCCATCGCGTGCTCATTCCGCTGTCGGCGATCGTGGGCGCGGTGGTGCTGGTCGGGGCCGATATCGGCGCGCGCGCCCTGGTGCACAATGCCGACCTGCCGCTGGGCATGCTCACCTCGCTGGTGGGCGGACCCTTCTTCTTCTGGCTGCTGCGGCGCACCCGCGCCCGTTCGGGAGGCTGGGCGTGAGCACCGTATTGCGCGGCATCACGGGCGTTTTCGCCCGCCCGCACGACCTGCCGGCCACCCCCGCACCGGGCGCGGTGACCCTGCGCGCCCGCGGTGTGTGCCTGACCCGGGGCGGGGGCAACCGCGTACTGGACGGCGTCGATTTCGAGGTCGTCGCCGGACAGATCGTGGCCCTGGTCGGCCCCAATGGGGCGGGCAAATCCACGCTGCTGGCCGCCCTGGCCGGGGAACTCGCACCGTCCGAGGGCACTGTCGAACTCGACGGCCAACCTCTCACCGACTGGGCGCCCCTGGATATGGCCCGCCGCCGCGCGGTGCTGCCGCAGAACCACACCGTCGGATTCCCGTTCACCGCACGCGAAGTCGTCGCCATGGGCCGCGCACCGTGGGCGCGCACCGACCGCCAGGACGCCGACGACACCGTCATCGCCGCCGCGCTGGCCGCCACCGACGTGGAACACCTTGCCGCCCGGGCATTCCCGGCCCTGTCCGGCGGTGAACGCGCCCGCGTGGCCCTGGCCCGCGTGCTGGCCCAGGACACCGCCACCCTGCTGCTGGACGAACCCACCGCCGCCCTGGACCTGGGCCACCAGGAACAGGTCCTGCACCTGGCCCGCGCCCGCGCCACCGCCGGAGCCGCGGTCGTGGTGGTCCTGCACGACCTCGGAGTCGCCGCCGCCTACGCCGACCGCGTCGCGGTCCTGGACTCCGGCCGTATCGCCGCCGACGGCCCACCCCGCCGGGTCCTGACCACCGAACTGCTCACCCGCGTCTACAAACACCCGGTCGATGTGTTCGACCACCCCGACACCGGCGCACAACTGGTGCTGCCGGTGCGCGGGCGACACTGACCAGCGGCAGGACAGCCCGCGAACGGGAATCACCATGCGACGGGGCCGAGGCGGTCGATGAAGATCCCGCTCGGGCCGTCGCTGTCGAGGGTCGCGAGCCGCACGATCGAATCGGTGCCCTCGGTGACGGTCAGCGCGCCGGTGTTGTTGTTCATATCGGTGGCCGCGAACGTGTGGTTGGCGATCTCGCCGGGGGTGGCGAGGTTGAACTTGATATTCGGCAGGGCCTGCGCGTAGCGGACGGTGACCATGTTCAAGGCGGCTTTGGAGGAGCTGTAACCGAGTTCGTGGAATTTCGAGAAGGGCTGCTCCGGATCGGTGACGACGGTGAACGAGCTACCGCCGCTGGACACCATGACCACCCGAGGGTTCGGCGATTGTTCGAGCAGGGGCAGGAACGCGTTGGTGACCCTGATGGGCCCGTACACATTGGTGTCGTAGACCGCGTGGATCTCTTCGATGCGCACCGCCGCGGGAGCGGTGCCCCTGCCGGGCGCGCCCGCATTGTTGATCAGCACATCGAGCCGGTCGGTGTGCTCGCGCACCAACCGCACCGCCGCGCTCACCGACTCCTCCGAGGTCACATCCAGCGGGACCAGGACCGTATTCGCGCCACCGGCGATCAGCTTGGCCACGGCCCGCTGTCCGCGGGCCGCGTCGCGCGAGCCGAGGAAGATCGTCCACCCCAGCTCGCCGAGGCGGCGGGCCGCTTCCCAGCCCAGTCCCTTGTTGCCACCGGTGATCAATACCGAAGTCTGTTCGTTGTTCGTCATGCCCACAAGACGTACGGTGCCGCCCCGCCGTGACATCGTGTGAGCGTCATCACAATTCGGGCGTTATCGCGCGGTGAGCGGAGTCTCGGTGGCGACGCGGGTCAGCTTCTGCGGATTGCGGACGAAATACAGGCCGTCGATGCGGTCGCCCGCAACCCGGAACGCCATGACCCCGTCGAGCACGTCGTCCAGGCGAAAGCGCAACGCGGGGCCGCCGTTGAGCACGAGGGGGTCGATGACGATCGCGGCGTCGGTCTTACCGATGCCCCCGAGAATGAAGCGCACCACGCTCTCGGCCCCGGTGATCGGCCGCAACGCCGCCTGTGTGATGCCGCCGCCGTCGCTCATGAGCACCACATCGGGGGCGAGCACGTCCAGCAGGCCCTGCACGTCGCCGGTTTCGAGCGCGCGCTGGAACGAGTCCAGCACCGCGCGGGTCCGACTCGGCGAGACCGTCGCGCGCGGGCGGCGGGCATCGACGTGCCGGCGGGCGCGGTGCGCGATCTGGCGCACGGTCGCGGGTGTCTTGTCGACGGCGGCCGCGATCTCCTCGTAGGACACATCGAAGACCTCCCGCAACACGAACACCGCCCGCTCGGTCGGGGTGAGCGTCTCGAGCACCAGAAGCATTGCCGCGGAAAGACTCTCGGCCAACTCGAGGTTCTCGGCGACATCCGGTGCGGTGAGCAGCGGCTCGGGCAGCCAGGGCCCGACATAGGTTTCCCTGCGGCGCCGGAGAGCACGCAGCCGATCGAGCGCCTGACGAGTGGTGATCCGCACCAGATACGCCCGATGCTCCCGGATCGCGTCGAGATCGACTGCCGCCCACCGCAACCAGGTCTCCTGCAGCACGTCCTCGGCGTCGGCGGCCGAACCGAGCATCTCGTAGGCCACGGTGAACAACAGATTGCGATGGGCGGTGAACACCGCCACCGCGGCGTCCTGTCGATCGACCACTAGCGGGCGTCCGGGTTGCGCAGCGTGTCGGCGGCCCGCTCGGTGTACACCTGATCCCACAGGATCCGCAGGCCCGCATTGCCCAGCCACAACAGGAACAGCACCGCACCGGCGAGCGGATGCCAGGCGAATCCCAGCAGCACACTCGCACCGCCGAACCATACGATCTCGAGTACAGCGCGCCGCGCACCGCGCAACGGGATGCGCGCGTCATGGGCCGCGCCGAAGACCGCCCACACCACCACGAACACCGCCGTCGCGGCGAGCGCGGCCGGGATGCGCACGAGCGGTGGGGCGTCCAGGCTCGCACCCCACCACAGGGCCGAGCCCAGCACGCACAGTTCGAGCAGGAACATCAGGAGCAGGTTCGCGCCCTCGAGAACTGTCACTTCCACACCAGTTTCAGCACGGCCGGGGTGAGCAGCATCCGGATCACCGTGGCGTCCAACAGGAGTGCCGCGATCATGCCGTAGGCGATGTACTTCATCAGCACCAGATCGGAGAATCCGAAGGCGCCTGTCACGACGATGAGAATAGCCGCGGCCGAGGTGATCACGCCGCCCGTGTGCGCGATTCCGTACCGGATGGCCTCCTTCGGCGAGGCGCCATCCGCGCGGGCCTCGGCCATCCGCGATTGCAGGAACACCTCGTAGTCGGTGGACAGGCCGAACAGCACCGTCACGATCAACACCAGCACCGCGAACATGAGCGGGCCGGGGGTGAAGTCGAACAGGCCCGCACCGTGACCCTCGACGAAGATCCAGGTCAGGATGCCCAGGGTGGCCCCGAGCGAGAGTGCGCTCATGACAACGGCTTTGACCGCCAGGATCAGCGATCCGAACGCGGCGTACATCAGCGCCAGCGCCGCGGTGATCAGGATCGCGGCCAGCAGCGGCAGGCCCTTGATCAACCCCAGGATGCTGTCGCGTTCCAGGGCGGGCACCCCGGCCACCATCACCCGCACCCCGGGCGGTGTGTCGATCCCGCGCAGCGCCGACAGCACCGTATCGGCGTCGCGTTTGTCGATCAGGCCGCTGCCCAGCACCGTCACCGCGTCCTTGGTCGGGGCCACCGGATCGAACGGTCCGGTCATCCGCGCCGCGCTGACCTGATTGGCCTGGTAGCGAATATCGCTGAGCTGCTGCGGATTCGCGCCCACCACCACGAGTTTGAGCGGTTCGGTGCGGAACTGCGGGAACAGGCGATCGAAGTCCTGCTGCGCCACCCGCGCCGGATTGTCCGAGGCCAGATAGCGTTCGCTGAGCCCGCCGAACTCGATATGGCGGAACGGCAGGATCAACCCCAGCAGCACCAGCACGATCGGGGCGATCACCAGCCACGGCTTGCGCATGGCGAACAATGCCAGCCGGGAGAAGAATCCGGCGTCGATCTGCTCGGCGGTGCGAATACTGGCCAGCCGATGCCACCCCCACAGATCGATGCGGCGGCCCACGATGGACAGGGTCGCCGGCAGCGCGGTCACCGACAGCACCGCGGCCAGCAGCACCGAACTGATCCCGCCCAGCGGCACCGAGCGCAGCACCCCGTTGGGGTAGATGAACAGCGCGCCCAGGCTCACCGCGATGATGGCCGCGGAGAACAGCACGGTGCGCCCGGCGGTGGCCACGGTGCGCGCGGTGGCCTCCTCCACGGTGCGCCCGGCCGCGAGCTCCTCACGGAATCGGGTCACCGCGAACAGGCCGTAGTCGATCGCCAGGCCCAGACTCACCAGGGTGACCACCGCGGAAGCGAACACGTTCACCTGCAGGTGATCGGTGAGCATGCGCATGATGCCCTGGGTGCCCAGGATCGTCATCCCGCCGATGAGCACCGGCAGCAGCGCGCCCACGATGCCGCCGAACACGAAGTACAGCAGGATCGCCACGATCGGCAGCGCGATCAACTCCGCGCGATGGATGTCGTTCTGCATGCCGGTGTTGATGCCCTCGACCACCGGTTGCATGCCCGCCAACTGCACGGTCGTCCCGCCCGGCCCGGAACCCGGTGTGCCGGCGTGGAATTCGTTCTTGACGGCCATGTAGTTGTTCACCGTGCCGGTGCCCCCGTCACCGTTCAATCCGATACTGGCGAAGGCGTGCGTGCGCGAGGGGTCGGCGAACTGGCCCATGAGCGCGCCGTCCCAATACGAGTCGATCTTGAGGATCTGCTCGGAGTGACTGCCGCGCAACCTATTCAGCTCAGCGGCGACCGCGTCGCGGATGGGCTGCTCATCGAGGGTGTGCCCGGCCGGGGCGGTGTAGAGCACGATCAGATCGCTGTCGGTGTCGCGCCCGAAGGTGGAGTCCGCGAGTTCGGACCCGGCCACCGATTCGCTGGACTCGTCGAACCAGCCCTCCTGGGTCAGATGATCGCCCAGATCGCGGCCGTAGCAGCCCGAGGCCAGCACCGCCAGCGCGAACAGCCCGAACACCAGATACCGGTTGCGGTGGATCAACCGCCCCCACCGCGGCGAACGCGAGGAGTGCGCGCGGGTGTCGAGCATCAGCCGCAGGCCGCGGTGCGATAGTCGGCCGAGCGCAGGATGCCGCACAGGTCGGTGCGCGAGATCTTCCAGCGCCCGTCCCTGTTCACGAAATGCACCACCGTGGTGCGCACATTGGTACCGGTGCCGTCCTTGTCCAGGCTCAGCGTCGCGGTCAGGGTGCCGTCGTGATTGTCGAACACCGGGTCCTTGACCCCGTACACCGCGCGCGGATTGTCCTGCAGCGCCTTGTACATATCGGGGATGGCGTCCTTGAACGCCTCCCCGTCCTCGATGAGCGCGGTGCGCTCGGCATCGGGCAGATTCGGATCCAGCGCCGATTTGATCTGCGCGTCCAAGGCCGCGGCGGTCGGAATCGGCGGCCGGTTCGCGCTCGAGGCCGCCGCGGCCTGCGAGGAGGAGCTCAGCGCGGCATAGGCCGAGGAGCGCGCCGCATCCACCGACGCCTCGTCATCGGAGCCACCGCAACCGCTCACGGCCAAGGCCAGGAGAATCAGTGCTGCGGCGGCCGGTCGTCGAAATGCCATCAACTTCCTCATGCTCGAACTGCGGGTGCTTGCCCACAGTCAATCATGCGGGCGCGCCGAACCTGACTGGTGAGTCACAGGGGGCGGTGCGGGTGTCGGCCGTCATGGGCGGCACCGCTCACAGACCCTCGATGACCGCGCTCAGCCGGCCCAACAGCGCGCGCACCGTGGACGCCTCGAGGGGGTGGACCGCGCTCACCGGCACCGCCTCGGGAATCAGATCGCGCACCAGGGCGATGATGCTGCGCTCGTCGTCGGTGTCGATATCGGTGACCCGGGCCACGGCCACGGCCACCACATCCTCGGCGGCGGGCACGTCGGCGTCGAGGTCGGGGCGGTAGATCTCCACGGTCAAGGTGGACCGCACCGTGCGGAAGGCGAACGAGCGCCCGTCCCCGGTGCGGCCGAAACCGTGCGCGTACCGGCCCACCGTGATGTCCTCGACGGCGAAGTCGGATGTCCCGAATCCCGCGGTGTGGTCGGTAACCAACGAATCTCCCTGCCGGCGCCACTGTTTGCCTGTCACGGTAACCGTTGCCCCCGACAACCCCCTCGAAACCCCATGTCACGTCATGAAAGCCGAGTCGTGTCGCGCCACGCCGAAAAACCCGCCCATTCGCCTAGCGCATCACGGCGCGCCGCCGACCAAGACCCCCGCCCACCGGGCGTTGTCATGCACCATGTTCAGATTAGATAGCACGCATAAGTTTTCTCGGTCAGGTAAGGAGTTCGTCGCATGCGCCGTCGCGGCTGGATCCGGTCGGCCCTCGCGGGCGCGGCCGTGGCGACCCTGCTGGCCGGATGCTCCTCCGGGGAGGACGGCGGGAACAAGCCCACCATCGCCCCCGCGACGCCCGCCGCCGCGCCCGCGGTCACCGGCGCCCCCGCCGGTGAGGTGAAGCCCGCCGCCGCGATCAGCGCGCTGCTGGCCGAACCCTTCACCGGTGCGCTGGCCGTGGTCACCGAGGCGGGCAAGGCTCTCGCGCTGATCGACAGGACAGGCACCAGAACGGTTCCGCTGCCCGGTGTCGTGGCCTGCCTCGCGGCGGGCAAACCCGGCGAGATCCTGATCGCGGTGCCCGGCAAGATCATTCGCCTGGACGCGGCCACCGCCAAGACCACCGAGATCGCGGTCGAGGGTGAGGTGCGCTCGGTGGCCGTGCGCGCGAACGGTGATCTGGCGGCCGGACTCGGCATCGGCAAGGTGCTCATCCTGGCCCCCGATGGTGCTGTGCGCGCAAGCATTTCGGGTCTGGTCTCCGCCGATGCCATCGACGCCGCCACCGATACCGTGGTGGTGCTGGACCGTCGCCAGACCGCGCTGAGCGAACTGAATCTGCAAGACGGACGCCTGGGCCTGACCCTGCGCACCGGTGACGGGGCGACGAATATGATCGGCGATCACTTCGGCCGCCGCATCGTCACCGATACCGCGGGCAGCGAACTGCTCGTCTACACCGCCGATCCGTTGGTCCTGCGCCAGCGTTTCCCGGTAGGCTCTTCGCCCTACGCACTCGCCTACGATCAGCGGTCCGAGACCGTGTGGGTGACGCTGACAGGCAGTAACGAAGTCGTCGGTTACGACCTGTCGACGGGTATACCGGTAGAAGTGGGGCGCTACCCGACGGTGCGCCAGCCCGATTCGGTGACCGTCGACGCATCCACCGGTGACCTGTTCGTGGGATCCGCGACCGGTGACGGTCTGCAGCGGATCACCGCGGACCAGCGGAAGAGAGGGCAGTGATGGCTCGGGCCTCACGATCTGCGCACCCGTCGCGCACACTACCGTCCGGCTGGGAGGAGACCAGCGACGAGTACGAATACGTGCCGTTGCGACTACCTCCGGAAGTCAATCGCGTGACCGCCTCCATGCGCCTGGCCATTCAGGCCGAATTCGGCGGCTGGGAGCTGTCGCGGGTGCGTGCCTACACCGACGGCAGTCGTCGCGTGCTGTTGCGCCGCCGCAAGAGTTCCCTGCTATCCCCGACACCCGAGGCGGTGATGTAACCCGCATGTCCTACTCGACCCCAGCCGAGCGCCTGTATGGGCTGCTGTTGAAGGCGATGTTCCTGCTCCCGCCCGAGCGCATCCATCATCTCGCCTTCGCCGCGATGACACTGGCCACCCGGTTCGCACCGGGCCGCTGGCTCACCTCGAAACTGCTTGTCGCACAGGATCCGGTACTGGCCTCACGGGTGTTCGGGGTCGACTTCCC
Organism: Nocardia acidivorans NBRC 108247; assembly: GCF_001625085.1. Taxonomy (GTDB): domain Bacteria; phylum Actinomycetota; class Actinomycetes; order Mycobacteriales; family Mycobacteriaceae; genus Nocardia; species Nocardia acidivorans. The sequence goes on from NZ_BDAW01000009.1 coordinate 75,161, forward strand.
CACCCCGCTGGGGTTGGCCGCCGGTTTCGACAAGAACGCCGAGGGCGCCGACACGTGGGGTCCACTGGGCTTCGGGTACGCCGAGATCGGCACCGTCACCGCGCAGGCGCAGCCGGGTAACCCCGCGCCGCGACTGTTCCGGCTGCCCGCGGATCGGGCGCTGATCAACCGGATGGGCTTCAACAATCACGGTGCCGCGGCCGCGGCGGCGAACCTGGCGCGCCGGCGCGCCGGGGGGATCCCGCTGGGCGCGAACATCGGCAAGACCAAGATCGTCGAGGCCGCCGACGCCGCCTCCGATTACGCCACCAGCGCCAAACTGCTCGGCCCGCTCGCGGATTTCGTGGTGGTGAACGTGAGTTCGCCCAATACCCCGGGCCTGCGTGATCTACAGGCGGTGGCCTCGCTGCGGCCGCTGCTGCGGGCGGTGCTCGATACGGTGTCGGTGCCGGTGCTGGTCAAGATCGCCCCCGACCTCTCCGATGACGATATCGACGCCGTGGCCGATCTGGCGGTGGAATTGGGACTGGCCGGAATCGTGGCCACCAACACCACCATTCGCCGCGACCGGCTGAACACCCCCGCCGAGGAGGTGGCCGCGCTCGGAGCGGGCGGGCTCTCGGGGCCACCGGTGGCCGATCGTTCCCTCGAGGTGCTGCGCCGGCTGTACGGCCGGGTGGGCGATCAGCTGGCGCTCATCTCGGTCGGCGGCATCGAGACCGCCGAACAGGCGTGGGAGCGGATTCTCGCGGGAGCCTCACTGCTGCAGGGGTACACCGGATTCATCTACGGTGGCCCGTTCTGGGCGCGGCGCGTGCACCGCGGCCTGGCGGTCAAGCTGCGCGCACACGGCTATTCGAGTCTGAGCGAGGCGGTCGGCGCGGGTCACACCACCCGCGCCTGAGCCGAAACCGGTTGCGGGCGTGCGTTGTTCGCCCGCCGCGGGTGCGGCGTTCCGGACCGCCCGTCCGTCTGCTCCCGGTTCGCCACGAAGGGGCCTGCGCACCAGGGGTTTTCAGGCCCACAGATGTTGGGAGCGGGCTCCGGAGGCGGCGTGCGAGAGGGCGCCGGGCGGCAGGGTGCCCACATACCAGCCGCGCATGATCGACTCGGGGAGTTCGGCGTCGGTGCCGTGCGGGGTCAACTCGTCGTAATGCATGCGTTCGGCCATGCGCTGGGCCAGCATGACCACCGCGTGCTCGACCAGAATGCCCAGCCGCGCGGCGCGTTCGGCGGCCTGGGAGTGCGCGGCATCGTCGAATACGATCTGCGGATCGGACAGGATCTCGTCCAATTCCATTCCGGCGTGCGCCTGCGCGCGGGTCAGGCGCTGCTCGGGCAGCCAGCTCAATGACCACACATCCTCTCGTTGTGCGCGGCGCGCGAATTCGGGGGTGATGTCACTGGTCATCTCCCGATGGGTGATATCGATTGTCACTGCGGGGTCCTCCCTGGGCCGGTCTGTCGGAAATGTCCAGGCGCACTCCGATACGCCGCCTCGCCGGTGAGGTTCGCCGGCTCCACCGCCGGCCGGAGTCATGGTCGATCACGCTCTCCCCCGCTCCATCATCCGCCGATGAGGCACCGCCATGATGTGTTTCACGCCGGTTCCCAGCTCCCTCGCGAGAACCTCCGCGACCGCGGCGGGAAACGCAGTCCACGCGCGTGGTGAGCGGTTTGAGAGAGCGGGCGTAAATATGTCGCATGCGACACAGTGGTGATTTTCTGGCTAAGCTGAGTGAGCCATGCCACAGGAACCCGTGGTCGACCGGGGTTCGCGCAGGTCGGATGGGTGCGCGTGTGCGGCTGTAGCGAGAGGCAATCGGAAAAGGGTTATGACGACAGACATCGGCTATCCGCACAAGTCGGGCAAAACGGTCTACACGATTCCGGCGGCGTTCCAGGAGACGCTGACCCTGCGACCGGAGCAGATCGCGATCAGGACGGTGGGGGGTACCCGGGAGATCAGCTGGCGCGAGTACGGGGAGCAGGTGCGCGGCATCGCCGCCGGACTCGCCGGACTGGGTGTGCGGCACGGGGATACGGTCGGGATCATGCTGACCAATCGGCCCGAGTTCAATCTGGTCGACACCGCCGCACTGCATCTGGGCGCGACGCCGTTCTCGATCTACAACACCAGCTCCCCCGAGCAGATCGCGCATCTGTTCACCAATGCCGAGAACAAGATCGTGATCACCGAACCGGCGTTCCTGGACGCGGTGCGCGGGGCCGGGGTCGAACTCGAACACATTGTGCTGGTGGAGGGTTCGGCCGCGGGCACCATCACCCTGGCCGAGGTGCAGGCCGCCCCCGCCCCCGATTTCGACTTCGACGCCGCCTGGCGGGCCGTCACCGCCGATGATCTGGCCACGCTGATCTACACCTCCGGCACCACCGGCCCGTCCAAGGGCGTGGAGCTGACCCATCGCAATGTGGTCGCCCAGATCGTGGGCTTGGTCGCCGGACCGCTCACCGTCGGCCTGGACGATCGCTCGGTGTCGTATCTGCCCGCCGCCCATGTGGCGGACCGGATTTCGGGACACTGCGCGAACCTGTTCACCGGCGTGCAGATGACCTGCGTCCCGGACCCGCGCGAGATCGCCGCCGCCCTGCCCGATGCCCGGCCCACCGCGTTCTTCGGCGTGCCCCGGGTATGGCAGAAGATCAAGGCCGGTATCGACGCCAAACTCGCCACCGAACCCAGCCCGGTGAAGAAGGCCCTGGCCAACTGGGCCATCGGGGTGGGGGTGAACGCCGCGCGCGCGGACCTGTCCGGCAACGGCCGCGGACTGCTGCTCGATGCGCAGCACAAGCTCGCCGACGCCCTGGTGCTGTCCAAGCTGCGCCAGGCGCTGGGCTTCGACGAACTCAAGGTCGCGGCCTCGGGCGCGGCGGCCATTCCGCCCGAAACCCTGGAATACCTGCTGGGATTGGGCTTCACCGTCACCGAGGTATGGGGCATGTCCGAGACCTCGGGCGTGGGCACCTACACCCCGCTGCACAAGCCCAAGCCCGGCACCGTCGGAATTCCCATGGTGGACACCGAGGTTCGCCTCGGCGAGGACGGTGAACTGCTGCTGCGCGGGCCCATCGTCACCGGCGGCTACCGCAAGATGCCCGACAAGACCGCCGAGGCCATCGACGGCGACGGCTGGCTGCACACCGGTGACGTGGCCACCATCGACGGCGACGGCTACATCAGCATCGTGGACCGCAAGAAGGAACTCATCATCAACGAGGCGGGAAAGAACCTGTCTCCCACCAATATCGAGAACACCGTCAAGGCCGCGTCCTCGCTGGTCGGTCAGGTGGTCGCGATCGGCGACGCCAAACCGTTCATCGCCGCGCTGGTGGTGCTCGACCCCGATACCGCGGTGGTGCGCGCCAAGGCCCTGGGCACCCCCGACGCGGATCTGAAGGCGCTGGCCGCGCGCCCGGAGATCATCGCGGAGATCAAGGCCGCGGTGGCCACCGCCAACGCCAAACTCTCCCGGGTGGAACAGATCAAGCGCTTCATCGTGCTGGACGCGGGCTGGGAGCCCGGCGGTGACGAACTCACCCCGACCCTCAAACTCAAGCGCAGCCCGATCAACACCAAGTACGCCGCGCAGATCGCCGCGCTGTACACCACCCCCGCGCCGGACGATGTCGTGAACATGTCCTGATACCGAGGCACCGTGGCCCGGACGGAATCGTCCGGGCCACGGTCGTTTCCGGCGTTCAGGTGCGCCGCGGCGGCGGAATCGAGAATCGTCGACGCCGCCACCGCGGCAACCAGCTCCGGGCGCAGATCCACCGCGTGCCCGCACCTCATCGGCCGCGATCCCGCCCCGGGCGCGAATTCGGTGCGCACCGCGGCCATGGCCGCCCCGGCGAGCACCGCAGACCTCACCGCGGGCCGCCGCGCCCTCGCGGCCCTGACCGACCACCACCACGACTGACCCGCCGAGCCCCGAAACGCCGGTGGCCCCGGGCGATCCGCCCGGGGCCACAGGCCTACCGCGTGCGCTACTTCTGCTCGTGCGTGCCGATCAACGTCGCGCGCCCGATGGCGTTCATGAACAGATTGAATCCCAGGTACGCGGGCGAGGCGTTCTCATCGACTTCGAGCCGCTCCACCCCGACCGCGTGCACGACCACGAAATACCGGTGCGGCCCATGCCCGGCGGGCGGGAACGCGCCGGTGTACTCGTGCAGTCCCGCGTCATTGCGCAGCACGACCGCGCCCTCGGGCAGCGTGCCGCCCTTACTGCCCTGCGCGGTGTCCAGGCTGGTGGTGGTGGCCGGGATGTTCGCCACCACCCAGTGCCAGAAGCCCGAGGCGGTCGGTGCGTCCGGGTCGTACATGGTGACGGTGAAACTCTTGGTCTCGGCCGGGAATCCGCTCCAGCTCAGCTGCGGGGAGATGTCCTTGCCGCCCGCGCCGCCCAGCGCGCTGACCTGGTCCATATGCAGCGGCTTACCCTCGCTGATCTCACTGGAGGTGAGGGTGAACTCGGGCAGTTGCGGCAGCGGGGCGTAGGGGTTGTAGGAGTAGTCGGGCACGGGGGCCGTCCTTTCGATCGCAGACCGTCAGCAGTTCAGTAGGAAGTGTTCCAGTACGCTCGCGCCGAATTCCAGCGCCTCCACCGGTACGCGTTCGTCCACACCGTGGAACAATGCGCTGAAGTCCAGATCCGGGGGCAGGCGCAGCGGCGCGAACCCGAAGCAGCGAATACCCAAGCGCGCGAACGCCTTCGCATCGGTGCCGCCCGAGAGCATGTACGGCACGGTGCGCCCGTTCGGATCATGCGCGAGGATGGCGGCGTTCATGGCATCGACCAGGTGACCGTCGAAAGTGGTTTCGTACGAGTCGAGTTTGGTGATCCACTCGCGTTCGACATCGGGGCCGATGAGCGCGTCCACCTCCTTCTCGAATTCGGCCTGGCGGCCCGGCACGACGCGGCAGTCCACCACGGCCTCGGCGGTCTGCGGAATCACATTGGCCTTGTATCCGGCCTGCAGCATGGTCGGATTGGCGGTATCGCGCAGGGTCGCACCGATAATGCGGGAGATGGTGCCGAGTTTGGCGAGCTGACCCTCGATATCGGGACTGGACGGATCGAAGCTCAGACCCGACTCCTCGGCGACCGCGGCCAGGAATTCGGCCACCGAATCCGAGACCACCAGCGGGAAGGTGTGCGTGCCCAGCCGCGCCACGGCCTGGGCCAGGATGGTGACCGCGTTGTCCTCGTGCAGGAACGATCCGTGCCCGGCGCGTGCCTTGGCACGCAATCGCATCCAGCCCAAACCCTTTTCGGCGGTCTCGACCAGATACAACCGGCGCTCGGTGCCGTCGGGTCGCGGCACCGTCAGGGAGAAGCCGCCGACCTCGCCGACCGCCTCGGTGACCCCGGCGAACAGATCGGGTCGATGGTCGGCCAGCCATTGCGAACCCCAGCGTCCGCCGTTCTCCTCATCGGCCAGGAAGGCGAAGACGATATCGCGCGGGGGCACCGTGCCCTCGATCTTGAACTGCCGGGCCACGGCCAGCATCATGCCGACCATATCCTTCATATCGATCGCCCCGCGGCCCCAGACGTAGCCGTCGCGGATGGCCCCGGAGAACGGGTGCACACTCCAGTCCTGGGCCTGGGCGGGCACCACATCCAGATGCCCGTGCATCATGAGCGCGCCGCGACTGGAATCCGCGCCCTGCAGCCGGGCGAACACATTGCCGCGTCCGGGCGCGCCGGACTCCACGTATTCGGTGGTATATCCCGCCTGATGCAATTGATCGGCCACCCACTGCGCGCATTCGCGCTCGCCCTTGGTGGTCTCGAGTTCGCCGGTATTGGAGGTATCGAACCGGATCAGCGTGCTGACCAGGTCCACCACCTCCGAGACGGCACGGGAGGTACGAGGTTCGCCAGTTTGGGACACGTCCCTTTCCTACCATCTCCCCGCGTCCCCACCCCCGGCCCCCGTCGCGCCGGCGCGCGGCCCGCGCAGGTGACGGCCACCGCCCGCGATTGAAATCAGCCGTGGCTCAACCCTTTCCCCGCGCCGGGAGATGTGCGGGGGCTCAGCGCAGTACGCGCAGGGTCATGGTCAGGGTGGCCAGTAGCGAGTCCAGGCGCTGATCGGCGATGCGGCGTTCCAGAATGTCGGGATCCAGGCGCGTGGAGGAAGCCCAGAGTTCGCCGATATGGGCCTGGGCGGCCACATCGGTGGCGGCCAGCACCCACAGCAGCGGTGCCCACAGCCGCGCTGCCTGGGCGATGGCGGGCAGCATGATCAGCGTCGAGGGATCCAGCGCCGCGAGCTGGGTTCCGGCGCGGCGGCGCACCTCGGCGGGGGTGCGGGCCAGGGGTTCGAGCAGTCCGCGCCACAGCGCGATCTCACTGCTGCCGTCGACCGCGGCCACCAGGATCTCCGCCGATTCGCTGATCACCGGATTGAAGGCGAGTTTGGTCAGTGCCGAGGGACTCAACTGCCCGGCGAAGCGCAGCAGATCATCGGTGGCGTCCGCGGCCAGGAAGGTGGTGAGCAGATCGGCGATGGCCGAGGGCGGTGCGACCTCGAACAGGATATCGCCGACCGCGGCGATCACATCGGGTGCGCAGCGCGCGAACACCGACAGCGCGGCCAGGCGCAGTTCCTTGGAACCGTCGATGACCGTGCCCAGCAATCGCGGAACGCGCTGACCCGGCCCCGAGAGCAGTTGGCGCACAATGGCGCTGATGCTCTCGGCGGAGTAGGCGTAGGCGGCCGAGCGGATCAGGCCCTCGTCATCGGGGACGCCCTCCTCCACCGCGCGCACCAGTTCCGGTGTGGCATAGGCCAGGAAGGGCCCGGCGGTGATGTAGTCGTGCCGGCGCAGCAATTCGTTCACGATCCCGATGACCGGGCCGGTCGGGGCCTGATCGGCGAGCTGGCCCACCGTGCGCGGATCCACGTACGGCGCGCAGTCGGCGGCGTATTCGATACTCAGGCGCAGCAGCGCGTCGATGGCCTTGCGCGGATGCCGCACGCCCACCGCTCCGGCCGCGCGACCGGTCATGGCCGGTGGCACCAGGCGCTGCACGATGGGCAGTGAGATACCCAGCGGAATGATCGGCACCAACGCGCTGATCCGCTCGAAAACCGGTGTGTGCTCATCGAACAGCGCCCCGGACATGCGCTGGTGGAGTTCGTCGAGGCGTTGTGCGCCGAGCCGCTCGAGATGTTCGAGGCGTTCGACGGGGACGTGCAGGGTCCTCGCCAGGAGTACGAGCTGGGCGCGCGTGACCAGATCGGTCATAGGCCGGCCCGGGTCACGGATGCTCCGCCAGAGGCGAATTCGACTGTGGCAGACATGTTTTCCCCGTCCTGCGGCGTCCTGGTCGGGACCGCGGTGTTCGACCGCTCATCATAGGTCGGCGGATGCGACGAAAACCGCGAATAGTGCAGACTCACAGGACCTCGTTAGGATGCGGCCATGAGTCATCCCGCGGGGTGGTACCCCGAGAGTCCAGGTTCGACGGTCTTGCGCTGGTGGGACGGCGCGCAATGGACGAATCACACTCAGCCGCAGCAGCATTCGGCGCAGCCGCAGCCGCAGCAGGCACAGGGGCAACAGCAGGCCCAGTACGGCCAGCAGGGTCAGCAGTACGGTCACGCCGGGCAACAGCAGGCGCAGCAACAGCAGGGCTATGTCCAACCCGCGCCGCCGCAGGCCACTCCGCAGCAGGGGCAGTCCGGACAGCACCAGCAGCAGTATCCGGGGCAGGGCCAGCAGTACGGGCAACAGCAATACGGGCAACAGCCCAGCGACGCGCACGCCCTCGAGCTCGAGATCGGCGGCGCGCACGATCCCTCCGCGATTCAGCGCCAAGTGCAACAGCAGGCCGGGATCGCCGCGACCCAGGCCGGTGGCGGCACCGTGTTCACCGAGCCGATTCTGGTGGTGAACCAGAAGGTCAAGCTCATCGAGATGGCCAATGAGTACAGCGTTTTCGACCAGCACGGCCGCCAGATCGGCGCGGTGGTCGAGGTCGGGCAGAGCGCGCTCAAGAAAGCCGTGCGCTTCATGTCCAGCTACGACCAGTTCATGACGCACAAACTCGAGATCCGCGACGGTCAGGGCCAGACCATGCTGCGGGTCACCCGCCCGGCCAAGGTCTTCAAGTCGCGCTTCCTGATCGAGCACGGCAGCGGCCGGCCGATCGGGGAGATCATTCAGGAGAACATGATCGGCAAGATCAACTTCTCCTTCGTGGTGAACGGTCAGCAGATCGGCGGGATTCGCGCCGAGAACTGGCGCGCCTGGAATTTCATGATCCACGACCACACCGGTCAGGAGGTCGCCCGCATCACCAAGACGTGGGAGGGCCTGCTCAAGAATATGTTCACCACCGCCGACAACTACGTCGTGCAGATCCACCGCCAACTCCCCCAGCCGCTGCTGTCCATGGTGGTGGCCTCGGGTCTGGCCATCGACACCGCGCTCAAACAGGATTCGCGCGGCTGGGGCTGATCCGGCGCGACAGCGGGTGCCCGACCGGGCGCAAGTGCCGTGCAAGCCAGCGCAAGTGCGGGGTAATCACGGCTCGGCACAGTGGGTCTCATGAACGAGACACACGATGTGGTGGTAGTGGGAGCGGGACCGGTCGGGCTGATGCTCGCGTGTGAGCTGCGCCTGGCCGGGGTGGATGTGCTGGTGCTCGAGCGCCTGACGGAAATGGATCGGACCGTCAAGGCCGGAGCCGTCAATGTGCCGACCGCACAGGCGCTGTACCGGCGCGGCCTGCTGCCCGAACTGCTGGAACAGCATGAGGCGACTTTCGCACGGTTCGCGGCGTTCCAGCAGAGTCTCGCGGCCACGGCAACGGCCACGGCGTCGGCGGGCGCGGCGTCGGCGGGCGCGGCGAGCACACCACCGGCGGGCTTCAAGATGGTGCCCGGACATTTCGCGGGCATCCCGCTCAATGCCGCCGCGCTCGATCTCGACGATCCCGCCTTCGCCGACGCGGGCCCCGCGGCGGCGGCCTGGTTCGTCTCCCAGCAGGGCGTGGAATCCATTCTGGCGCAACGCGCCACGGATATGGGTGTGGAGATCCGCCGCGGCGTGGAGGTCACCGGATTCTACGACGACGGGATCGGCGTCACCCTGAACCACGGTGATCGCACCGTGCGCGCCGGTTGGCTGGTCGGCTGCGACGGGGGCCGCAGCATCGTGCGCAAAACCGCGGGTTTCGACTTTCCGGGACTGGACCCCGAGATCACCGGCAGGCAGGCCCTGATCGAGATGACCGGTGCCGAACACATCGCGCCCGGCTGGCACGACACACCGACCGGCATCTACGTGTACGGTCCGGTGCCGGGCCGCTTCCTCACCGTCGAACTCGACGGCCCGCCCGCGGACCGCACCACCCCCGTCACCGCCGCGGAGCTGGAGCGGAGTTTCCGCACCGTCACCGGCGCGGACGTGCGAATCACCCAGGTGCACTCGGCGACCCGCTTCACCGACAACACCCGCCAGGCCACCGACTACCGGCGGGGCCGGGTCCTGCTCGCGGGCGATGCCGCGCACGTGCACTCACCCTTCGGCGGCCAAGGTCTGAACCTGGGCATCGGTGACGCGGTCAACCTCGGCTGGAAGCTCGCGGCCGTCGTTCGCGGCTGGGCCACCACCGATCTGCTCGACACCTACACCACCGAACGGCATCCCATCGGCGCGTGGGTTTTGGACTGGACCCGCGCGCAGGTCGCGCTCATGCGCACCGACCCGCGCAGCCGAGCCCTGCGCGCGGTCATGGGCGAGCTGCTGTCCACCCGCGACGGCGCGACCGAGATCCTCAAGAAGATCTCCGGCGTCCTGCACCGCTATGACCTCGGTGCCGCGCATCCGCTCGTGGGCGCGGTCGTACCGGACCTGGAATTGGCCAACGGCACCCGCGTCGGCGCGCACTTCACCACCGGCCGCGGTGTCCTACTCGACCTCGCCGACTCCCCCGCGATTCGGTCCCTGGCCGCGGGATGGCCCGATCGGGTCGAGGCCGTCACCGCCAAATCGGCTCAGCCCCAGACGATTTCGGCCATGCTGGTGCGACCGGACGGCATTGTGGCCTGGGTGGCCGACTCCGAGGACACCTCCGGCCTCGAGGATGCGCTCGTGCGCTGGTTCGGCCCCGCCCGGTAGCGACCGGTCGGGCGGTGCGCGCCGATGGCGGGGATATGCCGGGATCGCCGTCACCGGTGCGCATTCGCGAAGGACGGTGGGCGAGCCGTCGAACGGTCTCGTGCGCACCCGAGGCGGGGCGCTACGCCTCGGCCAGGGCCTGATGATCCTCATGGCGATCGGTCGTATGGACCCGGGCCGCACCGATCCGGCCGATACGGCGTGAACCCCACGCGCCCAACGGGGCCAGCGCCGCGTTGAGGGCCGCGCCCTCCTCGGTGAGCGAATAGTCCACGCGGGGTGGGATTTCGGGGTAGATCTCGCGATGGATGATGCCGTCCTCGGCCAATTCGCGCAGCTGCTGGCCGAGCATCTTCTCCGAGACCCCGGGCAGGGCCCTGCGGAGTTCACCGAAGCGGCGGATGCCGTGCTCGTGCAATTCCCACAGAATGAGCGATTTCCATTTGCCGCCGACCACATCCATGGCCGCGTCGATCCCGCAGAAGTATGGTCCGGATCTCTTTCCGCTCATGCCCCGTCCTCGCTACCTCGATGCACACCTTTCGGTGCGCCCCGGAGAAATTAGTGCGTCAGGTCCGCGCCGGGCACGGCGGTCAGGCGTTCGCGCGCACCATCGAGGAATTGCGCTGAGTGTGGACACCGATCGCGGACCGGGCCCCGCCGCAGGAGGCGGCAGGGCCCGGTCGTGCGCTCAGTGCGCGATCCGCAGCGTGGCAGCCAATGCCGAAAGCTGTTCGCCCAGGCCCAGTTCGGTGATCCCGGCCTCCACGGCACCGCGATCGGCCTCGGCCAGCGCGGACCACACCTCACCGATCCGCGATTGCGCGGCGGGTTCGGCGACCGCGAGCAGCCGTAACAGCGAGGGCAATTCCGCCGGGCCGAGCAGTTCGGGCAGCCCCGCCAGCACCTCGGGATCCAGGTGCGCGAGAGTGTCGCCGATGCGTCGTGCGCTCGCGGGTTCGACGCGTTCGGCCACCCGCAGCAGTCCATGCCAGATCGCGAGATCGCCCGCGGTGCCCGCGGCGGTGAACGCGTCGAGTGATTCGGGCTCGGCGAGAACGGGATTGGCGGCCAGCCGATCCAGCGCACCCGGATTCAGCTGTCCGATGAACCGCAGCGTCTCCGCGACCGCGTCGGCGGCGATATAGGCGCGGAGGAGCGCACCCAGTTCCGCCTCGGAGGCCTGCTCGAACAGGTGGTCCCCGAGACCGGCGATGACATCGGCATCGCAGCGCGCGAACACCGACACCGCCGCCAGTTGCAGTTCGGTGCCGCCCTCGACAATGGTGCGGATCAGTCGCGGGATGCGCTGTTCGGTGCCGTCGAGCAGATGCCGCACCACCGCGCTGATACTCGCCCCCGAGTACGCGTACGCCGCGGAGCGGATCAGCCCCTCGTCATCGTGGGTGCCCTTCTCCACCGCTTCGATCAATGCCGGTGTGGCATAGGCCAGGAACGGTCCGGCGGTCACGTAGTCGCGCCGGCGCAGCATCTCATTGACGATCGCGACCACCGGTCCCGGCGGTGCCACATCGGCGAGCTGACCCACCGCGTGCGGATCCATATACGGTGCGCCGTCCGCGGCATACGCGGGCGCGAGCATGCCCACCGCCTCGGCCGCCTTGCGCGGATGATCCACCCCGATGGCCCCGGCCGCGCGCCCGGCGATGAGCGGGGGCACCATGCGCTGCACCAGCGGCAGCGAAATGCTCAGCGGAATGATCGGCACCAGCATGCTCAGTCGCGCGAAGGTCTGATTGTGCTGGGCGAACATGACTTTGGCCATGGCCTCCTGCATTTCGTGCAGGTTGTGCGCACCGAGTTTCTCCAGGTGCGCCAGGCGTTCGACGGGCACGTGCAGGGTGCGCGAGAGCAGGGTGAGCTGTGCCCTGGTGACCAGATCGCTCATCCCAGCGAGTTTCCGAACATGATCTTCTTGGCCGCCGTGCGCAGCGGCCACGGTAGCGCGCCGACGGTTTTGTCGACCGCGGCCACCATCTCCTGCGTTTCGGTGCGCTTGGCTTGCCGGAAAATCTCCAGCAGGTCCGCGGTTTCGGCCTCGGAGAGCAATTCGAGCGCGGCCAGCGGCCCACCCAGCTCCCGCTCCAGTTGGGTTTTGGCGTCCACCATGATTCCCCTTGTCCCCGAATGACCCGGATCACTGTCCGGTTTCGTCACCAAGGTCTACCAAGATCGCCGCTCTCACGCCAGACCTGACGCGGTTCCGCGCCAATCGCATCGGCGGCGCGCAAGGCCATGGCCATAATGGTCATCCGCGGTCGTGCCTCGGCGGCGACCGCGTCCCGGTGAACTACCCGGCGTGAATGCGCCCGAGGACCGTATCGAATTCCGTTGCGGCCAAGGATAATAGCGATTCCGCTGCCGAACGCGCCGCGGCACCGTCACCCGCGACAACCGCGTCCGCGACCGCCCGATAGCGCTCGACGTGCCCCACCTCGGCGGCCATCAATCCCGCGCGTGCCGCCGGCGCGGACTCGTACACCGCCCGCAGATCGTTGTAGAGCAGCCGGGAGACAATCGAGTCCGCGCCATCGGCCAGCAGATCCCAGAACGCGATGGCGATCACCTGCTGTGCGATCGGATCCCGCTCCCCCGCAAGCTTTTCCAGTGATGCCGTGAGTTCTCCGGCCAGGCGTGCTCCGGCTCGCTCGGCCGCGAGCCCGGCGACCTCCCGGCCCAAAACAAGCCGAGTCTCGAGAATCGACCGGATCACCCGCGGATCGATCTCCCCCTGCCGCACCAGAAGTCGCGGCAACATATCCATCCCCGCGTGCCGCCGGAAATCGCGCACCATGGTCGACCCGCCCTGACGCACCTCGACCAGGCCGGTATGGGCCAGGCGCTGTAGAGCCTCGCGCACCGTGGGCCGGGACACCCCGAGCGCCTCGGCGAGCGCCCGCTCGGCGGGCAGGGCCGCCCCGGGCGGCAATTCCCCGTCCAGCACCTCGTCCACGAGCTGCTCGAACACGGTATCGGGCACCGTCCGCCGATCGATCCGCCTGATTGGCATGCCCCGAACGCTAGGTGCGCCCGGTGAACAGGTCAAGCGGCCAGACCAGTTCACCTGTCGAAAAGCAGTCGCTCCAGCGCTTTGCGATCGCCCACGAAGGTCAGCGTGCCGTCCGCGAGCGCGGCATCGAGTGCGGCCGGATCGGCCAGCGCGCCGCCGAGCGTCTTGGGATCGGTGCGCAGCGAGATATCGGCCGTGGCCGGTTCACCGCTGTGCACCTCGATCCGGCCGGAGTTCACGGCCACCGTCCAGATCGAGCCGTCGAGTTCGAGGCGGCACACGATCGGCGGTGCGGCCGGATCGCGCCGCGCACCGCGCAGGAAGATCAGCACCGAGGTCGCGCTGAGCGCGGCGGGTTCGGGCGGGCTCGGGGCGTCGATTCCCCAGTCGCCCAAGGCCACAACGATCGGCTCCAGCTTGCGACCCCATTCGGTGAGCTCGTAGACCTGCGCGTTCGCCACTTTGGCGCGCCGGATCACCCCGTGCTGTTCGAGTTCGCGCAGTCGATCCGCGAGCAGATTCGAGCTCGCGTGCGGCAGCGCGTGCCGCAACTCCGAGAACCTGCGCGGGGTGAACAGCAGCTCGCGTACGACCAGAAGCGCCCAGCGCTCCCCGACCACATCGAGGGCGCGCGCGATCCCGCATTGATCCCGATAACTGCGACTGGTCGGCATACCCTCTCTCCTTCGTCCGAGATGATACTAACCCACCACCGAGTAGAGTTGTTTTTAACAACTCCAAGTGGTTATTGTTTTGATATGAGTACTTCTCTTGCGGCACAGACCATCCCCTCCGAGCAGCCCGAGCACGCCACGATCGTCGATCCCGACGCCCACCAGATCCTTTTCGAGAACGAGCACGTGCGGGTGATCCAGGCCCGCGCCTCACACGGCTGGCAGAGCGCCATGCACGCACACCGTCCGATGCTGGTGGTCAACCTCGGCTCCGGCCGGCAGAAGGTCACCTTCGGCGACGGCACCACCGCCATCGTGGATCTCAACCCCGGTGCCGTCGTCTGGCAGGAGGACTCGTTCGAGCACTCCTGGGAGTTGCTGGCGGGCGAGGTGAATGTGGTTCTGGTCGAGGTCAAGTCGGCCGACGACACCGCATAAACGCCCGGGAAAGTCCGGTTCGCGGGGTCTTCGGCTGGAGTTCACGCGGCGTTGGTCGTGGGGGTGCCGCCGGTAACCCGGTGCCCTGCACGATCAGCGACGTGCGCATCGTGCAGCTGGCGAACTTCTATGGTCCGCGGTCGGGTGGGCTACGCACCGCACTGCACCATCTGGGTGCCGGATATGTGGCCGCGGGGCATGAGGTGGTGCTGATCGTGCCCGGTCCGCGCCGAGCCGAGGAGCTGCTGCCGTCTGGGGTGTGGCGAATCACCGTGCCCGCGCCCGCGATTCCGTGGACCGGCGGCTATCGCGCGGCGCATCCACGGCGGGTCGCCGATGTGCTGGCCGGGTTGCGGCCCGATGTGCTCGAGGTGTCGGATCGGTTGACGCTGCGGGGATTCGGGAACTGGGCGCGGCGGCGCGGCGTGGCCGGGGTGATGATCTCCCATGAACGGCTGGACCGGCTCATCGGGCAGGTGCTGCCCGGACCCGCCGCCCGCCGGGCCGCCGACGCGGCCAATCGCCGGACCGCGCGGAACTACGACATCGTCGTCTGCACAACACAATTCGCGCGCGAGGAATTCGAGCGCATCGATGTGCCGAATGTGGAGCTGGTACCGCTCGGGGTCGATCTGGATATGTTCAGCCCGTCCCGCTGCGATCTGCGCTTGCGCACCGATCTCGGTGCGGAGGACTACCCACTGCTCGTCCACTGCGGTCGACTGTCGGTGGAGAAGCGGGTCGATCGCAGTATCGAGGCCGTCGGCCGCCTGCGCCGCGAGGGGATCGACGCCCGGCTCATCGTCGCCGGTGACGGTCCGCGCCGCGAGGCGCTGGAGCGCCGCGCCCGCACCCTGCCCCCGTTGCGCGATGGGCTCTCGGCGGTGCACTTCACCGGATTCATCAATGACAGAACCGAGTTGGCGACCCTGCTGGCCACCGCCGATGTCTCGCTGGCTCCCGGTCCGCACGAGACCTTCGGCCTGGCCGCCCTGGAGGCCTTGGCCGCCGGTACCCCGGTGGTGGCCAGCCGCTCCTCGGCGCTGGCCGATATCGTCACCGCCGACTGCGGTGCGGTGGCCGCGGACCACCCCACCGCCTTCGCGCACGCCGTCACCGAGGTGCTGTCCCGGCCGCCGCTGCAACGCCGTCAGGCCGCGCGCACCCGGGCCGAGCAATTCACGTGGCCCGCAGCGGTTTCCGGAATGCTCGGCCTGCTCGGTTCGGCCTGATCAGTCCCGGGTCGGTCCGGCTGCCACGGAATGTACGGGCGCGCTTCGGCTTCCGCGCGGCCACGCGCGGGCGGCGGCCGCACCACCGGGGGCCGCGCGCAGCATGGTCTGCACCCCGCGCTCACGGAAGACGCGATTGCGCCGTTCCGGGCCGTGCGCGTACTCGAGCGGGGTGATCGGCGCGAGCTAGTCCAGCTCCCACCGCGTGCCCGGTCAGGGACAGGAACAGGGTGGGAATCAGCAACTGCTGCAAGGGGTCAGCCCCTGCTCGCCCTGCGCCGCGGCCATCACCCCGCGCCCCACCCACCGACCTCGGCCGCATCGGGCGGGGTCAGCGGTATCTCGGTCATCGGGCAACCGTCCACGAGCGGATCCGGCTCCGATCATTCTGGTCATGAAACCGTCCGGCTGCGTGTTCATTTCACTTCAGGCGTACGAGTGGCCGGGCCCGGCCGCGATGCCTAGAATTCGTGGTTCGAACCGAGGTAAGGGGGCACCCCCCATGACTTCCGTACCCTCCCATCCCGCCGTCGCCGCGGCCACCGCCCGGCTCGCGGCGCTCGACCAGCAATTCCAGCCGGTGGCACTCATCGAGCACGGCGACGGCGCGGCCGCGGTGCTGTTGGAGAGCCGGGATTTCCGCGTCATCGTCATCGTCGAACACCGCGACGACGAATGGATCACCCCGTCCATGGTGTCGGGCACCCCGCGCCCGGTCTCGCGCTCGCGCCCCGCCCGCACCCTGGACCACCGTCCGCTGCTGCGTATGAGCCGCACCCGCGTCGCGCATCCGGACACCGACGGCACACCCGCCGAAACCAGTTGGTCCGCGGTGCTGGGCACCGCCGCCGCCGATGCCACCACCCTGACCGTCATCTCCACCATCGACAGTTACACCGCGCCCATCGCCCCGAACGGGCTGGCCTTCGCCCTGGTCCGCACCCGCACGGGCGAGCATCCGCTGATTCACGTCCACACCCGAGACGGGCGCATAGTTCCCGTCGACACCTGATCCGGTCCCGGAGTCGAACGCGCCCCCGCCGGATACGCTGGGGGCGATGACGACCGGGGACAGCGGCGCGCCGGACGCCGCATACGGGGATGCCGGGCGCGTCGTACCGGTTGTGCTGCGCGGCAATTCGGCGCAGGGGAAGACCACCACCGCGACCGCCATCCAGCATTCGCCCGCGTTTCGTACCACCGGGTAGTCGGATCCACTCGGCGCGGTTACCCGGTGATGCCCTCGTCGCGGGCTAGATTCGGGCTCGACTGGGTCCGGCTCGAATGGGAAAGCGGGTGTGATCGTATGACTATGGGCGAACCGTGGCCGACCGGTGGCCAGGATTGGCAACCGACCGGTATGCAGGGCGGCGGTGAGGCACTGGTCGAATTGGATGTGTTTCCGCCGCAGGAGCATCGGCGCTGGACGGTACTGCTGCGACTGCTGCTGGTCATTCCGCAGTTGATCGTGATGTGGTTCCTGGGCATCGCCGCGTTCGTGGTGGTGGTCTGCGGCTGGTTCGGTGCGCTGTTCACCGGGCGGCTGCCGGTGTGGTGCGGGGACTTCCTGCGCGGCTACTTCTCCTACAGCACCCGGGTGTACGGCTACGCCATGCTGCTGGTCGACGAGTACCCGCCGTTCGCCTGGAACCCGCCGAATTACCCTGTGCGCGTGCTGTTTCCGCAGCCGACCGAACTGAATCGGCTCGCGGTGCTGTTCCGGCTGATCCTGGCCTTCCCGATCCTGGTGTTCTCCAGCTGGCTCACCACCGGGTGGGCGGTGCTCTCGTTCTTCATATGGTTGATCGTGCTGATCACCGGACGGATGCCGCGCTCGGTCTTCGAGGCGACCACCGCGATCATGCGCACCGAATTGCGCACGCAGGCCTACACCTACCTGCTGACACCGGCGTACCTCAAGGGCGTATTCGGCGATCAGACCGGGGTTCCGGCGGATCCGGCCGCCGAGCAGTGGGGTCAGCCGCCGCGGCAGTCGCCCACCCGGCCACTGCTGCTCTCGCGCGGCGGGCAGATCCTGCTCATCGTCATGCTCATTCTCGGCATTATCGCGAGCGTCTTGCAGACCGCGACCGGCAATGACGATGACGACAGTGACGACTTCTCGATGCCGACCTCGCAGACCGTCACCCGGTAGGACGCCGGGCGGTCGACGGGAAGCGGTGCGCCGCTTCGAGTTCGAACGCGGACTCCAACAGCGTGCGCTCGTCACCGTAGGCCGCGGACAGCTGCACCCCGATGGGCATGCCCGCCGCGGACATGCCCATCGGCAGCGAAATCGCCGGTGTGCCCGCCACATTGTTGATCGGGGTGAACCCGACGTAGTTCATCAGCCGGGTCAGCAGTTCGTCGAATTCGACCGTGGGACTGAGGTATCCGAGCTTCGGGGTGGTGTGGCACAGCACCGGGGAGAGAATCAGCTCGTGCTTGGCGAACATGCCCGCCACCGCCTCGGCGGTCGCGCGCAGCCGCCACAGCGCGGCGGGGGTGCGATGCAGGTGCGCGCGGTGATGGGCCCGCAATCCCGTGGTGAGACCGTCGAATTCGCGGGTATCGAAGGATCGGTCGAAGGTGAGCTTGCCCGCCGTGCCGATCAGATCCGCCAGCAGTGCCCACAGTTGCACGAAATCGTCGGCCCACTGCCGGGTCACGGGCAGCCGCATCGGCTCGATCTGGTGTCCGGCATGCTCGAGCAGTGCGGCGGTGTACTCCACCACCCGCAGGGTTTCGGCGTCCACCGGCTCACCCATGAGCGTGTCCGTCACCAGGCCGATGCGCAGCCGCCGCCGCGCCGGACCCAGCACCGAGCCGATCGGCGGCAGCGCCGGATTGCGCCGGAAGTCCTCCACCGCGGCGACATACGCGGCGGTATCGCGCACCGTGCGGGTGAGCACACCCTCGGAGACGAGATTGATCGGCATCATGCGCGCCATCTCACCGTCCACATGGCGGCCCCGGCTCGGCTTCAATCCGACCAGTCCCGCGCACGCCGCCGGAATGCGGATCGATCCCCCGCCGTCATTGGCGTGCGCGATCGGCACCACGCCCGCCGCCACCAGCGCCGCCGCGCCACCGGAGGACGCGCCCACCGAATACTCGGTGTTCCACGGATTGCGGGTGGGCTCGGCGGTCATGAATTCGGTTGTGGGACTGAAGCCGAACTCCGGCAGCCGGGATTTCCCGAGCACGGTCATACCGGTGCTGCGGAACTGCCGGGTGAAGACGCCGTCGCCGCGTGCGGGCCGCGCCCGGAACGCGGTGGTGCCGTGATTGCTCGGCATACCGCGCACATCGGTGTTGTCCTTGACGAAGGTCGGCACCCCGTACAGCGCCGCGGACTCGTCCTCGCCGTAGCGCGGGGTCTCGAATTCGGCATGGGCGATCGCGTGCAAGGCCGGATCGACCCGCCGGGCGCGGGCCACCGCGGCGGCGGCGAGCTCCGCGGGGGTGGTGATTCCGGCGTGCACCGCCGCGGCGGCGCCGACCGCATCATGGTGTCCCAGTGCGTCATCGGCGAAGGCATCTAGTCGACTGTCCAGCATTAACCGAGCATAAGGGCAGCACCGGGGTCACAGCGTGCCTTCGCGGGCTCCGCGCCACAGGTCCACCTCGCCGTCGTTATCGAGAAGTTTGTCGATGGCGGACAATTCGTCGGCGGTGAATTCCAGCTTCTGCAGGGCTTCGACATTCTGATCGAGCTGTTCGGTCGAAGACGCGCCGACCACCAGCGAGGTGACCCGGGTATCGCGCAGCGCCCAGGCCAGCGCGAGCTGGGCGAGGCTTTGGCCGCGCTCGGCGGCGATATCGTTCAGGGCGCGCAGACGCGCGCGCATCTCGTCGGTGAGCCAGTCGGTCTGGAACGACTTGTCCTGTGCGGCACGCGATCCCGCCGGAATGCCGTCGAGATACTTCGAGGTGAGCAGGCCCTGTGCGAGGGCGGTGAAGCCGATGACTCCGAAACCCTCGGCCTCGGCGGCATCGAGCAGGCCCTGCGTCTCGATCCAGCGATTGAGCATCGAGTACGACGGCTGATGGATCAGCAGCGGTGTGCCGAGATCACGCAGCAGTCCGGCCATGGTCGTGGCGTCCCGCGCGGTGTACGAGGAGATGCCGACGTAGAGCGCTTTGCCCTGTCGCACAGCGGTATCCAGCGCTGTGGCGGTCTCCTCGAGCGGTGTGGTCGGGTCGAATCGATGCGAATAGAAGATATCGACATAGTCCAGGCCGAGTCGGGTCAGCGACTGATCCAGGGAGGACAGCAGGTACTTGCGGGAGCCGCCGCCCTGACCGTACGGACCGGGCCACATATCCCAACCGGCCTTGGTCGAGATGATCAATTCGTCCCGATAGGCGGCCAGATCCTCGCCCAGAATGCGCCCGGCGTTGATCTCGGCGGCGCCGTACGGCGGGCCGTAGTTATTGGCGAGATCGAAGTGCGTAATCCCGGAGTCGAAGGCGCGCAAGGCGATTGCGCGCTGGGTCTCGAACGGGCGATCATCGCCGAAGTTGTGCCAGAAGCCCAGCGACAGCAGCGGCAGATCCAGGCCGGAGCGGCCACTGCGGCGGTAGCGCATGGACCCGTCATAGCGGGCGGGATCAGGAAGATACGGCACTGGTCATCTCCTCCGGTTCGCGAACACTCTGCGGGGCATCGGCGGGAACCGCCGACCGTCGCAACCCTACGGCCGCCGCGGCGAACAGCGCGAGCGTGAGCCAGAGGTAGGCGTTGTGATCCAGGACCGCGAACGGGCCGTGATCGGGCAGGTCGAAGATGCTGCCGTAGTGGATTCCGACCAGGTCGAACAGTCCACCCGAGGTGATCAGGCAGACCGCGGCCAGACCCGCAGGCGCGATGAGGCCACCGTGGCGGATCGCCAGATCGCCCAGATAGATCAGCAGTGGGGCCAGCCACACCCAGTGGTGAATCCAGCTGTACGGGGACACCGCGGTGCTGGTCAGACCGCACAGCACCACCGCGGGCAGTTCACGCCCGGTCGCGGACAATCGGCGCGCCAGCAGCAGACAGGCCACCGCGGTGGCGATCGCCCCGGCCAGCCACAGCAACTGGACCCACGCCCCGTCGCCCAGGGTGCGCGCCAGCATGCCGCGCAGCGATTCGTTCTGCGGATTCTTGGGCACACCCACGCGGGCGGGATCGGCGAACGCGCCACCCCAGAAGGTCCACGAATCCTTCGGCAGCACAGCCAGTGCCACCACCATGGTGGCCACGAGTGCGCCGATCGCGGTTCCGGCGGCCCGGAATCGGCGGGTCACCAGCAGATACAGCACAAAGAACACCGGCGTCAGTTTGATTCCGGCGGCCACACCGGTCAGCGCGCCCTTCCAGCGTGCGGAATCCGGGAGCGCCATATCGGCCAGGACGAGCAGCAGCAGGAACATATTGACCTGACCGAAAGCCATGGTCTCGCGGATCGGCTCGCACATCAGCAACAGACCCGCGATGGCCGGGCCGAGGATGAGCAGTCGCCGGTCCCGGCGAAAACCCAGGACGGCCAGCGCGGCCCACACCGAACCCGTCAGCATGGCGACATTGCCGAGCCCGCCCACCCAGGTGAAGACCAGACCGCGCAGCGCGGCCAGCGGTGCGAACAACAGCGCCGAGAACGGTGTGTACACGAACTCCCAGACGCCGCGGGTACTGCCGCGCAGCGGGGTGTCGTAGACCGAGACGCCGTCCAGCACCCGCTGGCCCGCGATCTGATAGGTGCCCAGATCGACCAGGTGCAGCATGGTTTTCGGTGCGGTCAGCACCTGGTGCAGGTAGTAACCGCCCGCCAGCACGCCCAGCGCCGCCACCACCCACACCACCGGCAGCGGGATCACGCGGCGCGGTGCCGCGCGATTCACTTCCGCCGATGGACCGACCGACAATGACATGTCTCTCCCCACTAGTTCGGGAACCGCTTGCCGGGACCAACGTAGTGACGAACTCCGTACCCTCGCCACCCGTGATCACGTCGGGCTGCCCGCTGCGTCGGCCGCGACGTAACCCTTGCCGAAGCGAATCCCCTTGTCATCCTTGCCGATCGCAGCGAACAACACGACCGCGGCAAATGCGTGATCGCCATCACGGCCAATGCGAACGAAGCTCTCGACATTATCGGCGTAAACGAACACCACCGGGGAGCCGTCGAAATGTCCACGGTCCAACCGAATTGAGCGGCGATGACCGAATTGTCGTCGAGGCACAACCTCATTCGATCGACCGGATTCGTCGCTATACCGACTACCCACCCGCGCGGCAATCAATCAGCCCCGCAATCCCCACCTACTCAGTTCTGGAAGACCTCTTCGATCCGCTCCGCGGTAAGCACCCGTGCGGCCCACAATCGCAACCGATCGGCATCGGCGGCATTGACGGTCTCGGCGATCCCCGCGGGTACCGTCCCCCCGAACTTCACCGCCAACTGTTCGAGCAGCGTCTGCGCCCGCCCGCGCAATTCCCCACGTGCCTCACCTCTGGCTTCACCCCGTGCCTCACCCCGGGCTTCACCCTCTGCGCGAAGTCGTTCCGCAGTTGTCACGATGACCTCCTTGGCGTGGGGACCGAGCTGGTCGATGACCGGCACCAGGTCGGAATCCTGGGTTTCTCCGACAGTAAGAATGTACGTCACAACGCACTCGAGATCATCGATACCGCCCGGTGCGGCCAACAGGGCTCGCAGGTCCTCGAGTAGCGGCAGCAGGGCGGTGCGGCAACGCCATTCGGTAGTGCGGCCCGCAACTCGCCGACAGCGTCGGCGGGGCGGGTCAGGACCTGCCGGAAGTAGGCATCGTGGGGATTCGAGGGCGAGTTGGCCACGGTGGGCAAATTACCCTCAAAGCGACTGCGACACGCAGGAATTCGGTGGGGTCGGGACGATACGACCGGCGAGGCGGGCAAGTATGCCCGCGCCACCTATGCGGGTTTGCGGCCTACGCCGCAGTAGCAGGAGACCTTGGCGTCGAAGGAGGGGGCGAATTCGGTGGTTTGCTCCAGGCCCCAGCGGTGGGGCGGGACTATGCCGGGTTCCACCAGCTCCAGGCCTGCGAACCAGGAGGTGACCTCCTCGTGGGTGCGGACCTGGGCGGGGAGTTTGCGGACGCGGTAGACGTCCTGGGCTGCCGCCACCTGTTCGGGGGCGAAATCGGCTGTGATGGTGCAGATTACAAGGTAGGAGCCGGGGGCCAGGGCGTCGAGGAAGGTGGAGACGATCTTGTTGATATCGGCGGACTCGACGAAGTGCAGCAGGGCGATCATGCTCAACCCGACCGGTTCGTTCAGGTCGAGGAGCCCGGTTAGCTCGGGGGCGCGCAAGATGGCCGCGGGATCGGTGACATCGCCGTGGATGTAGGTGGTCGCCCCGGCCCCGTTGTCCATGGTCATCAACGCGCGCGCATGCGCCAGCACCAGCGGATCGTTGTCGACGTACACCACGCGTGCGTCCGGAACGGTGCGCTGCGCGATCTGGTGCAGGTTGGGTTCGGTGGGAATCCCAGTGCCGATATCGAGGAACTGCCGAATCCCCGCTTCCGCCAGGAACCGGGTGCTCCGATGCATGAACTGACGATTGACCCGGGCGGCCTGACGGATATGCGGCCACGCCTGCAGGATCTCCTGCGCCGCCTTCCGGTCGATCTCGTAATTGTCCTTGCCGCCCAGAAAATAGTCATAGATGCGGGAGGTATGGGGCTGGTTCAGTGGGTTCTCTCCATTCATCCCTGTCACCGTTCATCGCATGGTCGACCACACACCTTCTCGCACAGGCTAGTCCGTCTGTTTCCCGACACCCCGGGAAACCGCGAAACGAGCAGATTCTCAGGAAATCGACTCCGAGGCCGCCGAATCAGGGGCACTCCGCGCGCGAGCACTCCGCCCGACCCCGTCGAGGCCGCCCGCGACCGCAGCAAACATCCCGATATCCGTTGGGGCACAACGGGTTGCGTAGTTGATCATTCTCGGACGCGTGACCAGGATTTAACGACATTTCAGTCATAGGTGACGAAAATCAGCGTAGCGTTCTTGGACATTCACCGGGATTCCCCGTCCTGAGAACCTCGGTCGACAAGCTGTCAGATCCGCCGGCGCGGTGTCGGTGGTAGCCAGAAATACGATGGCGGACAACGTGATTGATGATTCGACATCTACTCCGACAACTCCCGTCGCCCCACCGGCCCGCGATCCGCGACTGGCCCTGTCCGGCGGCGATCCGATCCGGCACACCCCCTGGCCGACCTACGATCGCGGCGCGGTGTGCGTCCATCCCGAGGACGAGGAAGCCGCCCTGCGCGCCCTGCGCAGTCACCTCTACTTCCGATACGACCACCGCCCCAATCACGAAACCGAATGCGCCCGATTCGAGGCGGAGCTGTGCGACTACTTCGGTTCCGCGCACGCGCTGGCCACCTCCAGCGGCACCACCGCCCTGACCCTGGCGATCATGGCCGCCGGAATCGAACCGGGCAGCCAGATCGCCTGTCCCGGTTTCACTTTCGCCGCCACCCCCAGTTCCATCCTGCTCGCCGGATGCACCCCGTTCCTGGTCGATGTCGATGAGAACCTGCACCTGGACGTCGCCGATCTGCGCCGCCGCTGGACGCCCGGCGTCCGGGCCATCGTGGTGGTCCATATGCGCGGTTTCGCCGGAGATATGAGCGCACTGCTGCGATTCGCCCGGGAGCGGGGCGTGCCGGTGTTCGAAGACGCGGTCCCCGCGCTCGGCGCGCAATTGGACGGCCGCAAACTCGGCACCTTCGGCTTGGCGGGTGCGTTCAGCACGCAGTCGGACAAATCGCTCAATAGTGGTGAAGGCGGCTTTCTCATCACCGATGACAGCACCCTGTTCGCCCGCGCCACAGTCCTTTCCGGAGCCTACGAGGGTCGATTGCGGCGGCACTTCCCGCACGGTGAGCCCCCGATCGACACCGATCTCGACCTCCCGCTGTTCAGCTTCCGGATGGACGAGATCCGCGCCGCCCTGCTCCGCTCCGAACTGGGCCGCCTGCCGATCCGGTTGGCCGCCTTCCGCGAGAACTACGACTATGTCGCCGCGGCACTGGCCGGCCTCGACGGCATCCGAATCCGGCGACCGGTGGCACCCGGCGCCTACCTCGGCGAGGCCCTCATCTTCCGGGTCGCCGGCGGGCACGCGCAATGGTTCGCGCGGGCGCTGTGCCAGGAGGGCATCGAGGCGCGCAATCTCGGCTCGGACTCCGACCACAATATTCGCGCCTTCTGGAACTGGCGATTCCTGTTCCGCGGCATGGAAACCGCCGCGGTCCAGGCAGCCCTGCCGAACACCACCCGCTATCTGCGACAGGCGGTGGACATTCCGCTGTCCTCGACCCTGTCACGCGCCGACTGCGACGACCTGATCGCCGCGGTGCGCAAGGTCGCCGCCGCCCTGTCCGCGCAGACCGGCGCGAATCCCTCGCGGGCCGGACAACGATGACGGCCTCCTCCGATACCGGCACCCTCCCGCGACTCGCACTCGCCGCCGTCTTCGGCGGATTGTTCTGCGGCTACCTGGGTTTGTCCGCGGCCATTCCGGTGCTCCCGGACCACGTCCGAGACCGATTCGGCGCGGGCGACCTCATGGTCGGGCTCGTGGTCACGGCCACCGCGCTGACCGCCCTGCTCACCCGGCCGCTGTTCGGCGGGCTGGCCGACCGGCACGGCTACCGGTCGGTCATGCGATTCGGGGCGATCGCCATCGCCGCCGGTGGGCTGCTGTATTTCCTGCCGATCGGCCTGGCCGGTCTGATCGCTGTGCGCCTGCTGGTCGGCGTCGGCGAGGCCGCCCTGTTCACCGCGGGCGCGGCCTGGACGGTGCTGCTCGCACCGCACAACCGGCGCGGGCAATTGATCGGGCTCTACGGCGTCGCCATGTGGGGCGGCATCTCCCTGGGGACGGCCCTGGGCGCGGCACTGCGGCATGCCGGGATCGACGCGGTCTGGACCCTCTGCGCCGCGGCACCTTTGGTCGGATTCGTCCTGATCAGCAGTGTCGCGCCCGAACCGCGGGTGGCGCGCTCCGGCGGCGGCCGGGGACTGATGCTGCGACCCGCCGCGCTCCCCGGACTGGCCCTGGCCCTGGCCGCCGCGGGCTACGTCGGGCTGGCCGCCTTCATCATCCGCGACCTGCAAGTGCGCGGAATCGGTTCCGGCGCAGTCGTATTGAGTGTCTTCAGTGCCGTCTACGCGGGAACCAGACTGGTCATCGGCAAGCTGCCGGATCAGCTCGGACCACGCCGAGTCGGCACCTGGTCCGGCATCGGCGAGGCCATCGGACTGCTGATCATCGCGTGGTCGCCGAACCTGCCGGTGGCGATCCTCGGGGTCGTCGTCATGGGAGCCGGTTTCTCACTGCTGCACCCGTCGATGGCGCTGCTGGTCATGAACAGCACCGAAAGTTCGAAACAGGGTGCGGCTTTGGGCGCCTACACCTCGTTCTGGGATCTGGGCCTGTTCGTCTGGGGCCCGGCCACCGGCGCCATCGCGAGCGGATTGGGCTATCCCGCGGTCTTTCTCGTCGGCGCGGGCTGCGCCTTGGCTGCCGCGGTCATGGCCAACACGATTCCGCAATCACCGCCACCGGCCGCGAAGGGAGTCGGCGAATGACAGGCGCACCACCGGTCAAGGTCCTGTGCATCACGGGCTGGTGCCGCAACGGCAGCACCATTCTCGGCAATATCCTCAATGAGATTCCGGGCGTCTTCCATGTCGGGGAACTGCATTTCCTGTGGAAGAACGCGGCGGGTCGCGGGGTGAACGAGCAGTGCGGCTGCGGCCACAAACTCGTCGACTGCCCGTTCTGGTCCACGATCCTGCCGATCGGCCGGCCCGCCGGAACCACCCCGCAAGCCCACGCCGACACCGTCATCCGCCGCCAGCTCGGCCATACGCGCACCAGGCACACCTGGCAGATACTGGCCCGCGGACCGCACAACGAGCAGGTTCGCGCACAGGCCGAGCTGATGACGCGGATCTATCGCGCTGTCGCCGAGCGCAGTGCGTCACCGGTGATCGTCGATTCCTCCAAGATGCCGGGCGAGGCGGCGCTGCTGGCGCGCATGGACGGCATCACCCCGTATTACCTGCATCTGGTGCGCGATCCACGGGCGGTGGCCCAATCCTGGAGCCAGCCCAAGCAATACGTGTACGCCATGTCGGCGGCCAAGAGCACCGGCTACTGGACCGGCTTCAACCTGGCCTCGCACGCGATCAACCGACGCTATCCACGCCGGTCACTGTTCCTGCGCTACGAGGACTTCATCGCCGAACCGGCGGCGACCATCGACACGGTGCTGCGATGGTGCGAAATCGACCCGGCATCCAATCCCATGACAGATCGAACGGTACAACTGCACGCCAACCACACGGTCACCGGAAACCCGGACCGCTTCCACACCGGCGTCACCGTGATCCGCCCGACCGACGACCGCTGGCGCAGCGCCCTGCCCGCTTCCGCCCGGCGAACCGCGACCGCGCTGTCCTGGCCGCTCGCGCAGCGATACGGATATCTCGGCGAAAGGGGTTGAGCGACAGTGGAGCTGGGATTGACCGATAAGGTCGCGCTGGTCGCGGGCGGATCCAGCGGCATCGGACTGGCCATCGCCCGTGAACTGGCCGCCGAAGGCGCGCACGTCGCCCTGGGCGCACGCGACCCGGACCGGCTCGCCGCGGCCGAGCGAGCCGTGAAAGCGGCGGCGCGCGGGCGAATCCATGCCACCCGCGTGGACATCACCGACGCCGCGGCGACCCGGCGCTGGGTCGACGAGGTGGCCGCGGAGTTCGGCGGACTCCATATCGTCGTCGTCAGCGGCGGCACCCCGCCGACCGGCGGTGCGTCGGCCTTCGAGGCGGCGGACTATCGGCAGGCGGTCGACACCGTGCTGATGCCCGCGGTCGAACTGGCACTGGCGGCCCTGCCCCACCTGCGGCGTCAGCGTTGGGGCAGAGTGCTTTTCGTGGCCTCGGAGACCGCGATGGTCCCCATCAGCGGACTGGCCTTGTCGGGGGTGACCCGGGCGGCCATCGTGCGATTCGCCCAATCCCTGGCCGCCGACGTCGGCCCCGACGGCATCACCGTCAATGTGCTCGCCCCGAGCGCGACCCGCACACCCCTGCTGGAACGAGTCCTGACACGGGGATCCACCGATGCCCGGGTCGAGGACGAGCTGGCCGCCGTCGGGCGCAAGACCGCCGTCGGACGCGTCGCGCAACCCGACGAAATCGCCGCGCTGGCAACGTTTTTGGCCGGTGAGCGCGCCGCTTACCTGACCGGCACCGTCCAGCTGATCGACGGCGGCGCGAGCGTGCTCGGCGCCTCCTCATCGCACTACACCGTTTCCCAGGAGGAGACATGCTGAAGTCGGACACCATCAAACAGACACTCGCGCAGGTCGTCGCCGACCGGAAACAGGAATTGTCGCCGGGCCGCAGGTTCGTCGAGGCCTGCGCCGAACACGGACTGGACGCGGCCGTCGACTACGACGTGACCATCACCGATTCACTGACCAGCTCACGGCGCAAACCCCGCAATCCCGCCCGCAATATGCTCAAAACCATTGACCTGTCTCGTGATCCGCGTCAGTTCTACTGGCATGAGAGCGCACCCGAGGCCGGGGACACACCGATCGCAGGGGCCGAGGTCCGGCGCGAACTGGCCAGCCGGTTCGGCAAATCGCCGATTCCGGAACTGCTCACCACCACCGCCTGGGTGCAGGTCCCGCCGGATCTGTGGAAGGATCCCGAAACCTTCGAGACCTTCATCAACTACCGTCTGATCGTGCGGCTCTGCACCGCCGAGAACCACACCATCATCAGCGGTGAGGGCGGGTTGCTCAACCTGCCCGGGATCGAGCGAATGACTGCGCCGGGTCCGTTCTCCTCGGCAATCCTGCGCGCGTGCAATGAGATCGAGCAGATGGGCGGCACCGCCGACGGCATGATCATCAACCCCGTCGACTACTACCGTGCGATGGGCACCGGACGGCTGATGGACGATCTCGAACAGAACGGCGTCTTCATCGTGCGCACCCGACTGGTCGAACCCGGCAGCGCCATCGTCGGCGACTTCGGCCACGGCGCACAGCTTTTCGACGCCGGGCGTTCGGTGATCCGCTTCGCCGAGCCGCCCGAGGGAACGTTCACAGAACCCGGAATCGCGCTCCAGGCCGAGATATACGAGCGCGTCGTGGTGAATTTGCCGACGAACTTCTTCGTCGTCACCGTCTAGGCCGATATCGTGACGGGCGATCAGGACACCCCCGTGCGCGCGGACCCGGATGTGGTGGTCATCGGCGGCGGTGTCGTCGGATTGTGGTGCGCGCACCAGGTGCGGCGGCGCGGGGCGACGGTCACGGTGCTCGAGCGCGGAGAGCTCGGCGGACCGCAGTCGTGTTCGCACGGGAACACCGGATTCGTCGGCACCCACGGTGCGGCGCCGCTGGCCGAACCCGGCATGCTCGCCCTCGCCGTTCCCGGTGCGACGGATCCGGATTCGCCCTGGTACATCGCACCGCGCGCGGACGCCGACTTGGCGCGCTGGCTGGAGCAATTCCGGCGCGCCTGCTCGGCCGATGCGTCCGCGGCCGGATTCCGAGCGCTCATCGGGATGAAGAAGCGTGGCCTGGCGCTCCTGCTCGAACTGTGCGCGACCGAGCGCATTGCCCTCGAATCACCGGGCATCGTCCTGGCCTTCAAGACCGCGGCGGGTTTCGATGCCGCGCGAGAAACTGTCGAGCGCACCGTCGCCGGTGGTGTGCCGCTGCGTGTGCTGGACCCGGGTGAACTCGACGTGCTCGAACCGAAGTCGGTGTTCGATATCCATGGCGCGCTGTACAACCCCGAGGGCGCGTATCTGCACGTCCCCGACTTCGTTGTCGAATTCGGACGGGTCCTGCGGGATTCGGGCGTGGAGATCTGTGCGCGCACCGAGGTCACGGACTTCGCCGTGCGCGAGCGAAATATCGTGCGCCTCAACACCACTCGCGGCGAACTGCGGCCGGGCACCGTGGTCGTCGCCGCGGGCGCGTGGTCGGCCGAATGCGCCCGTCTGGCTGGCGTCGACCTTGCGCTCCAACCGATCAAGGGTCACAGTGTGACCGTCGAGCGGCCACCGAGCGCACCCCGCCGACCGGTCCTGCTGAGCGAGGCCAAAGTTGCCATGGTCCCGCTCGGCGACCGGCTGCGCATCGGCGGGCAACTCGAACTGACCGGAATGAGCACCGAGGTCTCCGAACGCCGAATCCGCGCCCTGCTGCGTACCGCCCGCGAATACCTGCCCGCGCTGGAACAGACGCCAATCCTCCAGAGCTGGAGCGGATTACGGCCGTGCACCCCCGACAGCCTGCCCCTGATCGGTCCCGCAGGCGATCTCCGCAACCTGCTCATCGCCACCGGGCACGGCCATATCGGGATGGGTCTCGCCCCCGCGACCGGTGAACTCATCGGTCAGCTGCTCGCGGGCGAACAACCGCGCACCGACCCGATCCCGTTGCGCCCGAGCCGCTTCGGCGGCTCGGCGACCTGAAAAGGACTGAGATGGCAGAGCGAGCCGATATCAGGATCGGGGTCCTGTGCCTCGACACCGCATTCACCAAAATCCTCGGCCACATCCGCAATCCGGCGACCTTCGATTTCCCGGTCGTCTATCGGGTGGTCCAGGGTGCGACCCCGCGCCGCGTGGTGTCCGAGGCGGATCCGACGCTGCTCGAACCGTTCATCGACGCGGCCCGCGCCCTCGAATCCGAAGGCGTGGCCGCGATCACCGCCGCCTGCGGATTCCTGGTCATCTTCCAGCAGCGCCTGGCCGATGCCGTCCGCATCCCGCTCTACAGCTCGAGTCTCATCCAATTGCCGATGGTCCACCGCATGGTGGCCGCCGATCGCACGATCGGTCTGCTGGTAGCCGACGAAAACGCCCTCACCCGTCGCCATCTGGAAGCGATAGGCGGCGAGTCCTTACCCCTGTGCGTAGCCGGAATGGCCGCCCACCCCGAATTCCGCGAAGTCATCCTCGAGGGCCGCCGCAATAACCTGGACGCCGACCGTCTCGGCCGCGAGGTGCTCACCGAAGTAGGGCGACTGGCCGCACACAATCCCGACCTGGGCGCACTGATCATCGAATGCACCGACCTGGTGCCCTACCGCCACGCGATCCAACGGCACCTCGGTGTCCCGGTCTTCGACATCGTCACCCTCACCGAAATGGTGCACCGCACCCTCGACCCCGGAAATAGAAAAAGCTCTCCCTGACGCAGGGAGAGCTTTTCGTAGTGTGTCCGGAGGGGGACTTGAACCCCCACGCCCTAATACGGGCACTAGCACCTCAAGCTAGCGCGTCTGCCATTCCGCCACCCGGACCGGTGTGCTCAGCAAGATTATCGGATGTCCCCGTGTGGACCAAATCGTTCCAATCCGGTCTTCACCTGGGGCCTTGCCGCGTGGAGGAGACGTCAAACGGTGGGGAGTGGTTGCCTCCGGGTCCGAGTTCGACCCGGCAGGCGACCCCCCGAAACTCAGGCGCTCAACGCCTCCAGCAGTGCCGCGCGCTGGCGTGAACCCAGGCCACCGATACGGCGATCGGCCGGGATTTCCGCTTCATCCATCAACTTGGCGGCCTTGACGGGGCCGATTCCCGGGAGCGCCTTGATCACGGCCGCAACCTTCGTCTTCTTGACCAGGTCTTCCTTGTCTGCGCGCTTGAGAACCTCCGCCAGACTGACCGATCCCTGCTTGACCTGCGCGATCAACTCCGAGCGGGCCTTGCGCACCGCGGCGGCTTTGGCCAGCGCCTCGGAGCGTTGTTCGGGGGTCATGGTGGGCAGAGCCATATGTCCTTACCTTTCACTCGTTCGCTGGTACGTCGGCGTCGAGTAAACATGACGCCAGGCCCGCAACCGGTACGACACACCGCGTGTTTCGGCGCAACACGTCGAGCGACCTGCTGAAAAGGGCCCGATACGCAGGTCGATTGTCCAGGAGTTTGCTGTGGCAGACAACTGGCAAATACGCCGCTCATCGGCCGCGATCGGAGTTACGGTGGGTCCGAAATCGCGTACGCACCGGAAAAGGCGGGGCAGATGACAAGCTTGTATCAGTACGCCGTGCGGGAGACCTCCGAACCGCCACCGGCGCTCCGATACGACAGCGCCGAGCCCCTGACCTGGAACGGCGCCAAGGTCTACCCCCTGCACTCGCACCGCATCGGCGGCTCCCCCACCACCGTGACGTTCAGATTGCGCACGGCGCAACCCCGCCGCGGGGTCCGCGCACTCGGGATGGGACTGGCCGTGGAGGGCGGTCACGTACTCCTGAACGGCCGACAGTTGAGTGGGGTTGACGTCTGGTCCGATGCCATGTCCGGTGGCGTCGAACTACGCATATCCCCCGACGGATCCGACGCCGCCGTCACCCTGACACCGGTCTGGGTGGACGACTTCGGCGAGGTGGTGTCCTGGTCGGGCAATTACGGCATGCTCATCACCCGCGAGAGATCCTGCCTGGTGCTGCACTGCAGCACCGGCGTCGGTCCCCCGGACTTCACCGAACTCGTGGTCGAATTCGCCACCGCGCCCACCCCGCCGGATCCGATCCCACCCGCCGACGCCGGGCTCTACACCGAGGCGCTGTATGAGCTCGGCGTGGCCATGCAGCAGCGCGGCGACGGTCAGCAGGCCTGCGAATTATGGCGGCAGGCAGCCGATTTGGGGCATTTCGCCGCCGCCTACGACCTGGCCGTGGTGCTGCTGCGCCTGGGCCAACTCGCCGAGGCGGAGTACCGATGGCGCATTGCCGCGGACCACGGCGACCCCCGCGCCATGGCCGGGCTCGCCGAGGTCCTCGAGCGCCGCGGCAATCCCGCCGAGGCCCGCATCTGGCGAGCCGCATTGGCAGCCGAGGCACAGCCGCACTGACTGCCTAACCGCGAATCGCGGCACCGTCCCGATAGCGGCGCAGATACTCCCCGGTCAGCGAGTCCGGGTGCCGCAGCAATTCCGCCGGGGTGCCGGTGAACACGATCTCGCCGCCGTTCTTGCCCCCGTCCGGTCCCAGGTCGATCACCCAGTCGGCGTGCGCGACCACATCGAGATTGTGCTCGATCACCACGACGGTATTGCCACGCTCGACCAGGCCGTCCAGCAACCGCAGCAACCTGCTGTTGGTCGTTCGTAGTCGAGGCTTGTGTAGCTGTCGACGGAGTGGCTACTGATCGACTTCGACCATTCTGACTACAATCCGACCGGAAGAATCATTGAATCGTTTCGATACGTAGAATTGTGTGCCATCTCTGAAAAGCACCTCCTCTTCGGGCGGTCGAAAGGAGTACGAGGATACGTCCTTGCCAGTTTTAGACTCGATCTGCCACTCCACGCGACCGTCACGCCCTTCGAATGGGGCATTCGGATTCTTGGTTGTACTAGTGAAACCTATTTCAGTCACGATCCGCCCCGGCTGGTACTTCTCCAACTCAGCAGGTTCGATGTCTGCTCTGCGAATCACCTGCCCGGTAAAGTTCGGCATCTTGTCCAGTGCATTACGGAGCGCGCCGACCCGGCTCGCCTCCGTCGCACTCAGCGCGCCTCCTTCACGGAGTCGACGGTTGATCCATACGAAGTCCCATTCGGTGTAGCGGTAGAGCGCACGTCCTTCTGCTGAAGTGAGTTTTGCCGTTTCCGGTGACACAGCATTCGAGAGATGATGGGTCGCGTCGGTCGCGGTGAATTTTGGTGATGCGGCATCAGCGCCCGAAAGGCTGATTGCCGGTGCGCCACTCCTATCAGTCTCGACCAACTCATTTACCGTGCGCTTCATACGGCCGCTCACTGCGTCGATGTGGCCTTCATAGCCGCGCGCAGATTCGCCGAATAGCGTACCGATCTTGTCTGCGATTGCTCGAAGTGTTCTCGCAATCGGTGAATCGGTCACGCGGCTCTCCACTGGAATGGCACCACCATGAAACCCTCATGGCGAACCGTGTCTTGAGACGAAGTCTCCCACCCTCAGGTCAGAGCGCCTTCTCAGTGGCGGGGACAGAGAGCAGCCTCCTGGAAACGCTGTCGCTCAGATTCGCCTAACCCGCACTTCGAAAGGTCCATTCCATCGGCCACAACCCATAGCACATAACTTCAGTGCATCCTTGCGCCCCAGCAGCGCCACACAGGCAGGTTCGAACGACGACCTAGAGCAGGAGGGCAGACCTCGTACTCCAGCTGCTGGACTTACCTACGCAGTCGCGCGGGAGGGTCGGTCTTGGCCTGCCAGGCCATCAGCGATTCCGCCGAGGGCCGAGCGTATTTGACAAGGGATCGCACCGAGGAATGCCCGCTCATGCGCATCAGCATCGGCGTGGAGGCCCCGTCCTCGGCGGCATGAGTCAGCTTCGAATGCCGTAGCTGGTGCAGCGTGAACGGACCGCGAGTCAATCCGGAGACGCCGGGTGAAGACGGTGATCTTGTTCTTGGGGATCTCCAGGGAGATGTTGCGCAAATTGTGCTCGCGGGCGCCGAGGACCCGGATCGTTTCGGCGGAAGCAGCGGACATGGTCCGAGCATGCCATCGCGCACCGACAAAATGCCCGACGTTTTGTGACGCAAATCACACCGCATCGGTGGATATCAGGGTCCCGCCCGGATTGCCGGACGATCGCGCCGCTCTACAGTGACCGGCATGAAAACCATGCGTTGGAGCGTCGGCCTCGCCGCCGCCGCGTGCGCCGTCGCCCTGTTGTCCGGTTGCAGCGAGATCAAAACCGCCGTGAACCAGGGCGGCGACACCAAGTGCAGCGATTACCTCAAGCAGGATGCCGACACTCAGCGCATCACCATCACCAAGTTCATCAAGCAGCAGACCAACACCTCGAACGAACCCGCGGGCACCAACGTCGATATCGGCATGGCCTCGGTGCAGACCCTCTGTCAGATCCAGTCCAATGCCGACACCCCCATCAAGAACGCCGACCTGGCCGGCATCTTCATCAAGAAGTAGTCCGGAAACCGCCCGTACCAGCCGATTTCCGTTTTCCACCACACCTCGGTTACTGTTGTCGAGCACACCGAGTCGGGGTGGCGGAATGGCAGACGCGCTAGCTTGAGGTGCTAGTGCCCTTATTGGGCGTGGGGGTTCAAGTCCCCCTCTCGACACACACGAAGGCCCTCGGTTTCCTACCGGGGGTCTTCGCTGTATCTCCTGCAAGCCCGTTTCTCAGATGAGGGCGCGGAGCATGCCCTGCGGCTCCAGGCACATCGAGGTGAGCGCGTCCGAGTGGTAGATCGAGCCCGGAGTATGGATCGCGTGCTGCAATCACACATGCGCGTCCCGCCAAAAGCGTTGCAGCGCATTGTTCTTGCGCACCGCGTTACCACCCGAGCGCGCGAAGATCTCGTCCACCGCGGACACCGCGCGCCAGGCGCAGCGCACCTGATTGCGGCGTACCACCGAACGATCCTCGAAGGCGATGGGTTTGCCGGCGTCGGCCAGATCGTAGAGGCGGCTGATGCCGTCCAGGAGTTGTGAACGCGAGGCTGCGATCTCGGCGGCCGCCTCGGAGATGGTGTAGAGCACGTAGGGATCGTCCCTGATGGCGGTGCCCATGGCGGTGATGCGATTGCGCTGGTAGTCCAGGTGCGCGGCGAGCGCGCCCTCGGCGATGCCGATCACCGCGGAGGTGATGCCGAGCGGCAACATGGCCCAGAACGGCAGCCGGTAGACGGCGATCCATCAGCGCCATCTCCCACGGGTGCACGCCGCCGACCCCGCACACCCAGCCGGTGGAGCCGCAGGCCGCCGACACCGCCATCACCGCTTCGGCGAAATCCCTGGGGTGCGCGGCGTATCCGCCGAAGTCGGTGGGTTGCAGCATTCGCATGACCCCGGCATCGCGCACCAGCTCGACGCTCTTCTCGGAGAGTCTGCCCGCCCGCTCGGTCTCCTCGGCGTGCGCCGCGAGCTGCGCGGCGAGCTGCTCTACCCGTTGAACAACCTTGTGCGACATGCCCGCACCTTTCGACACCACTCACGAAATCGGCCCCGCCGTACGGCGGGACTGCTCCGAAGGTAACCGTGCGGTGCCGCGCGGCGGGCGGAGTTCCCGGTGACCGAGGCTCAGCTGGACTCGTCGGTGGGTTCCTGCTGGGTCGCCCAGAGTTCGTGCTCGGCGGCGGCCCAGGATTGGGACACATCGCCGGTGAGCATGCCGCGCATGGCTTCTCGATCGCGCAGGGCGTACATCAGATGGCCGAGTACGAGAATGCCGAAGGCCAGGGCGAACCAGTCGTGCATGAGGGTGGCGCCGGTGCGCCAGGCCAGGCGGGTCCAATCGGGGAAGAACATGAGGGTGCCGGTGCCGAGCAGGGCCAGAATCGATCCGGCGCTGAGGGCGGCGTTGAGTTTCTGTCCGGCATTGAATTTGCCGACGCCGGTGCCCGCCAGGCGGCGGGTTTTGGAGCGGAACCACAGCCGATCGGCGTGGGTGAACCTGTTCAATCTCGACAGATCGGCGCGGTACGCACGCGAGGCGAGGCCGAGCACCAGTGGTACCGGGAGTGCGAAACCCGAATAGACGTGGACGATTTCGACAATGCGCCGGTTGCCGACCAGGACGGCGAGCGATCCGTTGTAGAGGATCGCTGCCGTGACCATGCAGGTGAGCACCAGCATGGCGATCAGCCAGTGCACCCATCGCTCGGCCCGCGCGAAGCGGCGCAGATCAGCCGGTCGGGTCATCGTCACGTCCGTTCGAAGCGCCGACCCAGCCGTCGATGGAGTAGCCGCGATGCTCCCAATACCCGGGTACCACCTCGCGGGTGAGTTCGATTCCGGAGAGCCATTTGCAGCTCTTGTAGCCGTACATGGGCGCGACGTAGAGCCGGACCGGGCCGCCGTGGTCGTGGGTGACGGGGCCGTCGATCATCTCGAGGGCGACGATGACGTCGTCGCGGCGGGCTTGGTCGAGGGCGAGGCTTTCGGTGTAGGTGCCGTCGAAGGAGGTGAATCGCACCGCGGTCGCGGTCTTGTCCACACCCGCGGCGTCGAGGAGATCCTTCAATCGGACTCCGCTCCAACGGACTTCGGGTACGCGCCAGCCGGTGACGCATTGGAAATCGCGGACCAAGGTGGTCTGCGGCATGGCCTGTAGTTCGGGGAGGGTGTGGCTGCGCGGTGTGGCGACCAGACCGGTGATGTCGAGCCGATAGTTGCTCGCATCGCGCCGGGGCGCGCCGCGGGTGACCGAGTAGAAGCGGAAGGTGTTTCCCACCGGCAGCAAGCCGACCAGACCGGTCGGATCGTGATTGCCGATGGGCCCGAGCACCGCCTCCAACCCCCGTTGCAAGGACGCTCCGCCCAGCACCCCCGCCGCCCCGGCCGCGAGTAATCCCAGCACGACCCGTCGCCCGACGGGCGCGCCCGAATCCGGCGCTTCGGAAGCCTTGTCGGTGGGCACGACTCCACTATCCACCGAGTTCGATCACGTGCCCACCCGGGCGGTTACTGTTGACTCGGAGCCGCCCGCCTGGCGGTGTCAACGAAAGGCCTCCGCTATGCGCAGCCCCCTCCGCGTCGCGCTCGGCATCATCTTCGCTCTGCTCGGATCGCTCTGGTCGCTCCAGGGTTTCGGCGTCATCTCCGGCAGCGCGATGAGCAACACCGTCACCTGGTCGATCATCGGCCCGATCGTCTTGCTGGCGGGACTGGTCAATATCTACTGGGGCTGGCGCACCCGCACCTGACCCGCCCACCCGCACGGCTCTGCGGACGAATCACCCATACCGGCTATTGTCGCGATCATGATCGACCGCGAAATCGTCGACCGCATCGATCGCCTGGTGGGCGACCAACTCGTCGCGTACGAATCCGGCCCCCGGTATGTCGGCACCCGCGACCTCTGCTCGCAGTGTGGTCGCGACTGGCACGGCCTCCCCATTACCGAACGCATGGAACAGATGCGCCTGGCGCGCACCTTCGACGCGGACTACCGCCACGCCCACGACACCAGTCCAATCCTGTGCCCCGGCACCGTGTTCGTGCGCCAGTCGACACCGGAGTCCCCGTCCCCCAATGGTTTCGACGTTCTGACCGCCTGGCGGGACATGGTCCGGGCGGCCCGGAACTCCACCCCCATCCCCCTCGGTACCCGCGCCACCGGCGAAATCCCCGACCCGGGTGTGACCGGCGGTTGCGACCGCGCCGCCTGGCACTGCCCGCGCTGCCACGCCTGGTCCAGGGTCACCGAATCGCTCAGCCCCACAAACGCTTTCGCCACCGCCCTGCAGTCCTACGCCTCCCACATCGCCCGCCACCACAACCTCGAACTGACCACCCCCTTCACCCCCGCCGAATTCGCCACCCGCTGCGGCCTCCCCACCCGAGGCATCCTCTGGAACGCCACCCACACCCCCATCGGCACCTACACCCCCACCGGCACCACCTTCACCCCCGGCCACACCACCCGTGACCTGAAGGGCTTCGGCACCACCCTCCCCGCCCCCCGCACCGTGTCAAGCGTCAGGCAGTACGCCTAACCCAGCCAACGCGACGTTCGCGCAACCCGGCCGGTCCCCTGCGGACGCGTCACTGTGAGCCCATAATTCAACGAATGACTGGAATCTTGCCTGACTTCCAGTCATTCAGTCGTTTGCGGATATTCGAGACCATCGGAAGGTCCTCGACTGCCTCCCAATCGAACCAGGCGACCTCCGTGGACTCATCGGAGACGGTGACGGATCCGCCGATCGGTTTCCCCAGTAGGCAGATCGAGAACTCCTGCCGAACTTCCCCGTCGTCATAGGCGAATACGTGTTTCGGGTCGGTGTAGGTTCCGACGATTCCGGTGATCTCGATGTCTATGCCGGTTTCTTCCTTCGTCTCTCGGATCCCGCACCCCGCAAGGGATTCGCCCAGCTCCATCTGCCCGCCAGGCAGTGCCCACATCCCGTTATCCACCCGACGTTGCAGCAGGAGTTGGCCCGCGTCGTTGACCACAACCACCGATGCCGCCGGTACGAGACTGTTGGGTGCTGGTGCGTTCGGGTCGTTCTCGTAGTCACGGCGCGCCATGATTCGCATCCTCCCAGATATCTCGTCCCCTCGACCAAAGTTCTTCCACATGTTCGGAAAAGCGGTCGAACATCCCATCCTCCTGCTCGCGACGAAGGTGGAACATCGGCGAATCGTGGCCGACCCTTCTTGCCAGAATCGGCGTCACGATCATGTCGTCATCGAACCGAAAGACCGACAAGTTCACGTGCCCGTTCGTAAAACGTCCCGCGATACTGGATACATCTCGAAGTTTGTGTAATTCGGCCAGCGTCACCGCGATACGGGTGGACAACGTCAACGGAACGCTCTCCTCTTCCTCGCGGGCCCGCGTCACATCGTCGTCAGGGTCACCGATGAGGAACCTGACAGTGCAGCCGTTCGCCGCTTTTCGGCGAAGCAGGCTCCCCAGGTTCGCATGCTCCAGCCACAGGAAATAGTTCGTGTACCCGGCGTTCGTCAATTCGCTCTTCGCATTCGTCATCAACGATCGCCACAGTGATGCCGGTGCGGCCGACCGATACGGAAATACTTGGACCACTTCGCGGTCAGGGCCGGTTTTCAGAGTTAGGCGTACAGCTGAAGGCCACAAGACTGCCTCCTCCGCTCCGAGTGATGCGCACACCTCCCATCGATGCCGGGCGTGGGGTACGCGTGTGGGGTTGGTCAACCAACGATTAACCGTTTTCACGTCGACGCCACACTTTTCCGCGAGCTGCTGTTCGGTGATCTTGGCCTTCGCCATTGCCTGTCGCAGAGCGTGATTCATCTGCTTCCTTCACCCGGGGACGAATCGAACCCTACGGCGAAAGTGTCCCGAACGTCCCGGAAACGCGGTAGGAACGACCAGCTCGCTGCACAACGCTTGTAGTCATTCGGGTCCGATGCGGTCGTCTCTCCTTCGGGCCGCCAGCCAGCAGACTCAGACAAGGGGGACCCGGTGAAAGCGATTGTGTGGATCGACAAGACGATCTTGCAGACGCGGGATCAGTTGGAGCGGGCCGAGTTTCATGCCAGGCGGCGGGCCGGGGAATTGGGGGTGTCGGTGGTGAAGACGATGTGGCGGATTCAGTCCATGGCTGATCCGATGGAGGAGTTGCACAGGGCATTACACGCGGCGGATGCGCCGATGGTCATCACGCCGACGCTGGAGCATGTGGGCGGGACCATCGACCTGGTGACCGAGTTCGCGGAGTTGGCCACGGTGGACCCGCCGCGGGTGTGGCCGTGGAGTACGCCGCTCACTCGGTCGATCAGGCGGAGCCTGCGGGGAACTCGTTAGGTCAGGACTTGGATCAATTGCCTTGGGCGGCAGCGGCTACGGGTTGCCACTCGCGCCAGAGGGCGAGGCGGGATTCGTAGTCGGCGGTGGCGATTTGGAGGGGGATTTCGCCGAGGAACAGGCGCAGGGGCGGGTTTTCGGCGTCCACCACCGTGAGGATCGCCTCGCGGGTGGCGGTGGGGTCGCCGCTGCGGTTGGCGGCGCGTTGGCGGGAGCGGGCCTCGCGAGCCGGGTCGTACGCCTCCAGTGGGGTGGCGTGTTTGGAGGAGGGGCCTGCCCAGTCGGTGCCGAAACCGCCCGGCTCGATGAGGGTTACACGGATGCCGAAGGGTGCCACCTCTTGGGCCAGGGACTGGGAGAAGCCTTCCAATGCCCACTTGGAGGCGTGGTACGCGCCGAGGTTCTGGAAGGCGGAGATGCCGCCGATGCTGGAGACCTGGAGGATATGGCCGCTGCCCTGGGCGCGCAGGATGGGCAGGGCGGCCTGGGTGATCCAGAAGGCGCCGAAGACATTCGTCTCGAACTGGGCGCGCAACTCCTGCTCGCTGAGTTCCTCGATCATGCCGAACTGGCCGAACCCCGCATTGTTGATGACCACGTCGAGCCGGCCGAAGCGTTCGGCAGCCGCTCGAACCGCCGCGAAATCCCCGTCGCGCTCGGTGACATCCAGCTGAATCGCCTGGAAGGTGTCGGGATATTTGCCGACCAGATCGTCGAGAGTGCTCAGATCGCGTGCGGTGCCCGCGACGCTGTCGCCGCGCTCCAGTGCGGCGACAGCCCATTCGCGGCCGAATCCTCGTGAGACGCCGGTGATGAACCAAACTTTGCTCATACGATCACCGTAGTGAGCTGGAGTGCACTCCAAGCAAGCCTTCTTCCGGTGAGTTCACACCTGTCGCATTGCGGCTGCGGGCATTCGGTATCCGGTGTGCGGGGCGGACTGGGTAGCGTGGCGGGCATGAACTCGCTGCTGCACCGGATCCTGGACATCGCACCGGTGTGGATCTACGTCATTGTCACCGCGCTGGTGTTCGTGGAGGACGCCGTCTTCGTCGGCTTCGTGGTGCCCGGTGAGACGGCGGCGGTGCTCGGCGGGGTCGCGGCAAGCCAAGGTCACGTGGCGCTTTGGGCGATGATCCTGCTGGTGGTGATCGCGGCGATCGTGGGCGACAGCGTCGGCTATGAGGTCGGCAAGAAGGTCGGCCCGCGACTGCTGGGCGTGCGCATGCTCGACAAGCATCGCGGCCGGGTCGAGCAGGCGCAGGATTTCCTGGCCAAGCGCGGTGGCTGGGCGGTCTTCCTGGGACGTTTCACCGCCTTCTTCCGCGCCATGATGCCCGCGCTGGCGGGCACCTCGAAGATGCCGTACCGCCGCTTCCTGGCCTTCAATGCCTTCGGTGGAATCGTCTGGGGCACAACGTTCGTGGTGCTCGGATTCGTCGCGGGCAACTCCTATGAGCGGGTCGCCAAGACCGTCGGCCGCGATATCGCCATCGGTGTGGGCGTGCTGATCGTCATCGCCCTGATCGTCTGGAAGGTGCGCGAACGCCGCCGCGAGCGCGCCTTCGAAGCGGAGTACGAGGCCGCTCACGAAGCGGAGTGACACCAGCCGCGGCGCCCGCGCCCCCCTCTGGTTGGATGAAGCCGGTGACCAGCGTGCATTTCCAACTAGTCGGACCGCATCACCTGGATCAGGTGATGCCTGCCTGGGCACCCCGGTTCCCCCGCTTCGATCGCGTCGTCGGTTACACCGACCTCGGGCACGCCTTCCTCATGAGCATCCGCACCGGCGAATACGGCGTCCTGGACCCGTACTTCCCCGGCACCAAGGACTATGGCGTCTTCAGCGATATCTCCGCCTTCGTGGACCGCGTCCTGTTCGACCCGGACTTCATCACCTACATCCTGCAACCCCGGCACGTCGCGGCCATCCGCCGCCGCCTCGGACCGCTCAATGACGGCGAGGTCTATATCGCCACCCCCTACCCCTTCACGGGCGGTTCGGAGCATCCGGACTCGTATCACACCGGCGGCGTCTGGGCCTTCTACGACCTGGTCGCCCAGGCCCACGGCTTCGACAGCGAATAGGCGCGTTTCCGGGTTGTCCGCACCCCTGCGGCATGATCATCCGGACGGAATTTCACGGCCCCGACCCAGGTTGGAGCGTGGGTAGCAACGAGAGGACGGGTGAAATGAACGCATTCAACGACAGCGTGATCAAAGAGTTCCGGGCCAATGGCGGCCGCGTCGGCGGGCCGTTCGAGGGCCGCACCAATATGGTCCTCATTACGACGACGGGCGCGAAATCGGGTCGCGAGATCACCAACCCGCTGGTCTACGTACCGGACGGCGAGCGGATCGCGATCATCGCCTCCAACGGCGGCGCGGACAAGCATCCGGCCTGGTATCACAACCTGCGCGCCAATCCCCAGCTCACGGTTGAGCTGGGAAACGAAACCTACACCGGCAAAGCCGAATTCGTCACCGGCGCGGAGCGGGCCGAACTGTATGAGCGCATGGTCGAGATCATGCCGCAGTTCGATGAATACCGACGCAAGACGACCCGCGAGATTCCGGTGGCAGTGGTCTATCGGCAGCCCGCGTAGCGCACTCACGACTTCGCGGAAATGCTGACCCTCAGGCGATTTCCGTGCGCAGCGCCTCGGCGAGCACCTCCAGCCCGTCGATGAACAGCTCGTTCCCGATGACCAGCGGTGGCAGCAGCCGAATCACATTGCCGTAGGTGCCACAGGTCAGCACCACGACGCCCCGTGTGAGCGCGGCCGCCGCCACCGCCTTGGTGAGCACGGGATCCGGCAATCCCGTGCCCGGCTTCACGATCTCGATGGCGAGCATGGCCCCGCGCCCGCGCACATCCCCGATGACCCCGGTCTCCGCGGCCAGCGCCCGCAGTCGCGGCATGGCGATGGCTTCGAGTTCCCGTGCCCGCGTGCACAAATCGAGTTCACGCATCTGATCGAGAGTGGCGAGCGCCGCCGCGCACGCGACCGGATTGCCGCCGTACGTCCCGCCGAGCCCACCCGCGTGCACCGCGTCGAGCAGTTCGGCCCGCCCGGTCACCGCCGCCAGCGGCATACCACCGGCGATTCCCTTGGCCATGGTGATCAGATCCGGCACCACGCCCTCGTGCTCGCACGCGAACCACGCTCCGGTGCGGGCGAATCCAGTCTGCACTTCATCGGCGATGAACACCACGCCATTGGCCCGCGCCCACTCCGCCAGCACGGGCAGGAATCCCGGTGCGGGCACGATGAATCCACCCTCACCCTGAATGGGTTCGATGATCAGCGCCGCCACCGCCTGCGCCCCGAGCTGGGTTTCGATCCGCGAAATCACCCGCGCCGCAGCCTGTTCACCCGTCAGTGTCGATTCGTCACGGTACGGATAGGACATGGGCATCCGGTAGATCTCCGGCGCGAAGGGACCGAAGTTCGCCTTGTACGGAATGGATTTCGCGGTCAACGCCATGGTGAGATTGGTGCGCCCGTGATACGCGTGATCGAACGCGACCACCGCACTGCGCCCGGTGGCCAGTCGCGCGATCTTGATGGCGTTCTCCACCGCCTCGGCCCCGGAGTTGAACAGCACGGTGCGCTTATCGTGATCGCCCGGTGTGAGCGCGGCCAATTCCTCGGCCACCCGCACATACCCGTCATACGGGGTGATCATGAAACAGGTGTGCGCGAAATGCGCCGCCTGCTCCGAAATGGCCGCAGCCACCGCCGGATTCGACGCGCCCACACTGGTGACCGCGATCCCCGAGCCCAGATCGATGAGTGAGTTGCCGTCCACGTCCACGATCACCCCACCGTCCGCGTCGGCGGCGAACACCGGCACGGACGATCCGACCCCGGCGGCCACCGCGGCTTTGCGGCGCGCGGCCCACGCGGCCGAGTGCGGCCCGGGCAGCGCCGTGCTCACAATGCGCTGCTGCGGCAGACGGTAGGCGATCTCGGTCACGGTGCTGAACTCCTGGTCGAAAAGGGAAGGGCTGCTGAGGGTTCGGGTATTAGTGCGCGCTCATGACGTGCTTGATCCGGGTGTACTCCTCGACGCTGTACATCGAGAGATCCTTGCCGTACCCGGACTGCTTGAACCCGCCGTGCGGCATCTCGGCCACCAGAGGGATATGGCAGTTCACCCACACCGCACCGAAATCCAGTGCGCGGGTGAGCTGTTCGACGGTGGCGTGATCGCGGGTCCAGACGCTCGAGGCCAGCCCGTACCGCACACCGTTGGCCAATTCGACGGCCTGCTCGGCATCGCGGAACGACTGCACGGTCAGCACCGGCCCGAAGGTCTCGTCCTGCACGATCGAATCATCCTGGCGCACATCGGTGATCACGGTCGGTGCGACGAAGAAGCCCTGCTCCCCCACCCGCTGTCCGCCGGTGCGCACCTTGGCATGACCGGGCAGCGCCGCCAATTTGCCCATGACGGTGGTGAAATGGTTGATGTTGTTGAGCGGCCCGTAGAACGCCTCGGGATCATCGGGCAGACCCGGCTTGACCGTCTCGGCCTTGCGTACCAGCGCGTCGACCAGCTGATCGTGAATCGATTCGTGCACCAGTACGCGGGTGGCGGCGGTGCAGTCCTGTCCGGCATTGAAGAACGCCGCCTCGGCGATAGCGCTTGCGGCAGCGTCGATATCGACATCCGGGAACACCACGGCCGGGGCCTTACCGCCGAGTTCGAGGTGGGCGCGCTTGAGTTGGGTGGCCGCCGCACCGGCGACCGCGATACCCGCGCGCACCGACCCGGTGATCGACACCAAACCGGGCGTCGGATGAT
Organism: Nocardia acidivorans NBRC 108247; assembly: GCF_001625085.1. GTDB lineage: Bacteria > Actinomycetota > Actinomycetes > Mycobacteriales > Mycobacteriaceae > Nocardia > Nocardia acidivorans. Next base: position 119,851 of record NZ_BDAW01000009.1, read on the forward strand.
TCACGATCGCCTCACCGGTGCTCGCGTCACCGAGCACGATATTGAGAACCCCGTCCGGCAGAATGCCTTTCGAGATCCTGGCCAGCACCAGCGTGCTCTCCGGCGTCGTATCGCTCGGCTTGAGCACCACCGTGTTCCCGGCGGCGAGCGCGGGTCCGATCTTCCAAATCGCCATCATGAACGGGTAATTCCACGGCGTCACCTGCCCGACCACGCCGATCGGTTCGCGCCGCACATGCGAGGTGAACCCCTCCATGTACTCCCCGGCCGCGCGTCCTTCCAAAAGCCTTGCGGCCCCGGCGAAGAACCGAATGTGGTCGGCGCTCACCGCGACCTCCTCGGCCGCGATAACGGCCTTGGGCTGCCCGGTATTGCGGGACTGCGCCTCGACGATCTCATCGCTGCGCCTCGATGGCGTCGGCCAGCTTCAACAGCGCGGCCTGGCGCGCGCCCGGGGTGGTCTTGCCCCAGGTGGTGAACGCGCGGGCGGCGGCGCTCATGGCCGCGTCCACATCGGCCGCGGTGGAGATCGGGGCCTGTCCCACCACGCTCTCGTCCACCGGATTGACCAGGTTGAGAGTGTCGGTGCCGGACGAGGCGACGAATTCGCCGTCGATGAAGTTCTGGAGCACGGGACTCGATGCTGAGGTCACTGTTCATCTCCCGGAGGGCGCGGTGTGCTGTTGTGCGTGCTTGCGGACAGTGTGCGCCGTGACTCGCCGGTAGGTGAGTGCCGAAACGGTTATTGCGGGGGCGTGTCATCGACAATCTGTACACTCGCTGTTCTGCGAAAGGGGTTCCGTGTCCGTACCGGTGAGTTGGGTGCTATCCCAGCCCGACCTGGCGATTCCATTGCGAGGCGGTGCCGCGGGCATCGGCCGCACCATCGATCTGGTCATCACCACCGAATTGGAGAACCCCTTCCGCTGGCTGTCCGGCGGCGAACTGGTGCTCACCACCGGTATGCGCCTGCCCGCCACGCCCGAGGCCCGCGCCTCCTACCTGCGCAGGCTCAATGAACGCGGTGTCGCCGCAGTCGGGTTCGGCATCGGACTCAGTCACGCGGAGATTCCGGAGGACCTGATCAGGACCGCCGACGATATCGGCATCCCCCTGTTCGAGGTACCGCTGCCCACCCCGTTCGCGGCCATCGTCAAACGGGTCACCGAACGCTCGGCGCAGTTGCAATACGACGCACTGCTGCGCGCCTCGCGCGCCCAGCCCCGCATGACCCGGGCGCTGGTCAGATCAGGGGCGCGGGCCATCGTCCGCGAACTGGCCACCTCCTTGCGCGCCACCGTGCTGGTGCTGGACGCCGAAACCCGCATCACCGATGTGCACCCCGACGCCCCCGATGACGAACTGCTGCACACCATCCGCACCGCCCTGGCCTCGGATCCGGCGGCCGCCAGCGGTGTGCACACCGTGCACGGCCAGTCGATCACCCATCAGCGCATCGGTGTGGGCGGCCGCGTGCACGGCGACCTGGTGGTGGTCAGTCCCGCCCCGCTCAGCGCCGTCGATCAGATCCTGCTCGGCCACGCGAATTCGTTGCTGGCCTTGGATTTCGAGAAACCGGCACGACTATGGGAGGCTCAGCACCGCCTGAACAGCACCGTGCTGGGCCTGCTGTTGAGCCATGAGACGAATCTGGCCCCGGCCTGGACGCATCTGGCGCAGGCCGCCGACGCCGCCGGACGCATTCGAGTGCTCGCCGCGGACTGCGACACCCTGGACGCGGTGGACGATATTCGCTCGGTCGCCGAGAGCATGGCCGTGCGCTCGGGCCATCCGCTGTTCCTGCATCTGATCGACCGCCGCATCCGGGTCGTACTGCCCGGGGTCGCGGCAGTCGCCTTCGCCCGTGAACTCGCCGCCGACCTGTCCCCAATCACCAGCCGCGCGGTGCGCTTCGGCCTCAGCGGTGAACATCCGCTGCCCGAACTGGTCACCGCCACCGATGCCGCGTCCATGGCCGCCGCGGCCGCCGAACGCGGCAGCGCGCCTTCGGAATTCGGCGCGCTCACCGGCCGATCGCTGCTGTCCTTCGACTCCACCCGCCAGGTGCTGGACACCCTGGCCAAGACCATGCTGACCCCGCTCACCGATCATGATTCCGCGCACGGCACCGAACTGCTGGTCTCGCTGCGCGCCTATCTCGAGGCGAACGGTCAGTGGGAGACCGCCGCCGCGGCGACCGGCGTGCACCGGCACACGCTGCGCAAGCGCATCGCCACCGCGCAGGATCTACTCGGCTGCAATCTGGACAGCGCCCGGGTGCGGGCGGAACTGCTGCTGGCAATCCTGGCCGGCGGTAACTGACCTCGATCAGGCTCCGGACGCGGGCGGATTCGCCTCGGCGACGCTCGTGCCGGTGGCCCGCGCGCGAGACTTGCGCGGCCGCAACGCCTGGAGTCGGGCCGCGGCGGCATCGAGGAATAGCTCGAGCGCGTAATCATAAGAGTTACAGCGCATTTCATCCCGCAGCAGCGGTGCGACGGCCACCAGATGCGGATACGTCTGCGGCGAGAGCGCCGGATAGGTCTCATCCCAGACCCGATACTCGGCCTCGCGCGCGGTGTCCGGCAGTGCGCTCCAGCACGATTCCTGCGCCGCGCTGGCCATGCCCTGATCCACGAGCGCGTGATACAGCCGCACCGACTCCGCGTCCGGAAATCCCGCGCCGCGCAGCACCCCGAGGATGGTGTTGATGGATTCGGCCTCCCTGGCCCGTCCGGTGGTGCGATACATGGTGAGTGTGGCAACCTGCGGGCAGTCCAGATATCCATCCCGAATACGGTGACCTATGGCCCGAAGATCCTGCCGCCAATCACCGGTCGGCACATATCCCGCTATCGCGCGGCCGATGAGTTCGTCGGCAACCGCGAGCAGCAGGTCATCGGTGCCCTTGAAGTATCGGTACAGCGCCCAGGGCCGCGCCCAGTCGGCGCCCATCGGCATCGTCGCTGCGGCTGTCCGATTCCGCGGATTGCTGCGGGTCAACCCGCGCGACGCCCTGATCCCGGTCATCCTGCCGGTCATCGGCGCGATCCTGCTGCTCGGCCTCGCGGGCTATCTGAGTGGGACTACTGGAGCGGCACCGGCCATTACGAGGTCGCCGCCGACAACGGCTGGTTCGTGCTGTCGGTGCCACTGGCCATGGTCCTGTCCGGCATCGTGGTCGCCGCCTGGGCCAAATGGGTGCGCCGCTCCCCCTACTTCCTGCGCCCCGCGCGCGGGACGCTGGTCACCGACGACATCGAAGAACCAGCCCATCCGGAATCGATCCCCTCGTTGTCAGGAGCATCTGAATGACCCACGCCGACCTTGTGTTCACCGGCGGCACCGTCCTCACCATGGACTCGGCGCGCAGCCGCGCCACCGCGCTCGCCGTCACCGGCGACCGCATCACCGCCGTGGGGCACGCCGAGGTACGGGCAGCCATCGGACCGCGCACCGAGGTGGTGGATCTGACCGGGCGCGCCCTGCTGCCCGGCTTCCAGGACGCGCATATCCACGCGGCCTCCGCGGGCGTGGAACTGGGCGAATGCGATCTCACCGGCACCGTCGAACTCGATGAGTACTTCCGGCGCATCACCGCCTACGCCGCAGAACATCCCGAGCGGCAATGGATTACGGGCAGCGGCTGGTCGATGGAGAGCTTCCCGGGCGGCGTGCCGACCCGCCAACAGCTCGACGCCCTGGTGCCCGATCGCCCGGTGTATCTGACCAATCGCGATCACCACGGCGCGTGGGCCAATACCCGGGCGCTGGAGTTGGCCGGTATCACCAAGGACACATCCGATCCGGCCGACGGCCGCGTCGAACGCGAGCCCGGCGGCACGCCCATCGGCATGCTCCAGGAAGGCGCGATGCACCTGGTCGAACAGGTGCTGCCGCCGGTCACCCCCGAGGATCGGATGGCCGGACTGCTGCGTGCGCAGGCGCACCTGCACGCACTGGGCATCACCGCCTGGCAGGACGCGTACCTCAGCGCCGACGGCGGTCCGATGGATCACGCGGCCACCTACTTCGCGGCCTCGGAGAACGGCGCCCTCACCGCCCGCGTCACCGGCGCGCAGTGGTGGGAGCGGGAACGGGGGGCCGAGCAGATCCCGGCAATGATCCTGCGCCGCAAGCAATTCCGGTCCGAGCGCTTCCGCCTCGACACCGTCAAGATCATGCAGGACGGTATCGCGGAGAACTACACCGCCGCCATGACCGTGCCGTACAAGGACCGGCACGGCTGCTGCACCAGCAATTCCGGACTCAGCTTCGTGGACCCGATCGCCCTGCGCGACTACGTGACCGAACTGGACGCACTCGATTTCCAGGTGCACTTCCACGCCCTGGGCGATCGCGCGGTCCGCGAATCCTTGGACGCGGTCGAGGCCGCGCTGCTGGCCAACGGCCCGCGCGGCAATCGGCATCACCTGGCACACCTGCAGGTGGTGCACGCCGCGGACATCCCGCGCTTTCATCGCCTGGGCGCGGTGGCGAATCTGCAACCGCTGTGGGCCGCCCACGAGGTGCAGATGGATGAGCTCACCCTGCCGTTCATGGGCGGTGACCTGGCCGAACGCCAGTACATGTTCGGCGATCTGCTGCGCGCCGGTGCGACCCTGGCCTGCGGGAGCGACTGGCCGGTGAGCGAGGCCGCACCGCTGGCGGGCATTCATGTCGCGGTCAATCGCATCCATCCGGATTCGGACGAACCGCCGCTGCTGCCCGAGCAGCGACTGGATCTGATGACCGCCCTGGCCGCGTACACCGCGGGCTCCGCGTACGTGAACCGGCGTGACGACACCGGCGCACTGCGGGTCGGTGCACTCGCGGATCTCGTTGTGCTGGACCGTGATCCGTTCGAACATTTGCCTTCGGAGATCGCCGGCACCCGGGTCGAGCAGACTTACGTCGGAGGTGTGCGGGTCTTCGGCTGACGCGAATTCGAGCCCCAATTCGCGGCGCGGCGGGTGCGATGCTATTGTCTGAGGCATCGGTCGCCCGTCGTGCGCGACAATCTCCCTTCTTCGGTAAGAGACAAAGTATGTGTAACTGTCGGTTACACATAAATCCTCTGCTCTTCTTCGATCACTTGTCCCGGTAGGCGACCAGGTGCGCCAGCGCCGTCAGATCGGCCGCGGCCACCTCCGGCGGCAGTGCGCCCAAGGCCGATTCCAGGGCGGCCGCCGCACGTCCGAGCGTGTGCGCCCGCCCGCCCGCTTCCTCGATCAACAGCGCCGCCCGGGCCGCCCGCTGCGCGGTCATGGGCTGGCGCGCGTGATAGATGCGCGCGAACTCCCGGCCCGGTCCGGTATCCGAGGCCAGCGCGGAGACCACCGGGAACGACTGTTTGCGTTGAATCAGATCGCTGTGCGCGGGCTTTCCCGTCACCGCGGGATCGCCCCAGATATCGATGGCATCGTCGACCAACTGGAACACCAGGCCGAGTTCGCAGCCGAAGGTGTGCATGGCCGACACCACCCGATGATCCGCGCCCGCGCAGAGTGCGCCGAGCGCGCACGCGCACCCCAGGAGCGCACCGGTCTTGCCCGCGGCCATGGTGAGGTATTCCTCCACGCTGACCGAGGACCGTTCGGCGAAGGCGCAATCCTCGTACTGCCCCCGGCACAGCGTGACGGTGGCGCGGGCCAGTCGGATTACCGCCTCGGCGGTGACCGGTTCGGGCACGCCGTCGGAGAGCACACCGAGGGCCAGCGCCTGCAGGGCGTCGCCGAGCAGCGTGGCATTGGTTTCACCCCATACCCGCCACACCGTGGGCCGGCCGTGCCGGAACGGGTCCTCGTCCATGACATCGTCGTGAATCAGCGAGAAGTTGTGCAGCAGTTCGACGGCCGCGGCCGCATGGGTCGCGCTCTCGATACTGCCGCCGCAGGCGACGGCCGCGGCGAAGGTGAGGGCGGGGCGCAGCGCCTTGCCCTGTGCGCCGGTGGTCGGCACGCCGTCGGCATCGCACCAGCCGAAGTGGTAGCCCGCCATCCGATCCATCGGGTCGGCCAGGGAGTCGATCGCCGCGCGCAGAACCGGTTCGATGGCCAGGCGTGCGGCGGCCAGCTGTCCGCGGGCCGCGTGCTGTGCGCCGCTCTCGGCCGGATGTTGACCGTATTCGGCGGGCCGCTGGCGTATTTCGCTGTGGTTCAGCTGGTTGGCCATACTCGGCCGGGACAGTCCCCATCGGCGCATACCGTCGAGTCGTTGTCCCGCTGTGGTTCTGGTCGGTTTCGACGCTCGCATAATCGGCCCCGCTCACTCGGACACACGGCCTCCGCAGCCACCCGGCGGTGATTGGGCGGCCATGCATAGAAGGATCCCAATCGTCCCATTCGGATGCGAAAACGCGGGGCCGCCTGTGGATTTCATTTCGGCAACGGCGGCTGCGCCGCAGTTCAGGTGAGTGGCAGGCCGTGTTCCAGGGCCTCCACCGGCGCGCTCGTATAACGGGCCGCCTGATAGTGGTAATCGAAATTCGCCCGAACGTACACCGTGTAATTGGTTGCGGTGGCCAAGGTGTCGTCGCGGTCACGACCGACCACCCCGGCGTCGTCCAGTTCGGCGGGAAGCCGCTCCAGGGCCGCCGTCATGCGGTCGATGCACTCGGTGAGCATGTCGTTCACCAGCTTGAGCGCCTGAGGTCTGTTGTGCCCGAGATGATATTCGGCGAGCAGTACCGAGTTGTAGAGGTAGCCGGACGCCTCGTCCGAGGCCACCGAGAGCACATCGTTGAACAGGCCCATATGCTCGACCGCGGCCTCGCGCAGACTGCGCATGGCCGGAAGGTAGCGGGCGGCCGCGGCCAGATCCACGCCCTCGGCGCGCTCGCTGATATCGAGAAAGACGAAGAGCGCCACGCCGTCTCGGCGATGGGCGCGATAGGTCTCCAGATCCGGAAGATTTCCGGAGAGTCGGCCCACGCTCTCGGTGTAGTACGTCCAGAGCCAGTCCCGGATCTCACCTCGTACGGCTTCGCGCCACTCCGGTGAGCGGCCCTGCGACAGCCGCCGCCACAGGTCGGCGAACGCCACGGCTAGGACGCCGGAAGGTTGCCTGGCACTGTCGAATACCGCGTTCAGGGCCTGTACGGCCTCCAAACTGCGCTGTGGATCAGGGATTTCAATATCGAACTGGTCGTCCACGACGAAAGCCCAAGCCGTGTACTGGCTCAGCAGCGTGAGCTCCTCGACCCCGGCGCCCGGACACCAGAGTGCGTACATTCGCGCAGGTCTCGTGCGTTCCATCCGCCGCCGCGTCAGTTCGGTGGGCACCAGCTCGAACGCCTCGAGCCACTCCCACATACCCGCCTCTGCCTCCAGCTCCAGTGGATTGAGTGCCACGGGGGCGTAGGGCATGAAAAATTCGGTTGGTTCCATCAAACTGCCTATCTCCCAACCAGTTTACTCGCCGATATGACAATACCGGCGTTTCGGGCAGAACCGGCGATCCGACCGCTATTCGGCCACCGGCACCAGGCGCTGCGCGGGGTCGAAGAGGGTCCGCTCGGCGACCCGGGTAGCCGCCAGAGCTGCGAGAGTCGTTGCGGCCAAGAGCATATACATGACCACAATCTGGTAGCGGATTGCTGTGAGCGGATCCACACCCGCGAGAATCAAACCTGTCATAGCCCCCGGCAGACTGATCAGTCCGACCACCTTCGTAGAGTCTATCGCGGGAATCAGCGCCGTGCGCAGTGCCGATCGGCGATACGGCAGGAAGGACTCGTGCGCCGAAAGGCCAAGCGCCAGACGCGCTTCGACCGCATCGCGATTGCGGCGCGCATCCTCGGTGAGGCGGCGCAGCGCGATACCGGTGGCCTGCATGGCCGAGGAGACGATCATGCCGCCCACCGGAACCACCACGCGGGCATGGGTGGAGATGACGCCCAATAGGATCAGCGCGCCGAGGGTGACCGCCGAGCCGAAGGCCACCCCCAGGGTGGCCGAGCGGCGGGCGTGCGGCAGGCCCGCGCCGCGGCGGCCCGCGACGAAACCCGCGATCACGACCATGAGCACGACCCAGCCGAGCGCGCCCGGTAATCCGGTGTGGCGGAACAGGATCAGCAGGATCGCGCCCACGGCGACCAGCTGCACGCCCGCGCGCGCGGCGGCGATGAGCAGCTCGCGGGTGAGGTTCAGGCGCTGGCGATAGGCGATCAGCGCGGCCAGGCCGACCAGCAGTAACGACGCCGATACGCCGGTCCAGTCGGGTACCGAGAGTTCATCGGTCACGGCAGGTCGACCTCTCCCTCGGCGGCGAGCCGGGACAGCTTGCCGCGCTCCAGATACCAGATGTCGTCGGCGACACCGGAGACGAATGTGGTGTCGTGGCTTACCAATACGACGCTGCCGCCCGCGGAGATGTGCTTGCGGATGAGATCTCCGATGTGCGCGGCAGCCGCACCGTCCAGGGCCGAGGTCGGCTCGTCCAGCAGCAGCACCTCGGGTTCCACCGCGAGCGCGCGGGCGAGGCAAACCCGTTGCGCCTCACCGCCGGACAGCTCCGCGCAGCGCCGGTCGGCGAAGTCCGGCGGCAATCCGGCGCGAGCGAGGAGTTCGGTGACACGCTCGGTGGAGACCTGGCGGCCCACCCGCACCTCGTCCGCGACGGTATCGGTGAGCAGCACCGGTTTCTGCGGCACCAGGCCGACCCGGCGGCGCAGCGGCAGCACCGGCAGATCGGTGATCGGTATGCCGTCCAGCAGGATGCGCCCGCCGCCGGGGTCGCCGAACCGATTGAGCAGGCGCAACAGGGTGGTCTTGCCCGCACCACTGGGACCCAGCACCGCGGCGCAGCGGCCCTCGGCGAAGGTCGCGTTCACCGCGATGAGCTGCGGGGTCGGGCCGTAGCCCGCACTGACCTGTTCAAGGGTGATCGTCGGCACGGCACCACAATGCCGCAAAGTCGGCCGCTCGGCCCGGTGCCGCGCTATCTCGATTTTCGCCATCCCCCACCTGCTGCACCTGGATCGCTGGGAGCTGGATGGCGCAGATCAAGATGGACACCTGCCAAAGGTCGGGTCGCACCGGTCGCGCCCGGCAGCGAGGCGATGCTCCGCATGCGGAATCTGAATGTGCGGCTGCTCCCCTCCCTGCCGTGGCGCGGGCTCATCGGTGGCGCGCCGCAGCGGGTCGCTCGGACGGTCTCGGCGAAGAGTTATGTCGCTCGCGTATCACCGAAGTGATTCTTGAAGACCGGTCTGGACGAGATCGACTGCACCCCCGTATCTTTCGAAAACACAAGATCAGCTGCCGGTGCGACGTACGCTCGGGCACCGACCAGCTGTATCGGCACTACCCGGAGGCGCGCGCATGCTGTCCCTGCAGGAGATTTCGGATCGCATGGAGATCGAGGACCTGATGGTCCGGTACTCCCATGCCGTGGACACCCACCAGTGGGAGTTGCTCGACGAAATCTTCACCGCCGACGCCCATATCGACTACACGGCCATGGGCGGCCCGGCCGGCGATCTGGCCTCCACCAAGACTTTCCTGGCCGCCGTCATGCCCAATTTCTCGGCCTTCCAGCATATGATCGCCAACTCCGCCATTCGGGTGGAGGGCGACCACGCGACCGCCCGCACCATGTGTCACAACCCGATGGTCGTGACCGGTGCGGACGGTCATCAGCGATTGATGCTGTGCGGGCTCTGGTATCACGACACCTTCGTCCGGGTGGACGATCAGTGGCGGATCCGCCAGCGGATCGAGGAGAAGTCCTATATGTTCGTCGCCCCGCCCGCCGACGCCGTCATGAGCTGATCGAAGAGCTCGCGGTACCCGCGCAGCGCCTGCCTCAACTCCTCGGTGTCCGAGCCGTTCCCATGCTGCCAGCGCTGCTGCAACTGCTGACGGCGCTGTGCGAAATCATCGGCCAGCGCCTGAATGGTGCCGGAGACCAACTGATCGGCCCGCGTCACCGCATCCTTGGGGTCATCGACGAACATGCCCTGCACCTCACGCCACTGCCCGCGCAATCGCATGGGGTCATTGGCGGCAGTGCCCTGCTGCCCCGGTGCCTGGTCGAAATGCGGTGACCGGCCGGAATTCTGGGTCTGACGGGGATCCTCGCCCTGCGCCCACTGTCCGGCGTGCGATGCCTGTCCGGGCTGGCCGAATTCCGCGGACCGAGCCGAATGTTCGGGCTGACCCGGAGCCGGATCCTGGTCCGAATGCGTGGCCGCGGTCGGATCACCGTGGTGTTCACGGTCCGAGCGCTGGGTTTCGCGCGCCGCGGCCGCACCGCGGGGGTCGGGGTTGAGGCCCTCGGCCGCGTCGCGACCCTCGGCGGCGGTGCGTCCACCGGCGTCGGCGGTGCGTTCGGCGACCGGGCGGTCATCGGGCCCGGCGGCGTGGATATCGCTGCCGGTCACCGTATTCTCCTGGACCGCACGTTGTTTCGCGTGTTCGGATTCGATGCTCATGGTTGTTCCTCACTTCTCGGTTGTCGCGTGGCGATCGCGGGCGGTGTTCTCGGTGCGCGCGCTGTGCTCCGCCCCGTTGATGCCCACCAGGTCCGCGAACAGGTGGCGGTAGTCGACGATGGCGGCGCGCATATCCTCGGTGGAGACCTCACCGCGCCCGGCTCGTCCGGCGATCTCATGGGCGCGCCGGTATTCGGCCAGCGGTCGCGCGTGCTCGACCGAGAGATCGGCGACCTGCTGGTCGTAGCTCTCGGTCGGATAGCCGCGATCGGCCATGGCCAGGGTCAGCAGCCGGTCGGCATTGTCCAGCGCCCGCGCCGGATCGTCGATGAACTGCTCCTGCACATGCGCCCACTGCATGGTGTAGCGGCGCTTCTCGTCCTCGCTGAGTTCGCGCAGCTGCAATTGGCTGTGCCGCTTCTGCCGTTCGGTGAGTTCCCGCTCGGCCTCGCGGCGGCTGTCCGCCTGTTCCAGGGTGCGGTCGTACTCCGGTCCGAACCGTTCACGCAGCTTTCGACTGCGCATGCGCGGCAGCAACGCCAGCGCGATCACCACCACCGCGGCGACCACCACAATGATGATGACCACGGTTGTCATTGCACCCGACATCTGTACCTCCTCGTCGAGTCCGTCCTCTTGCGGACGTAATGCCTCGACTGAGCGGGCTCAAACGCGATGTGCGATTACTCGCCGCGCAGCAGCGCCATGACCGGCGCCGGCTTCTCCTATTGTGTTCGAGCACGGTGATGTAGTTGAACCCGAACGTTTTCCGGCGTTCGCGCAGGGTGTCGGCCCTCTGCTCGGGTGTGCCGATGAGGACCACGGGCTGATCCTCGAGCTCGCCGTCGAAGTTCAACGGCGGCTGTTCGGCGAGCATTTCGGTTGCCGCCGAACGATCTTCGGGAGCGACCACACCCTGGATCAGCAGATTGAACTCGACGGTGCGATCCCCGAGCAGGGCGCGCACATGATCGGCGCGTTCGAGGGTTGCGGCCGAATCGAGATGACGCGTGGACTCGACCGAATGGCGTACACGCGGCGAGCACGCGCGCCATCATGGGGTATCGCATTTCCGAGTCGCCCCGCGAGGAGTTTGCGCGATGACACACCTGCCCGCCCGATCACAGCAGCGTGCGGAGTTGGAGAAGGTGTGGGCGCGCTGGGCCACCGGAACCAGGCGGTTGCCGGCGATCGTCGCGCCGAGCGTTCCGGTGCCGACACTGCGCGAAGAGGTCGTGGAATCGTGGGAGCGTTCGCTGCGTACGGTGGATCCGGCGCGCGCGGTCGCACCCGCCACCGATCGCGACGAATTGGGTGCGCGCTGGGCGGATTCGCCGCTGCGGACGCCGGTCACCGAATTGGCCGGGGAGATTCGGGCCATTGCCGAGGACGCCGGAATGATCGCGGTGGTCACCGATGACGAGGGGACCGTGCTGTTCAGCTGTGGCGACCGGTCGGTTCGGCAGCGGGCCGAGACGGTGAACCTCGCACCGGGCGGTTGCTGGGACGAGCCGTACATGGGGACCAGTGGCGTCGCGCTCACCCTGCACACCGGGCGGCCCAGTTCGGTATGGGCCGCAGAGCATTTGGTGGAGGCGCTGCACGGGTGGGTCTGCTACTGCGCCCCGATTCGCGCCGCCGACGGTCGCCAGCTGGGTGTGCTGGATCTGTCGACCTACTGGGATCGCTCGCATCCGATGATCCTCACCACGGTGCGAGCGCTGGTCACGGCCATCGAATCACGCTTGCACACCGGGCAATCCAGGCCGGTGGCACGCACCCGGCTCGAATGCCTGGGCGTGCCAAGGCTGTTCAAACAGGGGCAGCAGGTGGCCATGCGCCCGCGTCAGGTGGAGATCCTCACCCTGCTCGCCCTGGAACCGGAGGGCTTCACGCCCGAGCGGTTGCACGCGGCCGTCTACGGTGATCGGTCGGTATCGTCGAGCACGCTCAAAGCCGATGTCTCACGGCTGCGCCGCGCCACCGACGGCCGGATCGCGGACCGTCGCTATATGCTCACCGATCCGCTGGCCTGCGACGCCACCGAACTGCTCGCGGCGCTGGAGGCGGGCGATCTCGCCACCGCCGTGCGGCTGTATCGCGGTCCGCTCCTACCGGATTCGGATATCCCCGGCATCGTGCAGTGGCGGGAACATCTCGACGTGGGCCTGCGCACCGCGGTGCTCGCGGATCGAAATCCCGAGCACGCCTTGCGATTCGGGCAGCGCTGCCCGGACGATATCGAAATCCACGAGCACGCACTGCGTTTGCTCGCCCCCGGCGACAGCCGTCGCGCGCTGGCGGCGGCCCGGCTGCACACCGCATTACGCGCGTAGTTGGTCGAGGGTGACCGATTCCAGGTCGCCTCGGCGGATATGAGACGACCGCCCGCCGGTTGGCGCAGCGTTGCGCCAGGGTTGCATTGAACAGCCTACTTTTCACCAACCGCGCGCCAACCCTCTGCCAACCCCGCGGGTTCATAGTGACCCCGGTCACCGCAGATCTGCGATCAGGAGCCGCGACCATGAAAACGGGTTCCGTCACCAGGGTGGCCATTACGGACACCGCAGCCGATGTGCTGCAGGGTCTTATCGCCCACCACGGTCCGGTCATGTTCCACCAGTCCGGCAGCTGCGCTGACGGCAGCTCGCCAATCTGCTACCCACTGGGCGACTTCCGGGTCGCCCCCGCCGATGTCCTACTCGGCCGCGTTTTCCCCGACACACCCTTCTGGTTGACCGCCGACCAATACCAGCATTGGCCTCACACCCATCTCACGGTCGACATCACCCCCGGCCGCAGTGCCGGTATCTCCCTCGAGGTCCCCGAGGGAGTCCGATTCGTCATCCGGTCCCGTCTGTTCACCGATGCCGAGGCGGCAGTGCTGGAAGCGGCTCCCGCGCCGCCCCGCGGCATCGACCTGACCGGATGACAAGGCGGCGCGGCCAGTTTCTCCGGGCTGGCCGCGCCACCGCCTGAATCACCCTCGCGCGCTTGCTCAGCGCCCGGGGAGGTATTTGATGGCCCGGGCCACGCCCATGAGGAAGGGCTGCCACCTGTCCTGCGAGATCAGCGGCGGGGGGTCGAGGTTGAGGAAGCGGGTCACCACGACCGTTTGGGGTTCGGTGAATTTCAGCAGGCCGTCCGGACCGTGGCGACGGCCCACGCCGGAAATGCCCATCCCGCCCATGGGCGCGCCGGTGGAGCCCCAGGCGGGGGCGTAACCCTCGTCGACATTGACCGTGCCCGCGTGCAGGCGGGCGGCGATGCGCTCGCCTTCGGCCTTACTGCTCGCCCACACACTGGCATTGAGACCGTATTCGGTGTCGTTGGCGCGGGTGATGGCCTCTTCGACATCGGCCACGGGATAGATCGAGACCAGGGGGCCGAAGGTTTCGTCGCGGCCGCACTCCATGGCGTCGGTGACCTCGGACAGGACGGTGGGCTCGAAGAAGAGCGGGCCCAGATCCGGGCGGGCATTGCCGCCCGCGAGCACTTTCGCGCCCTTGGAGACGGCGTCGGCCACATGTTTGGTGACCGTTTCGAGCTGGGCTTCGGAGATGAGGCTGCCGATGTCCTGCGAATAGTCGTAGGCCGCACCGACTTTCGCGGCCTTGACGGCGGTGACGAACTTCTCGGTGAATTCGGCGGCCACCGACTGCTCCACGTAGAGGCGCTCGATGGAGATGCAGAGCTGGCCCGCGTTCGAGAAGCAGGCGCGCACAGCGGCTTTGGCGGCCTTGTCGATATCGGCGCCCGCGGTGACGATCATCGGGTTCTTGCCGCCGAGTTCGGCGGAGAAGCCGATCAGGCGGCGGCCGCACTGCTCGGCCAGGGTGCGGCCGGTGGCCGACGAGCCGGTGAACATGAGGTAGTCGCACGAGTCCACGATGGCCGTGCCGACCACCGTGCCGGGACCGGTGACCACGGCGAACAGATCGCGGGGCAGACCGGCGCGGGCGAAGAGCTCGGCATTGGCCAGTGACGAGTACGGGGTTTGGCTGTCCGGCTTGACCACCACTGCATTGCCCGCCAGCAGCGCGGGGATGGAATCGCCGATGGACAGCAGCATCGGATAGTTCCACGGCGCGATCACGCCGACGACGCCCTTGGGCACCGCACGCACGGCCGCCCGGTTCAGCACCGGGAATGCGCCGGGCACGCTGTGTTCGGCGAGCAATTGCGGTGCGACGCGGGCGAAATAGCGGGCCGCGAACATCAGGCCCATGATCTCTTCCTGGGCCGCCCAGCGCGCCTTACCGGTTTCGGCCTGCACCACATCCATCAGGTATTCGCGGTTCTCCACCACCAGATCCCGGTACCGATGCAGGACCGCGGCCCGCTCCTTGGCGGGCCGAGCCGCCCACTCCGCCTGTGCGGCACGTGCTTTCGCGACGGCGGCGGTGACATCGGCGGCGGTGCCCACCGGCACCGAGCCGAGCGTCCTGCCGGTGAACACCTCGGTGATCGCGCGGGTATCGCGATCCTCGGTGCTGTCCACTGCCGCGAACGTCCGCAGACGTTCGAAGACTGCGGCTGCCGGAACGGGCATCGTCGCCTCCTAATACAAGTTACTGCCGGGTACACACAATCTACTCTCACCCGGCGGTCCGGACCGACGACTCGATGACTCGACCGCTCGAGTCGGGTTTGCGGGGCGAAAAGTGTCGGCGGCCGATGAATTCGGCGTGCGGCGCGAGTAGGTACTCGTGACACCCCTTCGACGAAGGACCGCGCGATGAAAATGACAGTCGGTCAGCGCTGGGTACTGGCGCTCACCTCACTCGCCGGGTTGATGATGGTGCTGGACGCACTGGTTGTCACCACGGCCCTGCACGCCATACAACTTGATCTGCACGCCTCCCTCGGCGCGCTGGAATGGACAATCAACGCCTACAACCTGAGCTTCGCGGTGCTGCTGATGGCGGGCGCGGCGCTGGGTGACCGATATGGGCGCAGGCGGGTGCTCGCCTCGGGGCTGGGCGTGTTCACGGTGGCCTCCGCCGGGTGCGCGCTGGCGCCGAGTCTGGGCTGGTTGATTGCCGCGCGGGCGGCACAGGGCATTGGCGCGGCCGCCATCATGCCGGTGGCCGTGGCCCTGCTCTCGGCGGCCTTCGAACCCGCGCAGCGCACCCGCGCACTCGGGCTTTTCGCCGCCACAACGGGATTGGGCACGCTCGGCGGCCCGCTGCTGGGCGGTGCGGTGGTGCAGGGCCTGACCTGGCAGTGGATCTTCTGGATCAATGTTCCGATCGGCCTGCTGCTGGTGCCCCTGGTGCGCACGCGACTGCCCGAAAGCTTCGGCCTGGCGCGGCGATTGGACTTCGCCGGGATCGCGCTGGTGAGCATTGCCGCTTTCGGCCTGGTGTGGGGGCTGATCCGGGGTAACGAATCCGGTTGGGGCAGTGCCGAAGTCGTGACGGGATTCATTCTCGGTGCGGCGGCGCTCGCCGGGTTCGTCCGCTGGGAGTCGCGTACCCCCGCACCGCTGATCCCCATGGGATTCTTCGCCTCCCGTGCCTTCTCGGCGGGCAATGCGGCCGGATTCCTGCTGACCGCCTCGATATTCAGCGGTGCGTTCTTCTTCACCCAGTTCCTCCAGGTGGTCATGCATTATGGTCCGCTGGGCGCGGGGCTGCGGCTCGCACCCTGGACCGTCACGCTCTTCCTGGTCGCACCCATCGCGGGCAGGCAGGTCAACCGGTTCGGTGAGCGTCCGCTGGTGGTGCTGGGCCTGGTGATGCAGGCCGCGGGCTACGGCTGGATAGCCCTCATGGCTCGGCCCGACCTGCCGTACCCGATGCTGCTCGCACCCTTCGTGATCGCCGGAATCGGTGCGTCGATGGCGATCCCCTCGGCCCAGGGCGCGGTGCTGCGCGCGGTGCCCATCACCGCGGTCGGAGCCGCCTCCGGTACCTACAACGCCCTGCGGCAACTCGGCGGAGCATTCGGAATAGCCGTTCCGGCAGCGATTTTCGCGGCGGTCGGCGGTTATTCCTCCGCCCGTGCCTTCACCGACGGCTTCGTCGCCGCGATCGCCACGGCGGCACTGCTCGCCCTGCTGGGCGCGGTGCTCGGCCTGCTCATTCCCGCGGGCGCACCGGGAGCCGCGCCGGATGCGGTGGGCGGCCCGCTCACGGCTGAATCCGCGGCGAGTGCGGCGCCCGTCGGACGAGCGGGACTGCCGGCATGACCAGCAGCGACATCCGCCGCGCGCACACCCCGGTAGGTTCGACGTCCATGACGGTCAGCGCCGAATTCGCCTCGCGTACAGCGCCGTTCCGGCCGGAGCTGCTCGCGCACTGCTATCGCATGCTGGGCTCGATCCACGAGGCCGAGGATCTGGTGCAGGAGACCATGCTGCGAGCCTGGCGTGCGGCCGATCGATTCGATGAGCGGAAGGCGGGGCTGCGCACCTGGCTCTATCGGATCGCCACCAATGCCTGTCTCACCGCCCTGGACCAGCGCGGTAAGCGGGCCCTCCCGACCGGACTGGTCGGCCCCAGTCAGGAGTTGGTGCTCACCCCGCCACGCCATCCGGAGATCTCCTGGCTCGAACCGATTCCCGATGCGCTGCTGGGTGATTCGGCCGCCGATCCGGCGGCGGTGGTGGCGGCGCGCAGCGGTATCCGGCTCGCCTTCATCGCGGCCCTGCAATACCTGCCCGCCCGCCAGCGCGCGGTGCTGATCCTGCGCGATGTGCTGGCCTGGTCCGCCGCCGAGGTCGCCGATCTGCTCGAGACCTCCCCCGCCGCGATCAACAGCGCGCTGCAGCGCGCGCACGCCCACCTGGAGAAGGTAGCCCCGATGCTCGACCGGATGTCGGAATCGCTGAGCCCGCAGGAGCGGCAGGCGGTGGATCGCTATATGCATTTCTTCGGCCGATCGGATATGCGGGGCCTGGCCGAACTGCTCCGCGACGACGTCGTCCTGGAGATGCCGCCCGCCCTGGTGTGGTTCGCGGGCCGCGCCGACGTGCTCGCATTCTTCACCGCCAAAACCTGTTCCGATCCGGACCGATGGCGCTGCGTGGGCACCGCGGCCAATACCCAACCGGCGGCCGCCTGCTATCAACGGGACGACGCGGGCATCTACCGAGCGCAATCCATCCACGTGCTGACCGTGAAGAACGCCGCCATCGACAAGATCACCGTCTTTCTCGGACCACAGTTGTTCGAACGCTTCGGCCTACCCGCGACCCTCGAATAGCGGCCGAAACCGGCTGATCCGCAACCAATGGGCAGCCGTGCGCGAACAATCCCCCAGCACCGGCTCCACCGAACAGCTGTTGACGAGTTTCGATATCGCCCGGCGTGCGGCACGCGTACGAGCGGTGTGCGTGCCACACACCGGAAACCGCTCTGCCCCGGCATGATCAGGCCGCGAATGGGCGAACCCGCGGGCACCAGGCGTGCTTCCGCGGGTTCGCGAGTGGTGTTGCGGCAGTGGGCTATTCGTTCACAAGAACCGGAACCGACAGCACCACCGCGGAGACCGCGGCATCGGCCGGGGCCGCGACGATGGTGAAATCGATGCCGTCGTTGTGCGGCTGATGGGATCCCCCGCCCATGGCCTCTTCATCGGCGTGTTCGAAATGGCCGGTGCCGACCAGGGTTCCGGCGGCATCGTAGAACGCCGCGTGGACCTCGAGGGCCAGCACATCGCTCACATCGGTGGTGATGGCCAGCCGCCCGTGCACGGCGTTGCCGTCCAACCGGGTACCGGTCAGCTGGATCCGGTCGGTGAACGGCCCCGGTTCCAATCGCACCTCGCCCCGCCCGGCCGTGATCGAAGCCGCCGGTGCCACAGCGGGTTTCGAGGTGAAGATCGGCGTCGCCACCGGGCCGGACGGGGCCGGATCCGAAGCGGGTGCGCA
Source organism: Nocardia acidivorans NBRC 108247 (assembly GCF_001625085.1). Lineage (GTDB taxonomy): Bacteria > Actinomycetota > Actinomycetes > Mycobacteriales > Mycobacteriaceae > Nocardia > Nocardia acidivorans. The sequence goes on from NZ_BDAW01000009.1 coordinate 138,162, forward strand.
TCCCGCCCCGAACGCGGCCACGGCCAGCAGTCCGGCGATCATGGCCCCGCGCACCGCGAGTGCGCGCGCGCCGCGTCGCGTGGTGCGACGGCTCCGCCGCACCGTCTGCGGCTGCTGCTGGGCGGTCAGACCGCGCAGTTCGGCCGCCCTGACCACGTGCGGCAATGAATCACCGACCGCCACAACACCGTTCATGCTCACGGCAGCAGGGCCTTGTGCATCTTGGTGTAGAGCGCGGTGTTGTCCTGGCTGGCGGCGAAGGCGTCGCCGCCGGGACCGTAGGCGTAGATCATCACGTCCGCGCCGGTGTGGTTGCCGGACAGGTAGGTCAGCCACAGGCTGGCCTCGGCGGTGCCGTCCTTGACCTCGGGCTTGTCATCGACGGTGCGGAAGGTCGCCGGGGCGAAATTGCGCGGGTCATTGGCGCCCGTGCCGTTGATGAACCCGTTGGAGCGCGCCGGATCCTTCACATTCTCCTTGCCGTCACGCGCGGGGTTGGAGTTGTTGGCCGGGTTGGTGGCATCGACATTGGCGGGCGGGCCGACGGCCTCCGCGTTGACGAAGGTGCCCTTCTCGATGATGTTGAAGCCCGCGCACTCGTGGTCGGCGGTGACGATGACCAGGGTGTGCTTGTCCTTCTTGGCGAAGTCCATGGCGACCGCGACGGCATCGTCGAACGCCTTCACCTCTTCGAGGGTCTGGGCGGCGTCATTGGCGTGCGAGCGCTTGTCGATGCTCGCACCCTCGATCTGCAACAGGAAGCCCTTGCTGTCCTTGCGATTGGACAGCAGGTCGATGGCCTTGGTGGTCATGGCCGAGAGCGTCGGCTCCTGCTTCTGCGGTGCGGAGTCCGGCAGCAGCGCCTTGGCCTGGGTAACGGTCATATTGCCGCGGTTGAACAGGCCGATCACCTTATCGCTCTTGGTCGCGGTCAGATCCGCGGTGGTGGCGACCTTCTGGCTGTCGGCGGTCTGCGCCTTGAGCGCGGGATCGCCCATACTGCCCAGCACCTGATAACCCTTGTCCTGCATGACCTTCTGGTCCTCGGGCTCGAAGCGGGCCAGGCCGCCGCCGAAGATGACATCGGCGGTGCCATTGCGCGCGATCTGCTCGGCGATCGGGGTCACCAGGGTCTTGTCCGCCGGGGCCGGTTCGTAACTGCCGTCCGCCTTCTTGACCAGGCAGGTGGATTCGCTGAACGTCGGTCCCTGGCAGCCGCGCAGCAGCGCGTGACTGAACATACCGGCCGGGGTGGCGTCGGTGATCTCGGCGGTGCTGACATTGCCGGTGGCGAAACCCGCGGCCTTGGCCTGCTCCATCAGCGTGGGCACGGACTTGCCGTACGCGTCCACACCGAGGGCGGCGTTGTAGGTCTTGACACCCGAGGACCAGGCGGTGGCCGCGGACGCGGAGTCCGTCACCAGGGCGGGCTTATCGCTGTTCGGCTCCACGGCGTAGGTGGAGACCGCTCCCACATACGGCAGCTGCTCCATGTTCAGGTGGCCCTTGGTCCCCATGAAGCGCTCGCGGGCGGCGGTGATGTGGGTGCGTCCCATACCGTCACCGAGCAGGTAGATGATGTTGTGCACTTCGTTGTCGGCCTTGCCGTCCGAGCCGCAACCCGCGACCAGGGTCGAGCCCACGAACGCGGCGGTGATGGCCGCGACCGCGCCGAGCCGGGCGCGCTTCTTGTGCTGCACTGAGTTCCCTCCAACCTTCGCGGCACGGGTTTCGTGCGCGGCCCGCTGTACCCCGGGCGCGGCGAACGTATCCCTGGACGGTTGCCCGAAACCGACGCGTAGCTGTCGAATCGGTGAACGTCTGGCTCGCGGCCCGCCGTGCCGTGCGGTCCGGGTGCGGAATTCGGGGTCCGGCGAACCGGCTACGCGCGCGGGAACGCGGGGCTATCCTCTGGTCACCAGGTTGGAGACGTACAGCGCAGGTGGTGAACCGGGTTGGCCGGACCGTCGGCGAGACATGGTCTCGCGCAACGGATTCAAGGTTCGTTTCGGCGCAGGCGCGGCTACCGTCGCATACCGGACGGCCGGTCTCGGAGTCAAATCCCGTCCCGCTCAAGAGGACTCGCCCGGGTACTTCGGCCACCCGATGGCTACCCTCGGGCAATGCTCAGCAGGCGGCCAGGGGTGCGGACACGAATTCTGGCCATCGCACTGGTACCCGGTCTCGCGCTGGTCGCGGTCGGCGTCGGCGCGACCGGATATCTGGTGGACCGCTCGAACTCCGCCCAGGACTGGGCCGATGAGATGCGCGCCGGGGTCGCCCCCACCCGCGAACTCATCGACGCCCTGGCGCAGGAGCGCCGAATCACGCTGTGGCGCATGGCCGGAGCCGACACCGATCTGCACGCCCTGGCCGCCGCCCGCCAGCGCCTGGACGCCGCGCTGCGCGAACTGGTTCCCGCGCAATCGCGGCTCACCAGTATGGGTCCCGAGGCCATGGGCGACGCCACTTCCGCGCTCACCGAATTGAGCAAGCGGCTCACCGTGATTCGCGTCGGACTGGACGCGGGCACCTTGCCGATCGGCGACGCCGACGCCTTCTACAGCTCGATGCCGCAGTTCGTGCTCGCCGGTGTCCGCATCGCCCAGCAGACCGCCCCCGATCCGGCCACCGCCATCGAATTGGCCGACGCCAGTGGCGTTCTGGAGGCTCAGGAGGCGATGGGCCGCGCCAATGCCCTCGGCGCGGCGCTCCTGGTCGGCGGGATCGGCCTGCCCGCCGATCTGGCCGACGAGTATCTGCTGCTGGTCGGCTTTTATCACGATCGCGTCCAGCGACTGCTCGCCGACGCCGATCCCGCACAGGCCGAGGCCGCCAAGACTCTGGTCGCCTCGGCGGCCTGGCAGCGATTGAGCGCCATGGAGACCGCGCTGACCCAGCGTGCGGTGCCGCGCCCGGACGGCGCGACCTTCAAACCCGCTCCACTGCCGCTCTCACCCGCCGCCTGGGCCGATGCCCTCGCCGAGGTGAACAAGGCGCTGGCCGATATCTGGCAGGACGAGAACTCCGAGGCCCAGCGCCTGGCCGCCGACGCCGCCGCGGACACCTCCCGCAATTCCCTGCTCGCCGGTGCGGCCATGGTGGTGGTCGCCCTCGGCGCGATTCTGGTCGCGCTCGCCCTGGCCAATCGGATCATCCGGCGACTGCGCCGCCTGCGCGACGAGACGATCGCCCTGGCCGATGAACGCCTGCCCGAGACCATGCGACTGCTTTCCGCGGGCGATCACGTCGATATCGACACCGGAACTCCCGCATTGGCATTCGGGCGCGATGAGATCGGCCAGGTGGCGGACGCGTTCAGTCACGCGCACACCGCCGCGGTCTCGGCCGCGGTCACCGAATCGCGCACCCGCGAGGGCGTGAAGGCGGTCTTCCTCAATATCGCGCACCGCAGCCAGGTCGTGGTGCACCGGCAGTTGGAGATCCTGGACGAGGCCGAATCCGAACAGGAGGATCCGGCACTGCTGGAAACCTTCTTCCTGCTCGATCACCTCGCCACCCGCGAACGCCGCAATGCCGAGAACCTGGTCATCCTGGCGGGCGGGCGGCCGGGCCGCCAGTGGCGCAATCCGGTACCGCTCATGGAGCTGGTGCGCAGCGCCGTCGGCGAGACCGTGGACTACCAGCGGATCCGAACCGGGCGGCTGCCACAGACTTTCATCGTCGGCTTGGCCGTGGGCGATCTGATCCACCTGCTGGCCGAGCTCATCGACAATGCCGCGCACTTCTCCCCACCGCAGTCCAAGGTGCAGATCACCGGTAACGCGGTGGGGCGCGGGGTGGCGCTGGAGATCATCGATCAGGGTGTGGGCGTCCCCGAAGCCGAACTCGAACGCATCAACACCCTGCTGGCCACCGCCGCGGACTTCGGCCTGAGCACCTTCTCCTCGGACTCGCGCCTCGGGCTGTTCGTGGTCTCGCAACTCGCCGCGCGGCACGGCATTTCGGTGCGCCTGTCCGAATCGGACTACGGCGGTCTGCGTGCCATCGTGCTGGTACCCGCCACGCTCATCGCCGGTGAGACGCCGTCCCCCGACTTCACCTCCGGTCAGCTCCCGATCCCCCGCCGCGCCGAATTCCGGTCCGACACCGGTGAACTCCCGGTGCTCGACGCACCCGCCCGACGCGAGGCATTGCCACCCGCCCGGTCGCTTCCGGCCGCGCACTCGGCGTGGGATCGGCGACCCGCGCCCGGCGAATCCGTGCAAGACACGAATGGTTTTCGCGCTCGGCCCGACCGGACCATGGACACCGGTCGCCACGCCCGGATGGAACCACCGACGAGCCCGCTCCCGAGCGACCGCTCCGCGCATGCGATCGGCCACCCGGCGGCTGCGCGGGGAACGGGGAGCGATCGCCCCGCGCTGCCCAAGCGCCGCCGACAGGAAAGCCTCGCACCCGAATTGGCGCACGACCCCGCTCCCGGGGCATCAACCGCCTGGAATACCGCGGTTCCCGAACAGGCTCCGCCCGCCCTGCCCGAACGCAGTCCGGAGCAGGCCCGAAACCTCATGTCCGCCATCGAGAACGGCACCCGCCAGGGCCGTGGCTCCGATCCGCGCCCGCTCCCATCCATCACCACTCGACAGGAAGGCGACGGTGAGTACTTCTCCCGCCGGTGACCTCGACTGGCTGCTCGACGATCTCGTCGACAAGCTCGCCGGTGTCCGTCACGCCGTGGTCCACTCGACCGACGGTCTACTGCTCGGCCGCTCCACCCGCATGCTGCGCGAGGACGCCGAACACTTCTCCGCCATGTCCTCCACGCTGTACGGGCTCTCCCGCAGTGCCGGACACCGTTTCGACGGCGGCGGCGTGCGCCAAGCCGTCATCGAACTCGATCGCGCGGTGCTGTTCGTGACCGCCGCGGGCGCGAACGCGTGCCTGGCCCTGCAGGCGGGCGCGGACGCCAATCTGGGCATGGTCGCCTATGAGATGAACCTGACCGTGCAGCGGGTGGGCACCTTCCTGTCCACCACCGCCCGCCGCCCCGGCGAATTCGGCTGAGCCCCGCCATGACCGGGTTCGACGAGGACCATACGCTCGCGCAATCGGTGAAGATCCTGATCGCGGGCGGCTTCGGGGTCGGCAAGACCACCATGGTCGGGACGATCAGCGAGATCACCCCGCTGCGCACCGAGGAGATCATTACCGAGCGCTCGGCGGGCATCGACGATCTCACCGGTGTGGAGGGCAAGACCACCACCACGGTCGGCCTGGATTTCGGGCGCATCACCATCGACGCCGGGCTGGTGCTCTATCTCTTCGGCACCCCCGGCCAGGACCGATTCTGGTTCCTCTGGGACGAATTGGCGCGCGGGGCGCTGGGCGCGGTGATCCTGGCCGATACCCGGCGTCTGGAGAATTCGTTCGCCGCCATCGACTTCTTCGAGCGGCGCGGAATCGGATTCACCATCGGCGTCAATTGTTTCGAGGGTGCGCCGGTGTATTCGCCGGAGGAGGTGCGCGATGCCCTCGACCTCGATGAGCGGGTGCCGATCCTGCTGTGCGACGCGCGTGACCGCACATCGTGCAAGCAAGTACTGACCACCCTCGCCGAGTATCTCATCTCGCGCGCTCTCACCTAGTCTTCAATTCCGAAGCATGCATCACTTGCCGTGTCAATAATGTTCCCGCTCAATGAGATACGGTTGAGAATGTGATGCACGTCCCGTTACGTTGTGGCGATGTTCAGAGCGAGACTCGGGGTCCGGACCCGTGTTCTCGCCATCGCACTGGTACCGAGCCTCGCGCTGCTCGTCATCGGTGTGGGTGGCGCGGGATACCTGGTGGTGGAAGGCAAGAACGCGCGAGAGTGGGCGGACGCACTCACGGCCGCCACACCTCTTTCGAAGGAATTGGTCAGCGCGGTCCAACAGGAACGCCAGCTGACCATGGCTCAGCTGGCCGGTGACGAACCCAATCCGAAGGCCTTGACCCAGGCCAGAACTCGGCTGGACAATGCGCTGCGCGGCATCTCGGGCACCACCAAGGACATGGAGAACCTGGGCCCGCAGGATGTCACCGGCGACGTCGGCGGATTCCTCACCCTGACCCGGTCGCTGGCCGCGGTGCGCACCCAGATCGACGGCAACGCACTGCCGATGCCCGATGTCTACAACTTCTACGGGCATCTGCTCGACCTGATCTCCGTCGGCACCCGCGCGGTGGAGGCCACCGCCCCCAATCCCGAGGTCGCCATCGAGACCGCGGCGACCCTGGAGATCGTCTCCGCCTCCGAAATGCTTTCGCGCGCCGACTCATTGGCCGAGGTCCTGCTCAAGGACGGCACGCTGCCGCCCGATCTGGCCATCGAATTCTCCCGCGTGCTCGGCGCGTACCGCGTCAATATCGGTGTGCTCGCCGGCGCCGACGGCAGTAAGGGCAAGCCCGCCTTCCAGGCCGTGGTCAACGACCAGAACTGGCAGAAGCTGATCATGATGGAGAATGTGCTGCTCGCCCGCGCACTCGACCCCATCACCGCCGCCCCCGTGAAAGCCGGTGCCACCCAACCGGTCGCGCCGCTCACCTTCACCCCGCAGGAATGGCACGACACCGTCAGTGCCGTGAACAAGTCGCTGCTGGACATGTGGGACGCGCAGAGCCGGTACGCCCTGGGCCTGGCCGGTGACGCCGCGGACAAGAACGCCCGCAACTCCGCCATCGCCGGTGGCGCCATGCTGCTGGTCTCGCTCTCGGCATTCCTGGTGGCGCTGCTGCTGGCCAACCGGATCATCGGGCGGCTCAAGCGACTTCGCGATCAGACCTTCGTGCTCGCCGATGAGCGACTGCCCGAGATCATGTCGCAGCTGCGCGACGGCAAGCAGGTGGAGATCTCCACCGAGACCCCCGAACTCGACTTCGGCACCGATGAGATCGGCCAGGTGGCAAAGGCATTCGGCCACGCGCACACCGCCGCCGTCTCCGCCGCGGTCACCGAGGCCCGCACCCGCGAGGGCGTCAAGGCGGTCTTCCTCAATATCGCGCACCGCAGCCAGGTGGTGGTGCACCGCCAGCTCGAGGTGCTCGACGAGGCCGAGGCCAAGCAGGAGGACCCCACCCTGCTGGAGATCTTCTTCCGCCTGGACCACCTTGCCACCCGCGAACGCCGCAATGCCGAGAACCTGATCGTCCTCGCCGGCGGACAGCCCGGCCGGCAGTGGCGAAATCCGGTGCAGCTCATCGAATTGGTGCGAAGCGGTGTGGGAGAGGCGCTGGACTACACCCGCGTCAAGATCACTCGACTACCCGAGGTCGCCGTCGCCGGTTCGGCCGTGGCCGACCTCATCCACCTGCTCGCCGAACTCGTCGACAACGCCGCGCATTTCTCCCCGCCGTCCTCGCAGGTCGAGGTGCGCGGCAATGTGGTCGGCAAGGGCATCGCCATCGAAATCGTCGACCAGGGCATGGGCATGCCCGAGGCCGAGTTCGCCCGCATCAACGATATGCTGCGCAACCCACCGGATTTCGGCGTCAATACGCTCTCGGAGGATTCCCGCCTGGGCATGTTCGTGGTGGCGCAGCTGGCGGTCCGCAACGGCATCTCGGTCCGACTGGCCGAATCCGATTACGGCGGCGTGCGCGCCATCGTGCTGGTGCCCTCCGGACTCACCGTCTCGGCGGGCCGGACCGGTGAAATCCCGGCCGTGCCCACGGCATTCGACACCGGACAGTTCCATGCCGCGCTCGCCGCGGAGACCGCTCGACAGCTCGAGGCGCAGCAGCAGTTCGAAGCGTCCAAGCAGTCCGAGGCGCCGAAACAGTTCGAGGCGCCGAAACAGTTCGAGGCGCCGAAGCCGTCCGAGCCGATCGGCAACCCCGGTCCCTTCGAATCGCCGCGCCGGCTCGAACCGCCTGCCCCGGCGTCTTTTTCGAATCCCGCCCTGCCTGCCCGGCCCGAGCCCCGAGCCCCGGAGCGACAGATGTCCTTCGAGACCCCGCGACCCTTCGAACCACCCACACATCCGAGCACCCATCGGCCGCAATACATTCCGCCTGCCCCGGCACCCCGGCAGCAACCGGATAACGATTTCCGTGCACGCGAATTCGATCGGTCCCAGTACACTGGCTCCGACGTCCGTCCGGAGCTCCCGCGAAGGCGGCGGCAGGCAAGTCTCGCACCGGAATTGGCGCAGGAGAAGACGGCGCAGGAGCCGTCCGAACAGCCCACCCGCACGGCCGAGCAGGCCCGAGATCTGTTCTCCGCCATCGAAAACGGAACCAGGCAGGGCCGCCGGGCCGATCCCGGCGCGGCCGAGCCTGTGTCCCACCCATTCCAGGACCGACAGGAAGGCGACGGTGACCACCTCAAACGCTGGTGATCTCAACTGGCTACTCGATGATCTGGTGGATCGGCTCGCGGGCGTCCGGCACGCGGTGGTGCATTCCACCGACGGCCTGCTGCTCGGGCGCTCCTCCGCCATGAGCCGTGAGGACGCCGAACACTTCGGCGCGATGTCCTCCACCCTCTACGGACTCGCCCGCAGCGCGGGCAGCCGATTCGACGGCGGCGGCGTGCGCCAGGCGGTCATCGAACTCGATCGCGCCGTACTGTTCGTGACCGCCGCGGGCAGCCACGCCTGCCTCGCGCTCCAGGCCAATGAACAGGCCAATCTCGGCATGGTCGCCTACGAGATGAACCTGACCGTGCAGCGCGTCGGCACCTATCTGTCCACCACGCCGCGCCATCATCTGGCCGGACAGGTTAACCCCAGGCTGTCATGATGGCCAGGCCGGGGGATCACTGGTTCGACGATCAAGCAGGTCCACTGGTGCGCCCATACGCCAGGACCGGCGGTCGAACCATGGGCGCTGGGCATGATCTGGACATGCTCACGGTAGTAGTGGTGCCCAATGCGGCACCGGTGCTGCGCCGGGTCGAACCGGAATACGGCGATATCGTTCGCCTGTGCAGGCTCCCGCTGTCGGTCGCCGAAGTCTCGGCGGCCCTGCGGCTTCCACTGGCAGTGACCAAGATCCTCGTCGGCGACCTCATCTCCGACGGCATCCTCAAGTTCCGGGCACCGGTCTCCCCCGAGGCCGCGCCCGGTGACCTCAACATTTTGCGAGCTGTACTCGATGGCATCCGAAAACTTTGACCAATCCCAGCCCATGGCCGCCTCGGTGAAGATTCTCATCGCGGGCGGTTTCGGCGTGGGCAAGACGACCATGGTGGGGGCGCTCAGCGAAATCACGCCGCTGAGAACCGAAGAACTCATCACCGAACTCTCCGCAGGGGTCGACGATCTGCGCGGTGTGGAAGGCAAGACCACCACCACGGTGGCCCTGGACTTCGGCCGCATCACCATCGATCCAAACCTGGTGCTGTACCTGTTCGGAACGCCCGGACAGGACCGATTCTGGTTCCTCTGGGACGAATTGGCGCGCGGTGCGCTGGGCGCGGTCGTATTGGCCGACACCCGCCGACTCGAAGGCTCGTTCGCGGCCATCGACTTCTTCGAACGCCGGGGCGTGGCATTCACCGTCGCCGTGAACTGCTTCGAAGGCGCACCCCTCTACACCCCGGTCGAGGTCCGCGAAGCCCTCGACCTCGACGAGCAGATCCCCGTCCTGCTCTGCGACGCCCGCGATCGCGCCTCCGCCAAGAACGTCCTCATGACGCTGGTGGAGTATCTGATCACCCGCGCCGCGGCCACCCCGGTCGGTAGCTGAACCACCCTCGCCACGAAAACAGCGGCTGCCCCGGGGTTCCCGGGACAGGCGCTGTTCTCGTCGCTCAGGTCGACAGGCCATCGGCGACGATGGCCATGAGCGCGTCGGCGCGGTGCGCCGGATCCGGCAGCGATTCGGTCGCCAGCGCGACACCGTTGGCCGGTTGCAGCATATCGTCGACGGTGACGGTCCGTGCGATCGAGCCTTCGCGCTGCGCACGTTCCAGCAGTGGCCGCGCCGCCCGCCGAATCATGCTGTGCGGCTCGAACTCCGGATCGGATTCGTAACCCGAGAGCGCCGGACCCAGCCCGCGCGCGGTGGCGGCGTGGGTGACCACATCGCGCAGCCAGGTCACCTGCGCCGGGCCCGCGTCTTCGGGCCGGACGCGAACTCCTCGGCGCGGGCGCACGCCGGACCCAGCCCGCGCGCGGTGGCGGCGTGGGTGACCACATCGCGCAGCCAGGTCACCAGCGCCGGGCCGCCTTCTGGCCGGACGCCAGCTCCTCGGCGCGGGCGCACAACGCCTGCACGCGATCGTGCGGGCCGCGGTGATTTACGCGGCGTGGCAGGGGTTTTCGGGGCCTGGCGTTTCGGTGGCATGTCATTTCCACTGCGGTACAACCGCACCCAAAAGCTCTGCGCGGCTTGGGAAATGCCGGTGCAGGGTGGCCGAGCCGACTCCGGCCCGGCGGGCGATCTCCTCCAGCGACGCAGCACCGGCCGAGGGGGTTTCGACGCACTCTAGTCGGGGATGAGGGCCACCGCATCGATCTGGACGAGCGCGCCCGGGCGGGCCTGTGCGGCCACGGCGACCACGGTGATGGCGGTGCGGTGATCACCCCACACCTTGCGGGACGCGGCGTAGCCCGCCGCCGCGTCGACGTCCGCGTCGAGGTAGATGTTGAGTTTCACCACGTGCTCGGGACCGGTGCCCGCGGCGGCCAGCACCGCCAGCACATTGCGCATGGCCTGTTCGGTCTGCGCCTCCACCCCGTCGAGCAGCCTGCCGGCGCCGTCACTGCCGAGCTGGCCGCCGACATAGAGGGTTTTGCTGGCGGGCGCGATCACGCCCTGGGTGAAGACCGGGTTGTAGAAGAGCTCTTCCGGGTCCAGGTGGATCGGCTCGGCGGTCACGGGGTCTCCTTCGGGTGGGCATCGGAATGCGTGTGCAGATAGAGGTCGCGCAGCAGACTGACCTCGGAAAGATGATGAATCAGTTCGCGATTGATATGCAGTATCAAATCGGCCATGGACAGCTCGGGAAACGGCTCCTTCGGTCCGAGCGGGGTGAGCAACTCGGCCTCGGTGAGTCCGCGGACCCCGGTCAGCCAGGTGTCGATCTGCGTCTCGAGCTGTCCCAGCGCCGCGGCGGCGGTGGGCGCGTACTCCCATTTCTCATAGGATGCCTCGGGCGCACCGAAGTGCGTGGCATTGCGCATGGCGAGCACACCGACGATCACATGCCCGAGACGCCAGGCGACGGTGGTGAACGGGGCGGGGGTAGGCGTCGGGAAGGCGTAGTCGATCGCGAAGTCCCCCACCCCGGCCTGTACCGGCGCGGTCGAAGTACCGAGCGGACGCACACTCCAGGCGTCCGGCACCGGCGACCAGAAGTACTCGTCATCGGTGAGCCCTGCGAGTCGCGGTCGAATCTGATTGTGCCAATGCCACTCCCACTGCTCCCGCAGTGAGTGATTCCAGTTGTATCCGTCTGCGTCCATGACCACACCCTGACATCGATAGCGGACAGTATCGGTCCGCTATCTTAGGGAGAGTCGGCGCTATGGAAGGTGATTCGATGACGGCACCCGCCGACGCGCCCGGCACCACCGAGCGCGTCCTCGCCCTGCTGGGACTGTTGCAGCAGCGGCGGGTCTGGACCGGCCCGGAACTCGGCGACCGTTTGGGCGTCACACCGCGCACGGTCCGCCGGGACGTCGAACGCCTGCGCGCCCTCGGCTATCAGGTGCACGCGAGTCAGGGTGTGGGCGGTGGATATCAACTCGGTCCGGGCCAGGACCTGCCCCCGCTGCTGCTCGATGACGACGAGGCGATCGTCACCGCGGTCGCGCTGCTGATCGGTGCGGGTGGTGCGGTCGCGGGCGTCGGCGGTGCGGCCCTGCGGGCGCTGACCAAACTGGATCGGGTACTGCCCAGTCGTTTACGGCATGAGGTGCGCACCCTCGCCGGTGCGGTCGAGTCCTTCGACGGCGGTCGCACCCCGGTCGACCCGGGCACGTTGATGATTCTGGCCCGGGCCTGCCGCGACGAGGTCGAGGCCGGTTTCGACTATCCCTCCGGCCGGACGCACACCCGCCGGCGGGTCGAGCCGTATCGCCTGGTCGCCTCCGACCGCCGCTGGTACCTGTTCGCCTACGACCTCGACCGCGCCGATTGGCGCACCTTCCGCGTCGACCGCATGACCGAGGTCGCGGCGCGCACCTGGCGTTTCCGCCCCCGGCCCACCCCGGATCCGGTCGCGTACGTACAGGAGAGCGTGACCAGCCGGGTCTACGCCAGACAGGCCCGCTTCCTGGTTCACGCCGACGCCGCGACGGTACGCGCGCAAATCCCCGCCTCGGCCGCGGTCGTCCGGCCCCGAGGCGATGACTCCTGCGAAGTGCTCAGCGGCGCAACCGATCTCGACGCCGTCCTGTTACATGTACTGCGGCTCGGACACGACTTCGAAGTACTCGACCCGCCCGATCTCGCCGCGCGCTGTCAGCTGCTGGCGGCCAAACTTCACGCCGCGGGCTCGAATAGTTCAGATTGACCTGAATACAGAATTATCTGTACTGTCATGCGGGTGGAAACGTCGTCGCACACCGAGGCACTGGCCCGTTTCGGCCACGCGCTCTCGGACCCCACCCGCACCCGGATTCTGCTGAGCCTGCGCACCGAACCCGGGTACCCCTCGGACCTGGCGGAGCGGATCGGCGTCTCCCGCCAAATCCTGTCCAATCACCTTGCCTGCCTTCGCGGTTGCGGCCTGGTGGTCGCGGTCCCCGAGGGCCGCCGCTCCCGCTACGAACTCGCCGACGCCCGCATCGCCCGCGCCCTGGAGGATCTCCTGGGCCTGGTGCTGGCCGTCGATCCGGCCTGCTGCGCGGCATCGGAAACCGAAGGCTGCTGTTGATGTCGCCGGGGACGCCGACCGTGCCGTCAACCCGCACCGCCGCACGAAAAGACCTGCTGGCAAAGCGAATTCGCTGGCTGGTCGCGGCGACGATCTCCTACAACGTGATCGAGGCGCTGGTCGCGCTGACCGAGGGAACCCGCGCCTGCTCCACCGCGCTCATCGGTTTCGGCCTGGACTCGATTATCGAAATATCCTCGGGGGCCGCCGTGGCCTGGCAGTTCTCCGCCGTGAACCCCGAGACGCGCGAGAAGACCGCCCTGCGAATAATCGCCTTCTCCTTCTTCGCGCTGGCGCTCTACGTGAGCGTGGACTCGGCGCGAGCCCTGCTCGGCGTCGGCGAGGCCCGGCACTCCCCCATCGGAATCGCTGTGGCCGCAGCGAGTCTCGCGATCATGCCCACCCTGTCCTGGGCCCAGCGCCGCACCGCCCGCGAACTCGGCTCCGCCTCGGCCCTGGCCGACTCGAAACAAACCCTGCTCTGCACCTACCTCTCGGCGGTGCTGCTGGCCGGACTGCTCCTGAACGCCGTCCTCGGCTGGTCCTGGGCGGACCCGATCGCGGCATTCGTCATTGCCGCGATCGCGGTGCGCGAGGGTGTGAACGCGTGGCGTGGCGACCCCTGCTGCGCGATTCCCGTCACCCCGGAAACCGGGGCGGCGGCCGCACACGACTGCGACTGCTGCCCCTGACCGGTTCCCTCGAATCAGCGAGAGTTCCTGTCTAGTACCGGTATTCGCGGAATGTGGCCCGCAGGTCGTCGATGAGGTCCGGTTCCTCCATCGCCGCGAAGTGACCGCCGCGCTCATATTCGGTCCACCGCCCGATATTGTGGTTCCGTTCGGCGATGCGCCGCACCGGGATGCCGAGATCGTGCGGCATGACCGCCACCGCCACCGGTACATCGGTCTCCGGTTCGGGCCTGCCCCAGGTCGCGGCGCCCTCGTAGTAATAGCGCGCCGATGAGCCCGCGGTGCCGTTGAGCCAAGATCATGACGTTGGTCAGCATCGCGTCCCGATCGACCGCGTCCTCGGGCACATCGGTCCAATCCTTGAACCGTCCCACGCCGGCTGTCCGACCGGGGAATCGGCGAGCGCGTACGACAGCGTCCGCGGCCGAACCTCCGCGCGCCGGCGGACCGCGTCACCGCGGCCATCACTCCCCGTGCGGACGCGCCCGACCGGCCGTCTTGATCGCCGTTGTCGCTCAGTTGGGTTCGATATCGGCGAAGTCGCCGACCCAGCGGTGCGGCGGGCGTGGCGGATTCGGTTCGCCGGGGCGGGCCACGCCGATCGCCTGCCAGCCCGCGGCCACCGCGGCGTCGAGTTCATCCGGATGGTCCGACAGGAACAGGATGCTGTCGGCGGGGACTCCTATCGCGCCCGCGATCTTCTCGTAGGAGGAGGCTTCGCGCTTCGGACCCGCGGTGGTGAGGTCGAAGTGGCCGGTGATCAGCGGGGACAGGTCGCCGGGGCGCGCGAAGGCGAACCAATCCTTTTGATTGCGCACCGAACCCGAGGAGTAGATGTACAGCTCGAGGCCGGACTCGCGCCAGGCGCGCAGCATCGGCGGGACATCGGGGAAGAACTCACCGTAGAGCGAGCCATTGCGGAAACCCTCGGCGCAGATGATGCCCTGGGCGGCCTTGAGCGGCTCGGCCTTGACATCGGTATTCAGCCAGTCGATGAGAATCTCGGCGACCTCGGCCACCGACGCCTCCGGCTTCCCGGCCAGCGCACGGGTCTCGGCGAGGATGGAATCGGCCGCGCCGCACTGGTTTTCGGCGAGCCACCCCGGGAGCCGGGTGCGGGTGTAGCCGTACAGCTCCTCGCGAACGGAGCTGGTCGGGCTGGTGGTGCCCTCGATATCGAGGACGATGACGTTGATCATGAGGGGAGCAACTCGTCGAGGGTGGGGAAACCGGAGGAGATCTTGTCACCGGTGAAATCACCGATCCAGCCGTCTTCTTCCTCGAAGAAGCGGACGGCCACGAATTCGGGTTCGGTGCCCATATCGAACCAGTGCAGCGTGCCCGCCGGAACCGAGACCAGATCGCCCGCGGTGCACACCGTAGCCAGCACCTCATCGCCCAGGTGCAGGTAGAAGCAGCCCTGCCCCGCGGCGAAGAAACGGACCTCGTCCTCGGCGTGCCGGTGCTCGTCCAGGAACTTGGTGCGCGCGGCCACGGCCTTGGCGGGCCACTCCGGATCGGTGGCATCGGGGTGGATGCGCGCCACATCGATGAACTTGAAGCGCCCGTCGGCGTTCAAAGCGTCGATGCGCGACTGGTATTCGGCCAGCAGGTCCTCGGTCGAGGTGGCGGCGGTGAAGCCGTCGAACAGCGACCAGCGCTCGAAGGTGATGCCGCGCTTGTTCAGCTCGGCGGCGATCACCGCGTCATCGGTGGTGCGCAGCTTGACCTCGGCGGAGTCCTGATCGGACATGATCTGCAGCAGTGTCATTTCGGGTTCCTCCTCGGAACTAATTCTCGCGCACCGGAATCTCGCGGTGTCCGGTCAGTGTGGTCAGTTCGCACATGGCCTCGAGGCATTCCGCGCGATCGCGGGCCTGGGCCAAGGTGGCACCCCATGCCGTAATGCCGTGTCCGGCAATGAAAAGCACCGGCGGGGCGTCCGGATGCTCGAGCAGGTACTTCTCGATATCCGTGCCGATCCGCGGGACATCGGCGTGATTGGGGAACACCGGGATATCGATGAGGTCGGGGCGAGTGCCGCCCAGGCCCTTGATCAGCTCGTATCCGGTGAAGCGCACAGGACGCACCTCGGCGGCGGCCGCACCGATCGAGACGGCGGTCGCATGCGGCGGATGCACATGCACGACGGCGCTCGAATCCGTGGTGCGGTAGACGGCGGTGTGAATCGTGGTCTCCGCGGACGGCTTTCGACCGGTGGCGGAGAGCGGGGTCGAATCGGCGACCGCGACGGTCACCATGTCGGTCGCGTCGAGTTCGCCCTTGGAGAGTCCGCTCGCGGTGACGAAGGCCGTATCGCCCTGGCGCACCGAGATATTGCCCGCGGTGCCGGGCATCCAGCCGTTGGCGTAGAGCCCGCGCGCGATCGCGGCGATCTCCCGACCGGCATCGAGTGCCGGATTGCCGAGCACGCCGTTCTCGGTGACCACGGCCGTCACCAACTCCGGCGGCGTCACATCGAAGGCGGGATTGAAGGTCGGCGTCCCTTCGGGAGCCGTTGTGACACCGCCGAATCCGGTCACTTCCGCCGCGGCGCGCTGCTCGACGACGATATCGCCGCCGCGCGCGGTCGCCACATCGCGAGTGGATTCGGGCGCGACCACGATGAACGGAATCCCATGCCGCCGGGCCGCGATGGCCAGCATGTACGTGCCGATCTTATTGGCCACCGACCCGTCGGCGGTGATCCGATCCGCGCCGACCATAACCGCGTCCACACCCTCGGTGGCCATGGCCCACGCGGCGGCGGAATCGATGGTGAGGCGATGCGGGATACCGGCCTCGGCCATCTCCCACGCGGTCAGTCGCGCGCCCTGGAGCAGCGGACGAGTCTCGTCCACAATGACTTCCGCGAGCGCCCCCCGCTGATGCAGCACGGTCAGCGCGCCGATGGCGGTGCCGACGGCGGTCGTGGCGAGCCGACCGGTATTGCAGTGCGTCAGAATTCGCAGCGGCCGGTCCGGACAGAGCTGCTGCACCAGATCGGCGGCGTGCGTGGCCGCGGCAAGATTCACCCGGCCGTCCTCGGCCAGCATTTCCAGGGCCTCGTCGAGCACGGCCTGCACGCCGTTCGGCAGCTGCGCCAGCGCCCGCCGCACACCCCATGCCAGATTCACCGCGGTCGGCCGGGCGGCGGCGACACGCGCGGACTCCGCTTCGACCTGTTCGATATTCACCACGCCATCGGTGGTGGCGGCCAGGGCCGCGAGCACCACGCCGAAGGCTCCCGATACGCCGATGGCCGGGGCACCGCGAATCGCGAGTGACTTGATGGCGTCGATGAGATCGTCGACCGTGGTGATCCGCAGCTCCCGCAATTCCCGCGGCAGCGCGCGCTGATCGATGGTCACCAGAGCGCCGTCGACCCACTCGATCGATCTCTCAGCCATCTACCGTCTGTCCTCTCGCGCCTTCAGTGCGGCCCGAATCGCGACCGGCACACGCCCACCGTATCGAATACGGATCGCCGCGTGACCGGCAGGTTTCAGATCAGCGGAATCCGAATGCGCGGGACTCGGAGCGGTCGCCGCGGACCCGACGACGGGTCTACCGGATCGGGCCACGCCGTTACCTTCTCGTGTCCTTCGGCCATACCGCGCTATCCTTTCGGTATGGCGAGAGAACGTCGCACCCGCAAGATCACCGTGACGGTGCCGGAAGAGATCGCCGCAACCCTCGACGACTGGCGCAGCAAAGGCCGTATCGAGTCGGTCTCGGCCTTCGTCGCCGAATCCGTGAAGAACCGCGTCGATCGTGCCGAGTCCCTCGCTCGCATCGAGCAGGTCTTCGGTGGCCGTCCCCCGCTGGACCTCATCAATCGCGCCCGCGCCGTGCAGGGCCTGCCCCCATTACCCGAGGAGGATGTCGACGGCGATCACGCCGGCGCGGCATGACCTCCGCCGGCTCCACGCTCGGCGGCGTCGTCTTCGACACGGCCGCCCTGACCGCCTGGGCGCATCGGGTCGCCTACGTGCAATCGGTGGTGTGGGCCACCGCCGATGCCGGGCACACCATCATCATTCCGGCGACCGCGTTGGCCGCGGCGCGCGCGCTCATCCCGCCGGGTCGCCTGGATATCCTTGCCGTGCTGCTGGATCTGCCCAATACGGTCATTCAGCCTCTCGACCGTCCGGCCAGTGATCACCTCGGTGCGGCACTGGCCGATCGCATAGACGCCGATGCGCTCATTCCGGCCGGGCACGCGACCATCGAAGCGGTGAGCCGGGACTGGCCCTGTCTCACCGATCGACCCGATACCCTGCGCAAACTCGATCCGCGGATCCAGACCGACACCCTGCCCTGAACGCACCCGCCGGTGACATCCGATTCCCGGCGTAGTCGATGATGGTCGGGTGAATCGGATTCCGGAGTGGCTGCGCCCTTCCCGCTGGGGCTTGCGCGTCCGGTCCGCGATCGTGGCCGCGCTGGTGGTCGGAGCGGTACTGCTGGCCGCCGCCGGAGCCATGCTGCTACTGCTGCGCGAATCGCTGCTGCGGGAACTCGACTCCGCCGCCGTCACCCAGATGGACACACTGGCCCCTGAACTCTCGCGGATCTCCGCGCAGCCGATGCCGGACGGTGCGGTGGGTGCGCTACCCGCCTCGCTGTTCTCCACCGAAGGCTCCATCGACGCGGTCCAGGTGGTCGACGCGCGCGGACGGGTGCTGCGCTCCTCCGACCCGAAAACCACTGTGGCCCTGCTCGATCCAGCTACGGTCGGCGATCGCGTGGTCGGCCGTGAGCCGGTCCCGGACGAGGATGACGATCTGCGGGTATCCGCCCGATCGGTGGACACGCCGCAGGGCCGCTACACGGTGATGGTCGCGGTGAGCACCGAACCGGTCGAGCATGCCGTGACCAAGGTGGCGGCACTCGTCGCCGCGGGCGGTCCGATCGTGGTGGCCGCCGCGGCGGCCGCGACCTATCTGCTGGTCGGCCGTTCCCTGCGCTCGGTGGAGGTGATCCGCCGCCGGGTCACCGGGATCGGCGCGACCGATCTGTCCGAACGCGTCCCGGTGCCACCCGCGCGCGATGAGATCGCCCGGCTGGCCGAGACCATGAATGCCATGCTGGCCCGCATCGAGGCCGGTCATCTGGCGCAACGGCGATTCGTCGGCGACGCTTCGCATGAATTGCGCAGTCCGCTCGCGGCGGTGGGGGCGGCCCTGGAGCTGGCGCGAGACCGACCCGAAATACTGGACCGGGAGTTGATCGACGGCACCCTGCTGCCGGAGACCGAACGCATGCGGCACCTCATCGAGGATCTGCTCACCCTCGCCGCCGCCGATGAGCACCGGCTCGAATTGCGCACGGGCGATGTCGATCTGGATGATCTCGCCGATGCGCAGGCCGCGGCGCTGCGTGGCCGGGGCGCGTTCACCATCCGCACCGATATCCACCCGACCCGGGTGATCGGCGATCCCGCGAAACTGGCGCGGGCGATCCGCAATATCGCCGACAATGCCGCGGCACATGCGGATTCGAGGATCTCGATCTCGGTGGGCAAGGATGGCGAGCGGGCCCGCCTGGTCGTTGACGACGACGGCCCGGGTATTCCGGAGGCCGATCGCGGCCGGGTTTTCGGCCGCTTCGTGCGGTTGGAGCCGGATCGGGCGCGGGCCTCGGGCGGCTCCGGGCTGGGCCTGGCGATTGTCGCGGAATTGGTCGCCGCGCACGGCGGCAGCGTCAGCGTGGCCGAATCACCGTGGGGTGGAGCCAGATTCGTGATTCTGCTGCCCCTCGGTGGTCCCCGGATCGATCAGCCGGTAGCCGACACCGCGTAGCGTCTCGATACTGCCCTGCCCGAACGGTGCGTCGATCTTCTTGCGCAGATAGCCGATGTACACCTCGACCACATTCTCCGGGCCCTCGTAGTGCGCATCCCAGACATTGCGCAGTATCTCGGCCTTGGTGACGGCGATCCCCTTGTGCCGCAGCAGGAATTCCAGCAGCCCGAACTCGCGCGGGGTGAGCGTCAGCTCGGTGCCCGCGCGCCGCACGCTGCGCCGCGCCGGATCGAGCACCAGATCGCCCGCCGACAACAGTGCGGGACGCTGTGGTGAGGTGCGGCGCAGCAGCGCGCGCAGGCGCGCGATCAGCACCACGAACGAGAACGGTTTGGTCAGATAGTCGTCCGCGCCCAGGTCGAGCGCATCGGCCTGTTCGTAGTCGCCATCCTTGGCGGTGAGCATGAGCACCGGGGTCGAGACATCGCGGCCGCGCAGACGCCGCAGCACCTCGTATCCGCTCAATTCCGGCAACATGATGTCGAGCACGATCACGTCGAATTCGTCCTCGATCGCCCACCACAGCCCCTCGGTGCCGGTGTGTGCGAGCTGCACCACGAAACCCTCCAGCTCCAGCCCGCGCGCGATGGTGCGCGCCAGCCGCTGCTCATCCTCGACCACCAGCACTCGCACGGCCCAAGCATGCACCATCGCGGTACACCCGGGCATGATGGTGCAGACCGATTTGTCCCGATCATGGGTCGTAGATCCGAAAATTCGCGCCGTCCGGCCGGGTTCTCAACCCCTTCTCAGGCAGAACGTGCCATGGTCGAGGTATGCCAGCCGCAGTTACCGCAACGCAAAAGGAGACTTCGCTCGTGCCGAAGCGGCCGCGTGTACCGCATCCGGTGCTGCTGAGCACACTGCTGACGCTGGGTGCGATCGTTGTCGTGCTCACGTTCGCGGTGCAGGTGCATCCGGGTCCGATCGGCCCCGACGCCAGCCTGCTGCGCTGGTTCATCGACCATCGGAGCGGTGCGGCGACCGCATTCGCCAAGGTCATCAGCGAACTGGGCGGCACCGCCACCATGACGGTGCTCGGCGTAGCGGCGTGTTCGGCACTGGCCTGGCGAAGGCAGTGGGAGACCGCGGTTTTCGTGGGATTCACCGCGCTCGGATCGGGTGCGCTGGTGTTCTTCGGCAAACTGCTCATCGGTCGTCCGCGGCCGCCGCTGATCGACCGCATGGTGGTCGAGACGAATTACTCCTATCCGTCCGGACATGCGCTGGGATCGGCCGTCGTGGTGGGCGTGGTTGTCGCGGCGGTCTTGCTGCCGCTGCTGCGCGGGGTATGGCGAATGCTGCTGGTGGCCGTCACCGTCCTGTTCCTGCTGGGTGTCGGGGTGTCCCGGCTGTACCTCGGCGTGCACTGGCCGACCGATATCGTCGCGGGATGGATTTTCGGCGTGCTGTGGCTGGGCCTGTGCTTCAGCTTCCGGCCGGTGCTCGCCGAGCACGCGCACGCGATGCTGACCAAGGTCACGCCGGACTGAGCACTCGAATCCTCAGGCGCGCCCCAGCGTGAGGGTCACATTGTGCCCGCCGAAGCCGAACGAATTGCTCAGCGCGTAATCCAGGGTCTGCTCGCGCGGCGCACCGGCGACGATATCCAGCGGGGTCGCCGCATCACCCTGTTCGAAATTCAGTGTGGGCGGGATGGTTCCACGCTCGAGCGTGCGCAGGGTGAGGATCGCCTCCAGCGCCCCGACCGCGCCGATCGAATGTCCGAGCGCCGACTTCGGGGCATAGACCGAGGCGTCCGGTGCGACCGCCGCGATGGCATGGGCTTCGGAGGCGTCGCCGATCGGCGTGGAGGTGGCGTGGGCATTGATGTGCTGAATATCGGTGGCGGCCAACCCCGCCGAGCCGATCGCCTTGCGCATGGCGCGGGCCGCGCCATCGCCGTCGGGTGCGGTGCCGGTGATGTGATAGCCGTCCGAGGTGATGCCCGCGCCGAGCACCCGCCCGAGAATCCGCGCGCCCCGCGCCCGCGCGTGTTCCTCCGACTCCAGCACCAGCATGGCTCCGGCCTCGCCGAAGACGAAGCCGTCCCGATCCTTGTCGAAAGGCCGTGAGGCGCGCGCGGGTTCGTCATTGCGGGTGCTCATGGCGCGCATCATGGCGAAACTCGCGATCGGCACCGCGTCGATATGCCCCTCCACACCGCCCGCGACCACCACATCGACCTCACCGGTGGCGATCAGCCGCCAGCCGTGCGCAATGGCCTCCGCGCCGGACGCGCACGCCGAAACCGGTGCGTACACCCCGCCTTTCGCGCCGATCTCCAATCCGATGGCGGCGGCCGAACCATTGGGCATGACCATGGGCACCGTCATGGGCGGCACCTTGCGATAGCCGCCCGCCCGCATCACATCCACCGCGTGCACGAGCGCGTCACCGCCGCCGAGTCCGGTGCCGACCGCGACGGCGAGCCGCTCGGTCTCGACCTCGGGAGTTCCGGCCTCCTGCCAGACCCGCCGCCCGAGCACCAGCGCAAGCTGCTGCACGAACGACATCCGCCGCTGTTCGATCCGGGTCAGCTGCTCCCCCGGCCGATTGGTCAGGCGGCCGCCGATCCGTACCGGGAGCTGATGCTCGGTCACGAAATCATCTGTGAGCGGGGCGATTCCGCTCTCACCCGCCAGCAGTCTGGACCACGTGGTGTCCAGGTCCGGTCCGAGGCAGGTGGTGGCGGCCATGGCCGTGACCACGACGCCGCGAGTTTCTGTACCAATTGCTACACCCATGCCGACATGGATACCTGTACCGTCCGCTACAGTCAACCCGTGCCCCGCCCCCTCGACCACGCCCGCCGCGCAGAACTCCTGGAAGGCGTCATTGCCTACATAGCCGACCGCGGCCTGGCCGAACTCTCGCTGCGCCCGCTCGCGGAGTACCTGGGCACCAGCTCCCGCATGCTCATCCACTATTTCGGCACCAAGGAACAGATGCTGGTGGCGGCCCTCGAGACCCAGCGCCCCGATATCGCCGCCCTCTTCGCGGGCATAGACGATCCGGAAGTCCTCAAATCCCGCCTGGGTCAATCCTTCACGTTGAACACCACCGGCACGGCCTCGATCAGCATCCGCGTCCTACTCCAGGTGCTCGGTGCGGCCACCGTCCCCGGCAGCCCCTTCACCGCCTACGCCACGGACGCGATCGAGGTCCTGATCACCGCCATGACCGAAACCCTCACCCGCATAAACCCTTCGATCGAGGATCCCGAGGCCGCCGCGACCCTGCTCATCTCCGGTATGCGCGGCGTGATCATGGACTGGTGGATCACCGGCGATACCGGCCGCATCACCCGATCGGTCAATCTCCTGGTGAATCAACTCTTCTGATTGCCAGAGAGCCCACTCCGACAACGCGCATGTAATGGCGCAGGCAAACACCGAGTAGCCCCCTGCGCCATTACATGCACATCAGAAACCGCGGTGGAGTTCTGCTGCGAGGGTGAGGAGTTCGGGCATATGCGGGCCGTCAGTGGCGGACCGCTCGATGGCCTCGGCCGGCGGGAGGGTGCGGACTTCCAGAATCTGTTCGGCATCATCGGGATTGGTCGGTGCGCCCGTGAGTCGTACATCGGCCGTGCACCACAGCCACGCCTTGCACGGATGGGGTTGCCAGGGGCGATAGGGCGCGGGGTGATCGGTGATCGCGTGATGTGCACCGAACCAGTGCAGGGGTCCCACGAGTTCTGCCCCCGCCTCCTCGCGGAGTTCGCGAATGACGCAGTCGCGCACGGACTCCGATTCCTCGCGGGTACCACCGGGCACCAGCCAGCGGCCGCGACTGTCGCGGCACAGCACGATCTCGTCGCCGACGAAGCAGATGACGTGGATATTGGTGACCAGTTCATCGGGCGGAAGCTCGGTGGAGAACTGGACGTCGAGCCCACCCCATTCCCAGCGAGCGGGAGCGTGCAGCACCGGGTATCGATCGGCGAGTGTCACGGTTCGACCGTAGCTCGAGCTGGGCGTAACCGACTGGGGCCGTGGGAGACCACCCGGTTCGGGGTCCTCACCCGGACACTTAGAACTCGTTTCAGTATGGTTCCCCCATGACCCTTGTCATCGATAACAGTGTGGAGATCGACGCACCCGCCGACCTGGTGTGGCAGGTGCTCACCGATGTGGCCAAGTACGGCGAGTGGAATCCCTTCGTCCCCTCCTGCCAAACCACCCTCGAACCCGGCACCCCGATCGATATGCAGGTGCGACTGCTCGGCTCCAAGCCGCGTCAGCAGCGTGAATTCATTCGGACCCACACTCCGGGCAAGGAATTCAGCTACAACATGAAGCCGGTGCCGGGTCTGTTGAACAGCCTGCGCCAGCACACTGTGATCCCGCTGGCGGACGGCCGCACCCGCTACACCTCGCACTTCGAACTCAATGGGCCGCTGAGCATTCTGGTCAGCGCCATTCTCGGCGGTGCGATGCGCAAGGGTTTCGGTGGAATGACGGACGGTTTGAAGCAGCGCTCCGAAGCGCTCGCGGCCGTGCAGGGCTGACGAAACCTGTTGCGCGGAAAAGAAAAGCGCCTATCCATTGACGGCAATGGATAGGCGCTGATCGGGTCAGGCCTCGAAGGGAATCGTGTTTCCGGCCTGGTCTCGCTTTCCCTGACCGGCTTCGATCGCGTCCACCAGGTCTTCCACCCTCGACCACCGCAGTGGCGGCCGATCCTCGAGATTTCCGATGGTGTACCAGGTGTCGGTGTCGCGATACCGAACCAAACCGGCTCCGGTGTCGTCGACGGCGACGTCGAGTGCCCCCGACACCGTCCCTTCCTCCTGGGTCATGACGGCTGCTGCGGCGGGTATCTCGATGACGTCGATTATCTGAACCCTCCTTGTTCAACGCAGTCATCGACTGCGGTACGCAGTGCTGTGCGCTCGTCGGGATCAACGGACAGGTTGTATTTTATCTTTATCTGGATGTAGTGATCGATATAGCCACACCGGAAGCTTCCCGGCGGAAGGTAATGCGCGGCATCCTGATCGCCCTTCGAACGATTCGCCGAGGGATCCGATGCGATGAGATTGATCGCGTCATTGGCGATGTTCCGGCGGGTGTCCTCATCCATTTTGGCAGCGCCCGAGCGCCATGCTTCGGCCAGCGGAACAATATGCTCGGCGTCCACGCCCGCCGGATCGGTGATGAACTTGTACGGCTTGAGTTTTCCGGTCTTCGGATCCAGGACGCCATACTGGTCTTTCCAGCCTCCGTCCTTACCGACTTTCAGCTCACAGGTTTTCGCGTCGAGGGTGACCGCGCCGCTCGCATCGCGCAGCATCATCACATCGCGGGTCGTGCACTTGCTGTACTGCGCGTACGTCTGACCGAAGCCGTGTGCGGGCGTGTTGTTGTCCCAGTGCGGGAACTTCTCCCGGCTGTATCCGGTCATGGGGAGTTCGTCCGCGACAGCGAGTTTCGCCACCAGCGCGGCGACTTGTTTACCGTCGGCGGTGGCGGTGGCCGGGGGGTTCTTACCGCCGGTGTCGGTGCCGTTCTTCTGCTCCAGGAAGACGACGATCACGACCAGCGCGATGGTCAGGAGCAACCCGACCAACGAGGAGAGCCCCTTACGGGACTTGAGGACGGACAGTTTCATGCCGCACCTGCCGCAAAACCCTGGGGCAGCATCGGTTTCCGGGGGCGCGATAGCTCACTTTGCAACATATCCCGAACACCGTCGCAATCCTCTACCCGAAACGGCAAGTCGCACCGGCGGTTCGGAGACACGGGTCACATGGGCAACCCCACAACCGGGGCGTCGGCGGACCTGGCGCTACATACATGGTGCGGCACGACAAAGTCGAGAACAACTGAGCCGCAGTCATTCTCGCCGAACACGCCGCGAAGCCACGCGCGAGGTCTCAGATTTGATGCAACCAGGCTATGAAAAACAGTGCCCCGGCGGCGGAGATGACGACCGCCGCGGGAATGGGCCACCGGGGACCGGTGCGGCCGAGCAGCCGTCGGGTAAGAAGTCGTTGCACCGTGCCGAAACCCGCCGGCAGCAGCAACCACAGCGGGAGCAGGCCCACCCCGAGCGCGGCGTGTACGGCCCAGGCGCCCGCCAATGTCGGCCCGCCCCAGGAATTTCGGTAGTCATGCGCCGCGATCAGCGGATACGCGACCCCGCGCACCGCGGCGACCAGCGCCAGGAACAACGCGAACCAGGACAGCAGGGCGGTGACCGCCGCCAGCACCGTATGCGCGGCGGCCCGCCACGGACCGGGCGAATCGAGTTCGAAGGGTTCGCGGAACACGCGCCTGGTCACCCGGGCACGAACACCGGTGTCGGCGAACGCGACCGGGAGCGAGAGCAGGCCGTAATACGCGGCCCGAAGCAAGCGCTCGATCCGGGGCATGAGGACACGGTAATCCGCACCGGACCGAATTCGTCGCGCCGACAATGCTGCCGGCGCGACAAATTACGGGATTCTCGGTGCAGTCCACGCCCGCTGACGGATTACTGATTGTTGAGCTTGTTCAGCCGTTCGCAGGACTCCAGGTACTCCGAGATGAGGCGCTGAATCACGTCGGCGGAGCGCTCGATCTTGTTCAGCTGGCCGACGACCTGACCGACCGGGTTGAAGTTCACATCCTTGGCGGCCTCGGGGTACTTGTGGCCGCGCTTGACGCCGTCGATGGTGACCATCATCTGCAACGGCATGCCCAGCGGGTTCGGGGTGTCGTCCCGGTCCCACGCCTCGGTCCAGTCGTTCTTGAGCATGCGGCAGGGCTTACCGGTCCAGGACCGCGAACGCACGGTATCGCTGCTGGTGGCGTCGATGTAGGTCTGCATCTGCGCGGGCGGCACATTGGCTTCCTCGACGGTGAGCCAGAGCGAACCGGTCCACGCGCCCTGCGCGCCCATGGCCAGCGCGGAGGCGACCTGACGGCCGTTGCCGATACCACCGGCGGCGAGCGCGGGCATATCGCCGATGGCGTCGACGACCTGCGGCCACAACACCATCGAGGAGACCTCGCCACAGTGGCCGCCGCCCTCTGTGCCCTGCATGACGACGAAGTCGAGTCCGGCGTTCTTGTGGTTCATGGCGTGCTTGACCGAACCGCACAGCGCGCCGATCAGGCGACCGGAACCCTGGATCTGCTTGATCACGTCATCGGGCGGGGTGCCCAGCGCGTTGGCGACCAGCTTGGCCTTGGGGTGCTCGAGAATGACGTCGATCTGCGGGGCGACCGTGGTGGCGGTCCAGCCCAGCAGCTGATTGGGCTGCTCGTCCGCGGGCAGTTCCGGGACATTGTGGTCGGCGAGGATCTTCGCGGCGAAATCGCGGTGACCCTGCGGAACCAGCTTGGCCAGTTGGGCTTCCAACTCCTGCGGGGTCAGTCCTTCGACGCCCTTGCCCTCGTACTTGGAGGGGATGACCAGGTCGACGCCGTACACGCCCTGCACATGCTCGTCGAGCCAGGTCAGTTCGACCTCGAGCTGTTCGGGGCTGAAGCCGACCGCGCCGAGCACGCCCAGGCCGCCGGCATTGCTGACCGCGGCGGCCACATCGCGGCAATGGGTGAACGCGAAGATGGGGACATCGATGCCCAGGCGATCACAGATCTCGGTACGCATGTGTGGGGGCTCCTCTAACTTCCCGGCACTGGAATGTTCTGCCCATCACACTAGAACATGTTCTACATTCAGACCAGTCTCACGAAGCCTACCGGTCGGCACCTGTCAACAACATGTTCTAGTTGGCGAGATCGGGATGCTGCGCGAGGCGCCCATCAGCGACAAGATCGTCGAACAACAACTGGTCGACCGGGGGAACATGCGGGCGATCGGCGTAGGTGAACCAGGCCATCTCCTCGATCTCGCTGCTGACGGCGAGGGTACCGCTGTAGTCGGCGGTGTAACAGGCCATCCGCACCACGGCCGCGGGGATGGGCGCTTCGTAAGTCCCCACGTGCACAACGGATTCCGGCACCAGCGCGACAGTCAACTCCTCCTCGATCTCACGCACCAACGTCTCCAGATCGGTCTCACCCCCCTCTCTCTTGCCTCCGGGGATATAGAAGACGTCCTTCCCCTTGGGCCGAGCACAAAGAATCCGCCCACCCTCGATCCGCACCCACGCCACAGTGTCGATCAGCCGCATCCCCGCAGCCTAGGCGAGCACCGCCGACGTGCATGTAATGGCGCTGGGGGCTACTCGGCATTTGCCTGCGCCATTACATGCGTGTGGGTCAGGGGCAGAGGGCGTGGGACATGAGGTTGAGGATGGCGGTGTCGGGGTCGGTGTCGGGGGTGCTGGTTATCGAGATGGTGGCGGAGCGGCCTTCTTTGGTCGCGCCGGTGACGGTGGTGTAGCCGGCTATGCCGCCGGTGTGGCCGAAGTATTCGACGCCGCAGGTCAATTGGATGTTGCCAATGCCTAGGCCGTAGGTGAATGTGGTGCCGGGGACGGGGGTGCCCGACAGCATTTCCTGGAGCTGGGCGGGTGGGACCACCTTGCCGGAGATCAGCGATTGGTAGAAGGTGTTCAGGTCGGGGCCGGTGGAGATGAGGCCGCCGGCCGTCCAGGGGACGGATGGTTCGGAGCGGGTCACATCGGTCAGCACGCCGTCTATGGTGGCGTAGCCGTGCGGGTGGGGGCCGTGGATTTCCAGGTCGCCGGGGGCGGGGAGGTAGGTGTCGGCCAGGTGCAAGGGGGTGGTGATGCGGCCGGACAGTTCCTCCGAATAGCTTCTGCCCGTGACTGTTTCGATCAGCATGCCGGCGACGATGTAGTTGGTGTTGGTGTACGTGTACTGCGTGCCGGGGGCGAATTTGGCGGGGAAGCGCAGGGCGTTCGCGATCTCCTGCGCGGGGGTGTAGGTGCGGCCCGCCAGGGCCACGCGGTACTCGTCGATCTGGGGGTCGTCGGTCAATTCCGGTAGGCCGCTGCGATGTTGGAGCAGCTGGCGGACGGTGATGGCACGGCCGTCGATACCGTCGCCGACCAGCAGGCCGGGCAGGTAGGTGTCGATGGAATCGTCGAGGCGAATCTTGTTCTCCGCCGCCAACTGCATGATGATCGCGGAGGTGAAGGTTTTGGAGATGCTGCCGACGCGGGCCTGCTGTGGCGGGGTCGTGGGGATCGTCGCGCCGGTGCCGCGATCGGCCACGCCCGAGGTCAGCGCCACCGTTTGACCGCCTTCGCTCAGGGTCGCGATCACGCCGGGCATACCGGAGCGCACGAGTGCGTCGATATCGTTGCGCACCTGATCGATTCGGCCGGCCGACACCTGGAGCGGGGTCGTGGTGACGGCTTTGGGTGAGCTGCCGGTGCTCACGCTGGAACAGCCCGCCACCACGAGCAGTGCGGTCACGGCGGTGACGGTCGGCAGGATTCGCATGATTCGACGGTAGGGATCGCAGCGTCGCCGAACATCCGGACAACCCCTGAGACCGACCCTGAAAAACTCCGGCGGCGACACCTACCTCCGGTCTGATGTGGATGTCGCCGCGCGACCGTCAGGCGGCCGGTCGTGGCAGTCGCGCCGCCAGGCCGACGACTCCGGCCGCGACCGCCGCACCGGCAATGACATACCAGCCGCGCTGGAACGCCTCGAGATTCGCCTCCGGCCCGACCGGTGACCCGAGCACCGCGACGAGCACGGCCACGCCGATCGCCAGTCCGAGCTGACGGGCCATACTCAGCACCGCCGAACCGGTGGCGAAGCGCTGCGGTGGCAGTCCCGCGGTTCCGGCGGCGAAACTGGTCGGCAGGGTGCAGCCGACGCCGAGGCCGGTGAGCAGCATGCCGCCCAACAACCCGCCCGCGAAATTCGGGGTGAGGGTGACCGAGACCGTCCACCACAGGATTCCGGCCGCGAACAGCACGCCGCCGAGTGCGATCACCGGTCCCGCGCCGATCCGGGCGATCAGCCGACCGGCCAGAATCGCCACGATCGGCACCACCAATGGTCCAGGTGCGATGGCGAGGCCGGTTTGCAGCGCCGACCAGCCCCAGAGGTTCTGCGCCCAGAGCACCACCGAGAGCAGCATGCCCGCGAAGGCGATATTGAACAGCATCGAATTGCCCACCATCAGAGCGAAATTCGGCAGTCGGAGCAGTGCGGGATCCACCACCGGACTGTGATGCCGCCGCGACGACCACGCGAACGCGAGACCGAAGACCACCGCCGCCACCAGTCCACCGATCACACCGGGCGAGCCCCAGCCCCAATCCTCACCCTTGACCAGCGCGAGAATCAGCGTCGCCACCGAGCCGACCAGCATGAGCGCACCGAACCCGTCGGGCAGCGCGCCACCGTCACCGGCCGGGTTCGGCAGCAGCCGCAGACCGATCGCCAGTGCCGCGATGCCGATCGGCACATTCACCAAAAACACCCAGGGCCAATCGATCTCGACCAGCAGGCCGCCCAGCACCGGACCCAGTGCCGCGCCGAGACCGCCGAACGCGACCCATAGCCGCACGGCCATGGCGCGACGCTCCGGCGGGGTCGCGGCGAGCACCAAGCCGAGCGATGCCGGGGTGAGCAGCGCGCCGCCGACGGCCTGCACCACGCGGAAGGCCACCAGCGCACCCACATTCCAGGACACCGCGCACAGTGCCGAACCGAGGATGAACAGGCCGAGCCCGGTCAGGAAGGTGGTGCGATTGCCGCTGCGATCACCCAGCCGACCGGCGGGTACCAGCAGTGCGGCGAACACGATCGCATAGGCGTTCAGCACCCAGGACAGTCCGGAGATCTTCGATCCGGAGAAATCGGCGGCG
This sequence comes from Nocardia acidivorans NBRC 108247, assembly GCF_001625085.1. Taxonomy (GTDB): domain Bacteria; phylum Actinomycetota; class Actinomycetes; order Mycobacteriales; family Mycobacteriaceae; genus Nocardia; species Nocardia acidivorans. The sequence continues at coordinate 168,243 of NZ_BDAW01000009.1, forward strand.
ATATCGGGCAGCGCCACATTCACGATGAACAGATCCAGGCTGGACAGCAGCACGCCGATCGCCACAATGCCCAGCACCACCTGCGGATTGGTGGTCCGCCGATACTGCTCGGCCACAACGGTATTCAAGATCTCTCCCCCATCAAACGGCCGGACAGGCCAGTGAGTTGCATCATGAAACGCACCATAGCCGGGTGAGTTCTGTGAAGCAACCGACTATGCTCGGGATATGCGCCGAACCAGCTTCGAGGACATGAACTGCTCCATCGCCCAATGCCTGGAAGCCGTGGGCGAATGGTGGACGCTGCTGATCGTTCGCGACGCCATATTCGGCATCACCCGCTTCGACGACTTCCGGACCCGGCTCGGCATCGCGCGCAACGTACTCACCCAGCGACTGGAATACCTTGTGGAACAAGGGATTATGACGCGCGAGCCGTATCAGGAGAACCCGGTGCGGTATGACTACCGGCTCACCGACAAGGGACGCTCACTATGGACCGTGCTCGCGGCCATGCGGCAGTGGGGCGATACCTGGGCCGCGCCGGACGGCCCGCCGATCGAATCCGTGCACAAGGCATGCGGGCACGTCATGACGGTGCAGCCGGTGTGCTCGGAGTGCGGTGAGCACGTGCAGGGACGAGACCTGCGCCCGCGACTCGGGCCGGGTGCGCACTCGCCGGACCTGCTACCGAGCCGGACCCACTGAGGGTGTGGATCCCGGCCGAAAGCATGCCGGGAGGACGGGGAGGCGTCATGGCCGGACGACGGGGTGGGTGTCCTGCCGCAGGCACGCAGTGGTGCGAGGAGTTGGGATACCCACCGCACGACCACCACTCGGCCGGTCGAGGCACCTTCCTTGCCGCCGGTCGGCCCCCGGCGTCTGGGCTCGCGCTACGACCCCAAGGTCGGGGCGCTGCCGTCCGTGCGCGCTAGGACCTCCCGGGGTTGGGGACGCCGTCGATCGGGCTCGCGCTGCGACGCCGGGGTTGGGGACGTTCACCGGGCTACAGGCTGGCGGGAGCCGCAGGTGCGCGGATGTGCGGTCGGTTACTTGGCGGTGACGGTGAGGGGCGCTGTGTTCATGGCCCTTGCCACGTGTGCGGCTTCGGCCTGTAGCTCGGGTAGGGGTGCGGGGGCGTTGTCGAACATGGTGACGATGAGGTCGGTGTCGACGACCTCCCAGGTTCCGACGATGCGGCCGTCGAGAAGGACGAGCGGGGAGATCCAGCCCGCGGTGCGGCTGACCTTGGCGCGGTGTTCGGCGGAAAGCAGTGCGGTATCGCCGGTTCCGGGGCCGAGGACGTACTGGTCGAAGGCACCCAGGAGGCGCACCGAGTGGGCGGGTTCGGTCGCGGCGAGCTCATCGGCGTGTTTGGTGAGGATGAAGCCCTTTCGGCCTTCCACCTCGACTTCGGTGAGACGATCGCCCAGATCGGAGAACCATTGCCGCAGTGTGGGTTTGCGGATGCTGCCGCGGGAGAGCCAGGCGTCGAAGGTCTCCGGAGTGGCGGGGCCGTACGCGCCGAGGTAGGCCGAGATGACCTGGGGTGCGGCCGCTTCAGGTTCGGGAAGCCCCCGCCAGCCCGGAATCAGATGTGCCGGGCTGGCGAAGGTCACCGAGGTCCCGTCGGCGGGGCCGTGGCAGAGCGCGCCCTGCCAGGCCAGGGGTTTGAGCACCGCGCCCCATCCGGAGCGCAATTGCTCTTCGAGGGGATGGAAGCGCGGTTCGGCGACAATCGCCGATACGAGCTGGTCGCGGGTGAGCACCGCACCGTCGAGGATCTCCCCCACGGCCTCGACCAGCGCCTCGACATCCTGCGGCGTCGCACCGAAAGTCTTTGTCCAGGAGGGCTTTTCCCAGGTGCGGGCCGATCCCATCAGCGATAGGACTCCGGCCGCGATATCGGGCGTGAGTGCGTGCAGGGTCCCGCGCATGGCCCAGGTCTTCAGCAACTTCCTCTCCCCCAGCGCCTCGACCACCGCACCGGGCTTCCCCTTCGCGGATCGCAGGGCCACCGCGGTCTCCGCCGCCGAGGTGACCTGCGTCTGCACACCCGCCAGCCGCTCGACCACTGCGACCGCGTCCGCTCCACCTCGCGACTCGATGAACTGACGCCCCATACGCCACGCGAACACCTGATCCCAGGAAACCCGCACCGCACCCGCCTCCCACTCGAAATCAACGGCACCACGGTACGACCCCGCACCGACAGATTCGCTACCGGCTCAGAGACGTTCGATGATAGTGGCGTTCGCCAGCCCGCCCGCCTCACACATGGTCATCAGGCCGTAGCGCCCGCCGGTCTGCTCCAGGTGATTGACCATGGTCGCCAGAATCCGGACCCCGGAGGCCCCCAGCGGATGACCGAGCGCGATGGCCCCGCCGCGTGGGTTCAACTTGGCGAGGTCCGCACCCAGTTCGTGCGCCCACACCAGCGGCACCGGTGCGAACGCCTCGTTCACCTCGTAGGCGTCGATATCGTCGATGCGCAATCCCGCGCGATCGAGCACCTTGCGGGTGGCCGGAATGACCGCGGTCAGCATAAGCAGCGGATCGTCTCCGGTCACCGCGAAGGAGTGGAAGCGCGCTCGCGGCTTCAGCCCGAGTTGCGCCGCCTTCTCCTCGCTCATGATCAGTGCGGCCGACGCCCCGTCGGTCAGTGGGGACGAGTTGCCCGGCGTGATCGACCATTCGATCTCGGGGAAGCGCGCCTTGAACTCGGCGTCGACGAAGGCGGGCTTCAGCCCGGCCAGCCCGTCGACCGTGGTGGTCGGGCGAATGGTCTCGTCGGCGGTCAGCGTCCCCGCCGCGACGAGCTCTTTGTCGAATCCACCCGAAGCCGCTGTGGCAGCGGCCAATTGGTGCGACCGCGCCGCGAACTCGTCGAGCGCGGGCCGGTCGAACTTCCAGCGCGCTGCGATGATCTCGGCCGAAATGCCCTGCTGCACAAGCCCGTCCGGGTACCGGTGCGCGATCGGCCCCCGATTGGCGTCCTTACCCTGGGCATTGGAGAACATGGGCACTCGCGACATGGACTCCACACCGCAGGCGATGGCCACGTCGTAGGCTCCCGCGATCACGCCCTGGGCGGCGAAGTGCGCGGCCTGCTGTGAAGATCCGCACTGCCGGTCGACGGTTGTGGCCGGGACCGCTTCGGGGAATCCGGCCGCCAGCACCGCGGTGCGGGCGATATTGAAGGCCTGCTCACCGCTCTGGGTTACGCAACCGCCGATCACATCATCGACCAGCGCCGGGTCGATTCCGGTGCGGTTGATGAGTGCTTCGAGGACGCCGGACAGCAGTGTCGCGGGATGCACTTCCGACAGTCCACCACCGGATTTCCCTTTGCCGGAGGGCGTGCGGACGACGTCGACAATGACGGCGGAGGTCATGGTTTCTCCTTGTTCGTACCTGTCTACCGGATGTGAATTCCTGTTAACATCAGTACTGTACCGCACCGTTTGGGTGACGCGTTCGGCCAGATTCCGACGTCCCGAAACGCTCAGTTTTGGTTGCTAGCCTGTTGCCATGACTGCCAGCCAGGACGACGCACCGGGTCCTTTCTGGGATCTGGAGACCCGCCTGTCCTCGGTCCTGTCGATGCTTGCCGGATACATCGGCGCGGCCGCGTACGCACACTCCGCGGGCTATTTCGTCACCTTCATGACCGGCAATACCGAGCGCGCGATTATCGGAAACTTCGTCGGCGACCACACTTTGGCGGCGGGTGCGGCCCTGCTCATCGCCTGTTTCGTGCTGGGCGTCTTCGTGGCCTCGATGTGCCGCCGCTACTGGTGGACCAATCATCCGCACGGCGCGACCATGTTGACCACCGGCGCGTTGCTGGTGGCCGCGGTCGGCGATCATTTCCTGGGCGAACGCGGAATCGGCCTGACTCCGATTCTGGCGGTGGCATTCGGAATGGGCGCGCTGAACACCTCTTTCGTGAAGAACGGCGAGGTCTCCATTCCGGTCAGTTATGTCACCGGCACGCTGGTGAAACTCGCCCAGGGTGTGGAGCGGCATCTCGCGGGTGGCGGCACGGTGCGTGACTGGGCCGGATATGCCGTGCAATACGGGTCTTTCGCGCTCGGCGCCCTGATCGGCGGACTGGTCAGTATTCCGGTCTCCGGCGCATACATGCTGGACGCTGCGGTTGTCGGCTCCGCATTGGTCGCGATCTACACCTGGCGGGCCGATGTGCGGTACTGCCGGCACGAGAAGAATCGCCGAACCGACGTCGCGTGCACAGCATCACAACCCGACACCACACCGGGCAACTTAACCGCAAAGTGACTTAGCTGGGCCTATTCTCCGAAATATGACAACCAGCAAAGAGGAAGTTATCGAAGGGCCGGTACACGCACTGGCCCGGAGCGCCTGGCAGTCGATCCTGGTCACCGGCATCCTCTCGGTGGTGCTGGGTATCCTGATCCTGGCCTGGCCGGGGAAAACGCTGCTCGTCGCGGGCGTCCTCTTCGGCGTCTATCTGATTGTTTCCGGTCTCTTCCAACTCATCGCGGCCTTCGGCACGCATTTGAGCGCCGGAATGCGAATTCTGTCGTTCATCAGCGCGATTCTGTCGCTGATTCTGGGTTTCCTCTGCTTCCACGACTGGACCGAGCGCGGTGAGGCCACCGCGGTGCTGCTGCTGGCCATCTGGATCGGTATCAGCTGGATCTTCCGCGGCGTCTCCTCGCTGATCGTCGGCATCTCCGGCGACGGTATGCCGGGGCGCGGCTGGGCGATCTTCTTCGGCATCATGCTGGTGATCGGTGGTGGCTGGCTGATCGCCGCGCCATTCGCCTCACTGCTGACGCTGACCCTGGTGGTGGGCTGGTGGTTGATCTTCATCGGCATTATGGAGATCATCAGCGCGTTCCAGGTCAAGAGCGGTGCCAAGGGCGTGCCCGCGGGCCTGTAGCGACAACCCGATATCCGGCGGTCGCCCTGCGGGGCGACCGCCGGATTCTTGTGTCCGGGAGCACTTCTCAGCGCGGGCGTTTGGGCCGTTTATCCATCAGCCGCAGAATCAGCGGCGTGAAGATGAGCTGCATGGCCAGGTCCATCTTCCCGCCCGGCACCACAATGCTGTTGGGCCGCGACATGAACGAGTCGTGCAGCATCGACAGCAGATACGGGAAGTCGATCACCTTCGGATCGGCGAAGCGGATCACCACGAAACTCTCATCCGCGGTGGGAATCGTCCTGGCGGTGAACGGATTCGAGGTGTCCACGGTCGGCACCCGCTGGAAGTTCACGTAGGTGCGGGAGAACTGCGGGCAGATGTGCTTCACGTAATCCGGCATGCGCCGCAGGATGGTGTCGATGATCGCCTCGCTGGAGTATCCGCGTTCGGTCTTGTCCCGGTGCACCTTCTGAATCCATTCCAGATTGATGATCGGCACCACCCCGACCAGCAGATCGGCGTATTGGGCGACATCTATGCCCTCGGTGGTGGCAGCGCCGTGCAGACCCTCGTAGAACAGCAGATCGCTGCCCGGCGGCAGTTCCTCCCAGGGTGTGAACGTACCGGGCGGCTGCCCATAGGGTTTGGCCTCGCCCTCGTCGTGCAGATAGTGGCGGACCGCCCCGACCCCGGTTTCACCGTAATCGCGGAACAGCGTCTCGAGTTCGCCGAGCAGATTCGCTTCCGGCCCGAAGTGCGAGAATTGCAGATTGCGATTCTGTTCGGCTTCGGCCAGGGCCAACTGCATCTCATTGCGGTCGAACCGATGGAACGAATCCCCTTCCACGATCACCGCGTTGATTCCCTCGCGGCGAAATATCTCCTGAAAGGTTCGCGTGACGCTGGTCGTCCCCGCGCCGGACGAGCCGGTGATCGCGACCACCGGATGTTTGACCGACATGGCACCTCCTCGATTGCCGGACAGCGATTTTCGGGCTCAGCGCCCGGCCGAGCGGAACAGCGAACGCGATCCGAACAGCGAGGCGTCGAAACTGGGCCCCTCATCCGGTTCGGAGTGATAGCGCTCGATGCGCTCGACCTCGTTGCGCGAGCCGAAGATGAACGGAACCGTCTGATGCAGCTCATCCGGCCGCACCTGGAGCACTCGCTCGTGTCCGGTGGTGGCGGCGCCGCCCGCCTGTTCGACGATGAAGGCGATGGGGTTGGCGCCGTAGAGCAGTGACACCCGGCCGGGGCGATTCGGATTCCGGGTGTCCCGGGGATACATGTAGAGCCCGCCGCGGGTCAGGATGTGGAAGGTGTCGGCGACCAGTGAGGCGACCCAGCGCATATTGAAATCCCGCCCGCGCGGGCCTTCGACGCCCTGCAGGCATTCGTGGACGTAGCGGCGCACCGGCCGCTCCCAGAAGCGTTCATTGGCGGCATTGATGGCGAAACCCGAAGTGTCGTCCGGGATTCGCATGCGCGGATGGGTGAGTACGAAGGCGCCCACCTCCCGGTCGAGGGTGAAACCGTCCACGCCGCTGCCGGTGGTCAGGACGAGCATGGTGGCCGGTCCATACAGGGTGAACCCGGCGCACACCTGCTGTACGCCGGGTTGCAGGAAGTCCTCCGATACCGCGGCCCGCCCATCCTCGGGTGCGCGCAGCACGCTGAATATCGTTCCGACGGGCAGGTTCACATCGATATTCGACGACCCGTCCAGCGGATCGAAGGCGAGCAGATACTTCCCGCGCCTGACCTCGGTCGGCACCGCGTGGAAGCCGCTCATCTGCTCGGACACCAGCGCCGAAAGCGGTCCACTCCACTGACTTTCGGCGACCATGATGTCGTGCGCGATGGCATCCATCTTGCGATGCACCGTAATCGGCAGATTGTCCGCCTCATACGCGCCGAGCGACCCCACGATGGCTCCCCTGGTCACCTGATTCGCAATGATCTTGGTGGCGGTGGCGAGCACATTCAGCAGCGCCGAGAACTCCCCGGACGATCCGGGATGCCGATGCTCCTGCTCGATGGTGTAGCGGGTCAGTGTTTTCAGACCTTCGGGCATACCCTGCTCAATTCCTCACGTGGCCGGCACCTCCACTGGGGAGGCGAACACGCTGCTGCCGTAGACGTCGTTGTCGGTCAACGTGATCAGATCGGTGCGGCTCAACGGCCGGTGTAGTTCGACCAGGCGTTTGGCCTGACGCAGGCGGCAGCGGTCGAGCGCGTTGCGCACGCTGCGGGCATTGGCGAAGCGGGGACGGGTCATCCGCAGTTCCAGGTATTCCGAGAACGCGCGGGTGGCGGCGTCGTCGAAATGGAAGTTCTCCTGCGCCACCATGAGTTCGGCGATGGCCAGGAGTTCGTCATGGGTGTAGTCCGGGAATTCGATGTGATGCGCCACGCGTGAGGACAGGCCCGGATTGGCGGAGAAGAAGGTGTCCATGCGGTCGGGATAACCCGCGAAAATGACTACGAGAGAGGTGCGTTCGTTCTCCATCTCCTGCAGCAGGATCTCGATGACCTCCTGCCCGTAGTCGCGCTCGTTCTCGGGACGGAACAGGTAGTACGCCTCATCGATGAACAGCACGCCCCCGGCGGCTTTGGCGAGGGCCTCTTTGGTCTTGGGCGCGGTGTGTCCGATGAACTGGCCGACCAGATCATCGCGGGTCACGGTGTGCACCTTGGGTTTACGGATATAGCCGAGTGAATGCAGCATCTCGGCCATGCGCAGGGCGACGGTGGTCTTACCGGTGCCCGGCCCACCGGTGAAGCTCATATGCATGGTGGGCCGGGTGGCCTGCAGGCCGAAGCGCTGGCGGGCGCGGTCGATGAGCAGCAGTGCCGCGATCTCCCGCACCCGGCGCTTCACATTGGCCAGGCCGATGAGTTCGGCGTCCAGGCGGGCCAGGGTGTCCTCGACATCCTTGCCCGCGATATCGGTGGAGAGGTCCAGCAGCGCGTCATCGGCCAGCCGATCGGCCGCCGCATCCCGCGATGCCGAGGGGTCGGCGGCCGATCCACGCGGCGGCGCGGGGTTCGCGGCCCCGGGCCGATGCATCTGAAACCCGTTGCCCGAGCGGTTGACCGCGGGCGCCCGATCGCCCGGAATCGTGGGATGCGCTGTAGTCACGAGTGGTCCTCCCTATCCGAATTACGTTCAGCCGCCGTAACGTTGGCCGGGACGGTCATCCAGGGCGTACGGGTGGTAGCCGTAGCGCTGACTGCGATCGGCCGCATCGGTGCGTTCCAATCGGAAGCCCGGTTCCTCGGCCGGACGCTGCACCAGGAAGCTCAGCGCGGTGCTCTGCCGCCCGTAGGTGGCGTCGTAGGCGTTGACCCGGACGTAATGGCGCGGGAAGGTCGCCCGGCAGGCATTGATCTCGGCGAGCACGCCGTCGGGCTCGTCGAGATCGAACAGGGGCAGGCCCCACATCTCCCAGTAGACATTGCGCGGGTGCGGATCATCGGTGTATTCGATGGATACCGGCCAATTGTTGAGCAGGGCGTAGCGGACCTGGGCCGCGATCTCCTCATCGCTGAAATCCGGCAGGTGTGCGAAGGTGCCGTGTCGCAGTTGCATTGTGGCTCACCGTCTTTCAGCGTGTCGCGGTTGGAATGGCGTCGGGTGCGTCGGTGGAGGTGTAGTCGAAGGTGACATCACCCCAGGTCTTCAGCGCGACCTCGAGGGGATGATTGGTCTCGGCGGCGCGGCGCAGAATATCCGGCCCCTCCTTGAGCAGATCGCGACCTTCGTTGCGCGCCTTGACGATTACCTCGAGAGCGACGCGATTGGCTTCCGCGCCCGCGGCGATGCCCATGGGATGGCCGATGGTGCCGCCGCCGAATTGCAGGCAGACGTCATCGCCGAACAGATCGAGCAGTTGATGCATCTGCCCGGCGTGAATACCGCCGGAGGCCACCGGCATGACGCCGGGCAGGCTCGCCCAGTCCTGATCGAAGAAGATGCCATTGGCGGGATTCGCGGGAACGTGGTTGTCCCGCAACGTGTCATAGAAACCCTTGACCGTATGCGGGTCGCCCTCCAGCTTGCCGACGACCGTGCCCGCGTGCAGGTGATCGACGCCGATCAACCGGCACCACTTGGCCAGTACCCGGAAGCTCACGCCGTGCGTCTTCTGCCTGGTGTAGGTGGAGTGCCCGGCCCGGTGCAGGTGCAGCAGCATGCCATTGCGCCTGGCCCACTTGGACATCGACTGCATGGCGGTGTAGCCGACCGTCAGATCCATCATGATGATGACGCTGCCGAGCGATTTGGCGAACTCCGCGCGCTCGTACATATCTTCCATATCGGCGGCGGTGACATTGAGGTAATGCCCTTTGAGCTCACCGGTGTCGGCGATCGCGCGGTTGACGCCCTCCATGGCGTACAGGTAGCGATCACGCCAGCGCATGAACGGCTGCGAGTTGATGTTCTCGTCATCCTTGGTGAAATCGAGTCCGCCCCGGCAGGCTTCGTAGACCACGCGGCCGTAGTTGCGGGCCGAGAGACCGAGTTTCGGTTTCACCGTCGCGCCCAGCAGCGGGCGGCCGTATTTATTGAGATATTCCCGTTCCATAACGATTCCGTGCGGCGGACCCTGAAAGGTCTTCACGTATGCAACGGGAATTCGCATGTCCTCCAGGCGTAATGCCGCCAGGGGTTTGAATCCGAATACATTGCCGATTACCGAGGAGGTCAGATTGGTGATCGAACCCTCTTCGAAGAGGTCGAGATCGTATGCCACATAGGCGAAGTACTCGCCCGGGCGGCCCGGCACCTCATCGACGCGGTAGCACTTGGCCTGGTAGCGGCTGTGCGCGGTGAGCCGGTCGGTCCACACGACAGTCCAGGTGGCGGTGGAGGATTCGCCCGCGACGGCGGCCGACGCCTCGATCGGATCGACGCCCTGCTGCGGGGTCACCCGGAAGACCGCCAGGACATCGGTGTCCTTGGGCTCATAATCGGGGTTGTAGTATCCCATCGACGCATACGACTGCACGCCCGGATCCCACCGGCCGCGGGTGCCATCCTGATCATCGGATACGGCCATCATTCCTCCTGCGAACCGGGTTGGGCGACTTGCGATTCCCAGGATGACGGCACTGTTATCGACAAACAATTCGATTGTTTCTCGTCTCCCTCAACCATTTCGTCGTGTTTGCTACCGTTTGACGATGGGTACGGTGAGTGCGGTCCGCATGGAAACGTTTCTCGCGGTGGCCCGGCACAGCAGTATCCGGCGTGCGGCCGCGCAGTTGCACATCACCGAGGCGGCGGCCTCCGCCGCCGTCGCACACATCGAGAAACAGTTGGGCGCCAAACTGATCGCGAAATCCGGTCGCGGTATCGCGCTCACCGAGGCCGGGCGGGTATACGCCGACTACTGCCGCAGCATCCTGGGCCTGATGAAGGAGGCGCACGCGGCGGTGCGCGAGGCCGAGACGGGACGGCTGCGCATCGGGGTGGTGGCGACCGCCGGGGAATACGTGCTGCTGCGGCTGCTGGCCTCGTTCCGCAACCGGTACCCCGATATCGAACTCGGGCTCTCCATCGCGCCCCGCGACGTGCTGTACATCGAATTGACCCACCACGAAACCGATCTCGTGGTCGCGGGACGGCCACCCCGGGAGGCCGGGCTGGTGACGCGGGCGCGGCGGCCGTGCCAGCTGGTGGTGGTGGGCGCGCCCGGGCGCTGGCCGGACGCGGCCGAAGCGACCTGGCTGCTGCGCGGCGCGGGTTCGGGGACCCGCGACACCACCCTGGCGCTCTTCGACCGGCTCCAAATACGCCCTCCCACACTAACTCTCGGCACACACGGCGCGGCACTGGCGGCGGCCCGGGAAGGGCTGGGAATCACGCTGATCCACTCCGATGCCATCGAGGGCGATCTCGCGGATCGGCATCTCGAGGTGCTGCCGATCGAGGGCACACCATTGAACCGGCCCTGGCATGCGGTCACCACCCGCACGCCGACACCGGCGGCGCGGCTGTTCCTCTCACATATCACCGACCCGGAATGCGTGGGCGAGAAGGCCTTTCGCGCGGCGTGATCAGAGGTCGAAGACGCGCCGGGCATTCCCGGCGAGGTACAGCTCCTGCACCTGGACCTCGAGCTCCAATTCGTCCAGTCCCGCGAGCGCTTGCCCGGGCAGGATCATCGGATAGTTGGTCCCGAACAACACCCTGCGGCGGCCACTTCGCGTCTTCATATACGAAACCAGTTCCGCCGGAAGACGTTTCGTCGTGTACGCGGAGGTGTCGATATAGACGTTCTCATGCTTGCGGGCCACCGCGATCATCTCCTCGGTCCACGGATAGCCGATATGACCGCACACGATGGTCAGTTCGGGAAAATCCAGTGCCACCTGATCGATATACGGGATCGGCCGACCCGGTTCCGAGGGCCGCAACGGCCCGGTGTGCCCCACCTGCGTGCAGAACGGCAACCCGGCCTCCACACACGCGGTGTACACCGGATAGAACCGTCGATCGGTCGGCGGCGTCTCCCACAACCAGGGCAGCACCCGCACCCCTTTGAACCCCATCGCGGCACATCGGCGCACCTCCCGCACCGCCTCCATCGGTCGCCGAAGGCCCACGGCCGCAACACCATTGAGCCGATCTGGGGCCTCCCCCACCCATTCGGCCACCTCGTCATTGGAGATCAGCACACCCTCGGGCCCGTGCCACGCCGAGATCAGCGCCCGCTCTATCCCTGCCGCATCCATCACCCCCAGGGTCACCGACAGTGGAATCGCCTCCGTGGGAATGGTTCCGCCGGTCCATCGCCGGAGGGAGGCGAACATATCGTGTTCGAGGAATCGCAGAGTCGGATGCTGGGCCCAGACATCAATCGTCACCGTTGCAGTGTCCACCCGCGCGCCGTCGGCGGAAACCCGAATCCGGGTATACGCCCGCAGCCGTACGCCGAAATACGCCCGCGGTCGCAAGCCCGCGGACGAATTCGGGCCTACTGTGGGGGACAGCGTATTTGGTTCCCCCGGTGAGGTGGTTGGTTATGTCCGATTTCAGCCCCGCGGTTTTCGGGCCTCCAGCCCTGCGCGTCGGTACGGCGGAGCGTGAGCAGGCCGCGGAGGCGCTCGGCAAGCATTTCGCGGCCGGTCGCCTCGATGTGGACGAGTACGACGAGCGGGTGGCCCGCGCCTATGCGGCGAAAACGACCGAGGACCTGTCGGTCCTGTTCACCGATCTCCCCCGGTCCGCGCCCTTGCGCGCGGTTCCCGCAGCACCGCGGCGGTCTCCGCGCGCCTTCGTCCCGGCGGCGATTATCGGGGTGCTCATCGTGGCCGTGGGACTGGCCGCGACCACGCACATCTTCCCCTTCTTCATCGTCCCGCTGTTCTTCTTCCTCTTCCTGCGTTCGCGTCGTGGCTTCGGCCCGTCCTACGGCCACCGGCACTACCGATAGGCGCGCGCGACAATGGCCGATGCGGTGCTGCATCCCGTGGGATACGTGGAATCGACACTGAACGACCCCGGCGAAGCGCCCCGGCAGGGCGATGAGGGCGCCCCCGACTGCGATCTGGTACTCGATCCCGCCTACGCGGCGGCGGTCGACGGGCTGACGGCGGGCGCGCAGGTCATTGTGCTCACCTGGCTGGATCGGGCCGCCAGGGATGTCCTGGCGGTGCATCCGCGCGGTGATGTCACCCGGCCCGCGACGGGTGTGTTCGCCACCCGCTCACCACATCGACCCAATCCGATTGGGCTGCACGTGGTTACGCTGCTCTCGATCGAGGGCACCCGGCTGCGGGTGCGTGATCTCGAGGCATTGAACGGTACGCCCGTCCTGGATATCAAACCTGTGCTGGGCTCGGTCGATCAGCGCTGACCCCGGTGCCGGTGAAGAAGTCGAGGAAGCCGTAGGGCGCGCTGTCGCCCAGGCGCAGGTCCGGGATCTCCCGGGCATCGGCATACGCCGCCGCGCGTCCGCCCTGGTGAATTTCTTCCTCGGCACCGCGGGGCAGTACGCCGCGGGTGCTCGCCTCTCGGTCGCGGTCACGGACCGCTCGGCCTTTCTGGCCTCGGTCGCCGACCGCTGGGAAGCGCTCGACAGCGCGCGGTTCCCCTTCATGAATCAGTTGCGCAGCTGCGCGACCACGACGACCGCGAGCAATTCCGCGCCGGGATCGAGACCGTCCGGTAGGTGGTCGATCACGCCCGGTCAGCGGGGTGGGACACATCACCATTTCATTAGTTAGCCTAATGCAACTATATTGGCGGAGTTCGTTCAATACAGTTCTGGAGGCTCCTGATGGCTGCGGCCCCAACCACCGAGCTCGACACCGGTGACGTCCAGACCATTCGGAGAAGACTCCGGGTGGATCGGGATCACCCGCATTACAAGTGGATCGCCCTGTCGAACACCACCCTGGGCATGTTGATGGTGACCATCAACTCCTCGATCGTGATCATCTCGCTGCCCGCGATCTTCCGCGGCATCGACCTGAATCCCCTCGAACCCGCCAATGTCAGCTATCTGCTGTGGATGCTCATGGGCTTCCTGCTCAGCTCCGCGGTACTGGTCGTGCTGTTCGGACGCCTCGGGGACATGTTCGGACGCGTCAAGATCTACAACCTCGGATTCGTGGTCTTCACCGTCTGCGCGCTGGCGCTCTCCTTCGATCCCTTCACCCACGGGGCCGGGGCTGTCTGGTTGATCGGCTGGCGCGTGATCCAGGGCATCGGCGGCGCCATGCTGATGGCCAATTCCGCGGCGATCCTGACCGATGCCTTCCCCGCGAATCGACGCGGTGTGGCGCTGGGCATCAATCAGGTTGCGGCCGTTGCCGGTTCATTCCTGGGCCTGCTCATCGGCGGCGTGCTGTCGGAGTGGGATTGGAAGGCGATCTTCTGGGTGAGCGTGCCGTTCGGCATTCTCGGCACGGTGTGGTCGTACCGGTCGCTGCACGACAACGGCATGCGCACCCCGGGCTCGCTGGATCTGCCGGGCACCATCACCTTCGCGCTGGGTTTGACCGCGCTGCTCACCGGAATCACCTATGGCATTCAGCCGCACGGTGATTCGAAGACCGGTTGGGACAATCCGTGGGTGCTGGGCGCGGTCTTCGGTGGTCTCGCACTGCTGGCGTTGTTCTGCTACATCGAATCCAAGGTCGCCCAGCCCATGTTCAAGCTGGGGCTGTTCAAGAATCGCGCGTTCGGACTCGGCAATCTGGCCAGCCTGATGGCCTCGGTCGGGCGCGGCGGAATGCAGTTCATGCTGATCATCTGGTTGCAGGGCATCTGGTTGCCGCTGCACGGCTACGACTTCGAGTCCACTCCGCTGTGGGCCGGTATCTACATGCTGCCGTTGACCGTCGGGTTCCTGGTGGCCGGGCCGATCTCGGGCTGGTTGAGCGATAAGTACGGTGCGCGACTGTTCGCGACCGGCGGTCTGCTGCTGGCGGCGGTCACCTTCGTGCTGCTGGTGATCATCCCGGTGGACTTCAACTACTGGCTGTTCGCGCTCATCATCCTGCTCAATGGTTTGGGCACCGGCATTTTCACCTCGCCGAATACCGCGGAGATCATGTCGGCGGTGCCCGCGGCGCAGCGCGGCGTGGCCTCGGGTATGCGAGCCACGCTGATGAACGGCGGTATGGCCCTCTCGATCGGCGTGTTCTTCTCGCTCATGATCGTAGGGCTGTCCGGAACCCTGCCCGGCGCAATGGATTCCGGGCTGCGCGCCCAGGGCGTCTCGCCCGCGGTGGCGGGTCAGATCGCGGATATGCCGCCGGTCGGCAGCCTGTTCGCGACCTTCCTGGGCTACAACCCGTTCAAGGAGCTGCTCGGCCCGAGCGGCACCCTGGACAAGCCCGGCGTCAACAGTGAGGTGCTCACCGGTCAGGAGTTCTTCCCACACCTGATCTCCGACCCGTTCCACTCGGGTCTGGTGGTCGTATTCCTCGCGGCCGCACTTATGATGCTGATCGGTGCGATTGCTTCCTGGTTCGCGGGCAGCGGGAAGGTTCCCGATGAGGTGACCGAGCTCCGCGAAGCCGATCGCGCGGGAATCTGACCCCATGATCGAGGAGGCCACACTGCATCAGCCCACGAGTGTCGCCGATCCCGATCAGCTGACGGAGGCGGCCGAGCTCTACCACAGCATCGGACGCCTGCTCCGGCTGCTGCGCCATTCGGGTGATCTGGGGCAGCTCAGCCCGGGCGCGGCGTCGGCGCTGGCGACCGTCGCGCGCGGCGGTCCCATGCGCCTGAGCGATCTGGCCAATACCGAAAGGGTCAGCGCCCCAACCATGTCCCGCATGGTGACGGGCCTGGAAAAGGGTGGCTATATCGTCCGTGAAGCCGATCCGGAAGACGGTCGCGCCCAGCTCCTGAGCGCCACCGCCCGCGCCCACGATCTGGTCACCGGCCTCACCTCCGCCCGCATCCAGCGCTTCGCCGCCGCCATGAGCAAACTCGACGCCGCGCAGCGCGAGGCCCTCATGGCATCGCTGGGCACCCTGATCGAGGCCCTCGGCCAGGAGTCCACTCCGGCCTGATCGAAGTACCGTTGCCCGGGCGACCACGGTGATCTTCGCGGCGGTCCCCCTGAGTTCGGTGCTGGGCGTGCCCGCGGGAACCCTCGCGGGCCGGCGCGCGGCGTTCATCGTGCCGGGCGTGCTGTCCGCGGCGGTACTGGCGCTGCTCGCCGTATCCCTGCCCGCATTGCCCGCGCATCAAGAACTCGGGTGGTCGACACTGCGCTCCGCAACGAACGGCTCCGGCGTTCGATTCGCCTTGCTCGCAACGTTTCTCATCGTCCTAGCCCAGTTCGGCACCTACACCTATCGATTCTGTTCACCGCCTCATTCCAGGCGACCTTCTGCCTGGGCGCGCTGGCGGGCGGTGTGGTCGTGGACCGCAGCTCGCGCTCGACCGTGCTGGTCTACGGCGGCATCGCCGCATTGCTGGTCGTGGCAACGTGTTTCGGCCGCCCACGAGAACGCTCGCGGACGGCCGACTGACGGAGACCGTGGCTCAGGCGTTGTCGAACGCGTTCCGCAGGGTCTGCAGGTCGATCTTGGTCATGGTCCGCAGGGAAGCGGTGACGGCGGGGACGCGGCCCGGATCGTTCATGAGGGCGGACATTCCGGCGGGGACGATCTGCCAGGACAGGCCGTACTTATCGGTCAGCCAGCCGCAAGGGCCGGGCTCGCCCTCGGCGGTGAAGGCCGCCCACAGGCGATCGACCTCGTCCTGGCCATCCACCACGACCTGGATCGAGGCCGCGTCGGTGAAGGGGTGGCCGGGGCCGCCGTTGAGCAGGGTCAGGGCGTGGCCGGCCAGTTCGAGGGAGATAACGAAGGCGGTGCCGTCGGGGCCGCGGTTGATATCGGTGACCTTCGAATCCGCGATCAGCGAAGTGTAGAAGGTGGCGGCCTCTTCGGCCTGGTTCTCGAACCAGAGGAAGGTGGTGACGGTGGTGCTCATGATGGGCTCCTGGGGTGTTGGTGAGCTGCTTTCACCTACAGGTCGGAGCCAATCACGTTCCTTCGACGTATCCCGGGAGATTTCTCGAGAATCTTCTTTCGCCCCCGATCACTGCCGGTAGGTGGCCAGGAAACGGCCGATCCGCTCGATGATCGCCTCCAGATCATCGGCGTACGGGAGGGTGACGATTCGGAAGTGATCGGGGCGCGGCCAATTGAAGCCGGTGCCCTGCACGATGTGAATCTTCTCCTGGAGCAGCAGATCCAGCACGAACTGCTCGTCATTGTGGATCGGGTACATGTCCAGGTCGATCCGCGGGAAGGCGTAGAGCGCGCCTTTGGCCTTCACACACGACACACCCGGAATGGTGTTGAGCGCCTCCCAGGCGCGATCGCGCTGTTCGCGCAGTCGGCCGCCGGGCAGCGTCAGATCATAGATGCTCTGATGCCCGCCCAGCGCGGCCTGAATCGCCTGCTGCGCGGGCACATTCGCGCAGAGCCGCAGACCCGCGAGCATGGTCAGGCCCTCGAGGTAGTTCTGCGCGTGCTCGATCGGCCCGGACACCACCAGCCATCCGGAGCGGAATCCGGCCGCCCGATACGACTTCGACAGCCCGGAGAAGGTCAGCACCAGCAGATCCGGGGCGAGCGAGGCGGTGGCGGTGTGCGCGAGATCGTCGTAGAGGATCTTGTCGTAGATCTCGTCGGAGAACACCACCAGGTTGTGCCGCCGCGCGACCTCGAGAACCTGGCGCACCACCTCCGGCGAGTACACCGCACCGGTCGGATTGTTCGGATTGATCAGCACGATCGCCCGCGTGCGATCGGTGACCTTGGCTTCGATATCGGCCACATCCGGGAACCAGTCCGCGCCCTCATCGCAGATGTAGTGCACGGGCTTACCGCCATTGAGCGCGGTGGCCGCGGTCCAGAGCGGGAAATCCGGTGCGGGAACGAGTACCTCGTCCCCGTTCTCCAGCAGCGCCGTCATGGCCATCATGATCAATTCGGAGACGCCGTTGCCGAGAAACACCTCTTCGACATCGATCCCGTCCACACCGAGCGTCTGGTAGTACTGCACCACCGCGCGCCGCGCCGAGAGCAGCCCCTTCGAGGAGGAGTAGCCGCTGGAGACCGGCAGATTCCGGACCATGTCCTGCAGCAGTTCCGGCGGCGCCTCGAAGCCGAACGGCAGCGGGTTACCTGTATTGAGCTTCACCACGTGGTGTCCCTCGGCCTCCAGCCGTGCCGCGTGCTCGGCCACCGGTCCGCGGATCTCATACGACACACCGGACAGCTTGCTCGACTGCTTGACCTGCATGGAAGTCCCTTCTGAATGCGGTTGCGGCACACTCTACTTGGAAATTCCAAGTTCGCACTTTGTTTTTCCAAGTTGCACGCTACAGTAGATGAGTGCCCCGCCGAAGCTACGACCACTACTGTGCCGTCAGCCGCGCCCTCGATATCGTCGGCGACCGCTGGAATCTGCTGGTCGTCCGCGAACTGTGTTCCGGCCCTCGCCGCTACAGCGATCTGTTCGCCGACCTGCCCGGCATCAGCACCGACGTCCTCGCCGCTCGACTCAAGGAGTTGGAACGCGACGACATTCTCACCCGCCGCAAGGTCGGCCCGCGCACCGCGACCGCCGTCTACGAATTGACCCCCACCGGTATGGCCCTGCGCCCGGCACTCGAGGCCCTCTCCGCCTGGGGCACCGAACACCTCGGCGAACGCCGCCCCACCGACGCCGTACGCGCGCACTGGTTCGCCCTCCCGCTGGGACGCGCTGTCGCCGAGGTCCTTCCGATCGGCACCGCCACGGTGCATATCGGTGACACGGTCCTGCACTACAACATCACCGCCGCGGGCATCACCCACCACGACGGCCCGGCCCCCGCCTCGGACCTGGAGTTCCACCTGGATCTGGCGACCGCCGCCGAGGTGGCCACGGGAGCGCGCCCGCTCCCGGACCACTCGCCGTCAGCTCTGTAGATACCGCACCAGATGCTCGCGCTCATCCTCGAGTTCGGCGATCTGGCTCTTCACCACATCCCCGATGCTCACGATTCCGACCATGCGCCCGTCCTCGAGTACCGGCAGATGCCTGATTCGATGCTGGGTCATGGTCTCGTTCAACGTCTCCACCCGGTCATCGGGTGAGCAGGTGTGCACCGCCGCCGTCATGATCTCCGCGACCGGCGCGTCGAGCAGATCGGCTCCGATGCCGTGCAGCCGCCGCACAATGTCGCGCTCGGAGGCGATACCGGAGATCAGCACGCCGTCCGGCGACACCACCACCGCGCCGACATTGTGTTCGGCGAGCACTTTCAATAGTTCACGCACGCTCGCATCGGGTGCGATAGTGACCACGCCAGGCCCTTTCCGGCGCAATAGTTCCGAGATTCGCATATGTCCACCGCCATTGGATCGAACCGTCGATGTCTTTCAGGATGGACCGTTGACAAGGCGGTGAACAGCAACGATTTGCGCGCCGATGCCTAACTTGCAGGCAGTGCATCGAGGGCGGCCTCGATGGCACGGTGAAAGGTGGGGTAGGCGTAGATCATTCGGCGCAGGGTCGCGGTCGGGATCTCGGCATGGACTGCCAGAGTCAGGGCGGCGAGAACTTCGCCGCCGTCAGGGCCGACTGACGTCGCACCGACCAGGACGCCGCGGTCGGCATCCTCCACGAGTTTGATGAAACCGGCATTGCCCGCCTTATGGAGCCAGCCGCGGGTGGAGTCCTGCAACTTGGTGAATCCGGTGCGGACATTCAAGCCCTGGGCCCGGGCCTGGGCTTCGGTCAGCCCGACGCCCCCGATCTCGGGATCGGTGAAGGTGACGTGCGGGACGGCGTGATACTGGGCGGTCTCCGAGGAGGTGCCGAGAATGTCGGCGGCGGCGATGCGCGAGTGATACATGGACATGTGCGTGAATGCGCCGTGGCCCACGACATCGCCGATGGCCCAGACCTTGTCGGCCGCGCGCAGGCGGTCGTCGACGGGAATACCGTGAGCGTTCTCGTCCAGGCCGAGGGAACCGATCCCCAATGCCGTCAGGTCGGTCCGGCGGCCGGTCGCGATGAGCAGATGCCGGGCGCGAACCGGATCACCGCTGTCGAGTTCGACGGTGAACTCCGATCCGTCGTGACCGACGGCCGTGCCGTGTCCGCCGCGAACCGCGATACCCTCGGCCTCGAACACCTCGGCCAGCAACTCTCCCGCTTCGGGTTCGTTCTGCGGCACCAGATGACTGGCGATCACGGTGACCTTCGCACCGAACCGCGCGAAGACCTGCGCGAACTCCACGCCCACCGGTCCGCCGCCCATGACGATGAGCGATTCGGGCACCTCGGTGACGGCGACGGCCTCACGATTGGTCCAGTACGGGGTGTCGGCCAGACCGGGCAGCGCCGGAACCTGCGGTGCCGTACCGGGATTCAGCACAATTGCCCGATTCGCGTGGAATACCCGTTCGCCGTCGGCGGTCGCCACGGTCACCTCACCGGCCGCGGTGATCCGGCCCCAGCCGCGGACGAACTGTCCCCCGGCTTTCTCGAACTTCTCCACCGCTGCCGCATCGTCCCAGTTATCGGTGATCTCCTCGCGTACGCGGGCGGCGACAATGCTCCAATCCGGTGTCACCGCAGCCGATCCCGCGAGATCGCCGACCCGCCGCGCCTCGGCCAGCGTCCCGGCCGCGCGCACCATCGCCTTGGTGGGCACGCACGCGTAGTACGGGCACTCACCGCCGACCAACCGCCCGTCCACGCCGACGACGGAGAGTCCGGCGCGCAGCAATCGGGTCGCCAGGTCCTCACCACCCGGACCCATTCCGATGACGACGGCATCCACGACTTCGGCTGGCATAGCTCCTCTTTCGATCGAATCAGCGTTCGGAGGCAATCTCGCTCGACGTTAATGTCCGTTCGTGCGGCGCGACACCCGCCCCGCCGATCCGACCCGGTTCGGTCATACTCGCCACGCCGGTGCGCGCGCCACGACGCGCGCGGAAATCCGGCGATCCTGCCACCAGCACTCATATCGAACACGTACCATCCGGTGCGTGGCCGAAGCGAAGCGTCCCGCCGCGTTGCGGGTTCTCGTTTACAGCAATGACGCCGATACTCGGAGGCAGGTGATGCTGGCTCTGGGTAGACGCCCGCACCCGGAATTGCCTCCCATCGAATACCTCGAGGTGGCCACCGGTCCGATTGTGCTCGAGCATATGGACGCCCATGAGCTCGATGTACTGATCCTCGATGGCGAATCCGCGCCGACCGGGGGCCTGGGCCTGGCCAAACAGCTCAAGGACGAGATCGCGGACTGCCCGCCGATCGTGGTCCTGACCGGCCGCCCGGATGACGCCTGGTTGGCGAACTGGTCGCGCGCCGAGGCCGCGGTCTCGCATCCGCTGGATCCGATCCGGTTGACCGATGCGGTGCTGGGCGTGCTCCGGAATCGTTCCGCCGCCTGATTTCTCGCTCCCCACGACCAGGGGAAACCTCTGTCACGTGACATTCGCGATTCCGTCGAATCGGTCATGAAAGACCGTTCCGAATTCGATCAAACGGAGTCGCGAAACGTCATGTATCTTCTTGCCTGAGTTGTAGGCTGTGCCGTAGCTCACACGAGCGCGGGCAACGGTATCAATGAAGCCGCCGCGTCAGTCCCCCGTTTTCCGCGCCCTCGACGAGTGGTGCCCTGGGTGTGACTGGCCCGGCAGACGACGATGTCAGCCCGCCTCGGCAGCTGCCGTCCGCAAGTGCGTCCAGTTCGCAGGAGGGGTAGTGCTGTTGTGAATATCGAGGTGCCGACGCTTGTCCTCGGCGCGGTGGCCGCCGCGTTCGGGGTGTTCTCCGTTCTCCTTGCGGCCCTGGTCGGGCCCAGCCGCTATAACCGCGCCAAGCTCGAAGCGTATGAGTGCGGTATCGAGCCGACCCCGCACGCCGTCGGCGGCGGGCCGGGAAATGGTGCGGGACAACGCTTCCCGGTGAAGTACTACCTCACCGCCATGTTGTTCATCATCTTCGACATCGAGATCGTCTTCCTCTACCCGTGGGCCGTGCACTTCGATTCGCTCGGACTGTTCGGGCTGGCGGCGATGGCGCTGTTCATCTTCAACGTCTCGGTGGCTTACGCCTACGAGTGGAGGCGGGGCGGGCTCAGCTGGGACTGAGCCGCACACAGGGGATTCCAACCAGAGCGCCCCGCCCGGTGCGGGGCGCTCCGATCCGGGAGATGTAGTTCGACATGGGTCTCGAGGAGAAACTGCCCAGCGGCTTCCTGCTGAGCACGGTGGAAGATTTCGCCGGCTATATGCGCAAGAGTTCGCTGTGGCCGGCCACATTCGGTCTGGCCTGCTGCGCGATCGAGATGATGGCCACGGGCGGCGGGCGATTCGATATCGCCCGCTTCGGTATGGAGGCGTTCCGCGCCTCACCGCGCCAGGCCGATCTGATGATCGTCGCCGGACGGGTGAGCCAGAAGATGGCCCCCGTCCTGCGTCAGGTCTACGACCAGATGACGGAACCGAAATGGGTGCTGGCCATGGGGGTCTGCGCATCCTCGGGCGGCATGTTCAACAATTACGCCGTCGTACAGGGTGTGGATCACGTTGTGCCGGTGGACATCTACCTGCCCGGCTGCCCGCCGCGCCCGGAGATGCTGTTGAACGCGATCCTGAAGCTGCACGAGAAGATTCAGGAGATGCCGCTCGGCGTGAACCGCGAGGAGGCCGTGCGCGCCGCCGAGGCCGCCGCCCTCGCCAGCCCCACCACCATTCAGATGAAGGGGCTGCTGCGATGACCTTCGATGCACCCATCGGTACGGAGAGCCCCCCGGAGGACGCCGTGAAATCGCATGGGGAATCCAATCAGAAGCCCGAACCCGAGCCGGTGGAGGAGCAGCTCGCGGCGGGTGAGATCGAGCCTGGCGCAACGGAATCCGCCGCACCCGCCGATGAGGTGATCGGCGTGCGCAAGGGCATGTTCGGTGTCACCGGCACCGGCGACACCTCCGGCTACGGTCGGCTGGTACGCACGGTCAGCCTGCCCGGCGGCAGCGCTCCCCCGTACGGCGGCTACTTCGACGAGTTGGTCGCGATCCTGCACGATGTGCTCGCGGTGTCGAGCGTCCGCTTCGAGGATGCCATCGAGAAGATCGTGGTCTTCCGGGACGAACTGACCCTGCACGTGCGGCGCGAACACCTGCCCGTGGTGGCGAAGACATTGCGCGACAACGAGAAACTGCGTTTCGAACTCTGCCTGGGCGTGAACGGCGCCCATTTCCCGGAGGACTCCGGCCGCGAATTGCACGCGGTCTACCACCTGAACTCCATCACCCACAATCGCCGGGTGCGCCTGGAGGTGTCGATTCCGGACGCGGATCCGCACATGCCCTCGCTGTATTCGGTGTACCCGACCACGGATTGGCACGAGCGCGAGACCTACGACTTCTTCGGCATCCTGTTCGACGGTCACCCGTCGCTGACCAGGATTTCGATGCCCGATGACTGGCGCGGTCACCCCCAGCGCAAGGATTACCCGCTCGGCGGGATCCCGGTCGAATACAAGGGCGCGCGTATCCCGCCGCCCGACGAGCGGAGGGCGTACAGCTAAATGAACGACACAGATATCCAGTCCCGTCCGGAAACCGCGGAACGACCGGAACGCGTCATCACGGTCGGCGGCAATGACTGGGACGAAATCTCCGCTGCCCTGGACGGGGCCGCCGAGGAACGCATAGTCGTGAATATGGGCCCACAGCACCCCAGTACGCACGGGGTGCTACGGCTGATTCTGGAGATCGAGGGCGAGACGGTCACCGAGGCCAGGTGCGGTATCGGCTACCTGCACACCGGGATCGAGAAGAATCTGGAATACCGCAGCTGGGTGCAGGGCGTCACGTTCGTCACGCGCATGGACTACCTGTCGCCGTTCTTCAATGAGACGGCGTACTGCCTGGGCGTGGAGAAGCTGCTCGGCATCACCGACGATATTCCCGAGCGCGCCAATGTCATTCGCGTCATGCTCATGGAACTCAATCGCATATCCTCGCATCTGGTGGCGCTGGCCACCGGCGGTATGGAATTGGGCGCGCTGACGCCCATGCTGTTCGGATTCCGCGAGCGCGAACTGATTCTCGACGTCTTCGAGAACATCACCGGATTGCGCATGAATCACGCGTATATCCGGCCCGGTGGTGTGTCGCAGGATCTGCCCGACGATGGCGTCGCCAAGGTGCGCGAACTACTCGATCTCATGCCCAAGCGGCTGCGGGATATGGAACTGCTGCTCAATGAGAACCCCATTTGGAAGGCTCGCACCCGCAATGTCGGTGTGCTCGATCTGACCGGCTGTATGGCGCTGGGCGTTACCGGCCCGGTGCTGCGCTCCACCGGTCTGCCGCACGATCTGCGCAAGGCCCAGCCGTATTGCGGTTATGAGACCTACGAATTCGATGTCATGACCGATACCGGCTGCGACTGCTACGGCCGCTACCTCATTCGGGTGAACGAGATGAAGGAATCGCTCAAGATCATCGAGCAATGCCTGGACAAGCTGCGACCGGGCCCGGTCATGGTGGCGGACAAGAAGATCGCCTGGCCGGCCGATCTGCAACTGGGGCCGGACGGTCTGGGCAATTCGCCGGAGCACATCGGCAATATCATGGGCAAGTCGATGGAATCGCTCATCCACCACTTCAAACTCGTCACCGAGGGCCTGCGGGTTCCGCCCGGCCAGGTGTACGTGGCGGTGGAGTCCCCGCGCGGTGAGCTCGGCGTGCACATGGTGAGCGACGGCGGCACTCGGCCGTACCGGGTGCACTACCGCGACCCCTCGTTCACGAATCTGCAAGCGGTGGCGGCAATGTGCGAGGGCGGCCTGGTCGCCGATGTGATCGCCGCGGTGGCCAGTATCGATCCCGTCATGGGCGGAGTGGACCGTTGACAGAGATTCTTCTCAACCTGAGCGTGCGCCCCATCCCGTATCCGCAGCCGGTGCACGACCGGCTCCAGGTGGAGGCCAAGGAGATCATCGCGCGGTATCCGCATCCGCGTTCGGCACTGCTGCCCCTTCTGCACCTCGTGCAATCGGTGGAGAGCTACGTCTCGGGCACCGGTATCGAATTCTGTGCCGAGCAGCTGGGATTGACCGATGCCGAGGTGACCGCGGTCGCCACCTTCTACTCCATGTATCGGCGCGGGCGCACCGGCGACTATCACGTCGGGGTGTGCACCAACACGCTGTGCGCGGTCATGGGCGGCGATGAGATCTACGCGGAACTGAAGCAGCATTTGGGAATCAAGCACGGGGAGACCACAGCCGACGGCGCGGTCACCCTCGAACACATCGAGTGCAATGCCGCCTGCGATTACGCGCCCGTGGTCATGGTCAATTGGGAGTTCTTCGACAACCAGACCCCGGAATCGGCACGGGCCATGGTGGATTCGCTGCGCAAGGGTGATGAGGTGACAGGTACGCGCAGCGGTATTCCGCTGTGCAAGTTCCGCGATACCGCGCGCATTCTCGCCGGCTATCCGGACACGCGCCCCGGCGCCACCGATGGCGCACCCGGCCCCGCGACCCTCGCGGGTCTGCGAGTGGCCGAACAGGATTCGAACGGAGGCGGGAAGTGACCCAGACCCAGGCCGCCCCGCGGGGACTGACCCCGGTGCTCTCCAAATACTGGGCCGAACCCGATTCCTGGACCCTGGCGGCGTATCGCAGCCAGGGCGGGTATCGCGGACTGCCCAAGGCATTGCGCATGCAGCCCGACGAGGTGATCGCGACCGTCAAGGACTCCGGTCTGCGCGGACGCGGTGGCGCGGGCTTCCCGACCGGACTGAAGTGGGGATTCATCCCGCAGGGGCCCGGCCCAGACGGGGTGACCAAACCGCACTACCTGGTGGTCAATGCCGATGAGTCCGAACCCGGTACGTGCAAGGACATTCCGCTCATGCTGGCGAGTCCGCACGCACTCATCGAGGGCGTGATCATCGCCTCGTACGCGATTCGCGCCTCGCACGCCTTCATCTACGTGCGCGGCGAGGTCGTTCCGGTGCTGCGGCGTTTGCAGGCCGCGGTCGAACAGGCTTATGCCGCAGGGTATCTCGGCGACAATATCAAGGGCTCGGGCTACAACCTCGAGGTTATCGTGCACGCCGGTGCGGGCGCGTACATATGCGGTGAGGAGACCGCACTCCTGGATTCGCTGGAGGGTCGTCGCGGTCAGCCGCGGCTGCGCCCGCCATTCCCGGCCGTGGCGGGTCTGTACGCCTGCCCGACCGTGGTCAACAATGTGGAGTCCATCGCCTCGGTCCCGTCGATTCTCGCCAATGGCGTGGATTGGTTCCGGTCCTTCGGCAGTGAGAAGTCCCCGGGCTTCACCCTCTACTCGCTCTCCGGTCACGTGACGCGACCGGGGCAGTATGAGGCGGCCCTGGGAATCACCCTGCGCGAGTTGCTGACTCATGCGGGCGGCGTCCGCGAGGGGCACACCCTCAAGTTCTGGACCCCGGGCGGCTCCTCCACCCCGATCTTCACCGATGAGCATCTGGACGTCCCCCTCGACTACGAGGGTGTCGCCGCCGCCGGATCCATGTTGGGCACCAAGGCCTTGCAGATCTTCGACGACACCACCTGTGTGGTGCGCGCCGTACTGCGCTGGACCGAGTTCTACGCCCACGAATCCTGTGGCAAGTGCACGCCCTGCCGCGAGGGCACCTACTGGCTGGTCCAGCTGCTCGAGCGCCTGGAGAAGGGCACCGGCGACGAGACCGATCTCGACAAGCTGATGGATATCGCCGACAACATCAATGGCAAATCCTTCTGCGCCCTCGGTGACGGTGCGGCGAGCCCGATCTTCTCCTCCCTGAAGTACTTCCGCGACGAGTACGTCGAGCACATCCGCCTCGGCGCATGCCCGTTCGACCCGGCCCGGTCCACCGCCTGGGCTGAAGGAGCGCGATGACAGCCATAGCGAACTCCAATACCAGCGGGGTTACCCCCACCGAAATGGTGAGCGTAATCATCGATGGCACAACGGTTTCCGTGCCCGCGGGCACATTGGTCATCCGGGCCGCCGAGCTGATCGGTGTGCAGATCCCCCGGTTCTGTGATCACCCGCTGCTCGATCCGGTGGGTGCGTGCCGTCAGTGTCTGGTCGAGGTGGAGGGGCAGCGCAAGCCGGTTGCCTCCTGCACCCAGACGGTCAGCGAAGGCATGGTGATCCACACCCAGTTGTCCTCTCCCGCAGCGGAGAAGGCGCAGGAGGGGGTGATGGAGCTGCTGCTCATCAATCATCCCCTGGATTGCCCGGTCTGCGATAAGGGCGGCGAATGCCCGCTGCAGAACCAGGCCATGTCCAGCGGGCGGGCCGAATCGCGGTTCGACGGCGAGAAGCGGACCTATCCCAAGCCGATTCCGCTGTCCTCGGCGATTCTGCTCGATCGGGAGCGCTGCGTGCTGTGCGCGCGGTGCACCCGGTTCTCGCAGCAGGTGGCGGGCGATCCATTCATCGAGTTGATGGATCGCGGTGCGCTGCAACAGGTCGGCATTGCCGCCGGGGAGCCGATGGACTCCTATTTCTCGGGCAATACCGTGCAGATCTGCCCGGTGGGCGCGCTCACCGGCAGCACCTATCGCTTCCGCGCCCGGCCGTTCGACCTGGTGTCCAGCCCGGCGGTGTGCGAACACTGCGCCTCGGGCTGTGCCCAGCGCACCGATCATCGGCGCGGAAAGGTCATGCGCCGCTTGGCCGGTGACGATCCGCAGGTCAATGAGGAGTGGAACTGCGATAAGGGCCGCTTCGCCTTCCAGTACGCCACCGAACGGGATCGGCTCACCACTCCCCTTGTGCGCACCTGGGACGGCACCCTGCAACCCGCTTCGTGGTCCGAGGCCATCGCGCATGCCGCACGGGGGCTGGCCGCGGCGCGCGGGAACGCGGGCGTGCTGGTCGGCGGTCGCGTGACCATGGAGGACGCCTACGCCTACGCCAAGTTCGCGCGCATCGGCCTGGCCACCAATGACATCGACTTCCGCGCTCGCGAGCATTCGGCGGAGGAGGCCGATTTTCTGGCCGCCCGGATCGCCGGGCAGGGCATTACGGTCGACTACGAAGCCTTGGAGCGCGCCCCGATCGTGGTGTTCGCCGGCTTCGAGGCCGAGGAAGAATCGCCGATCGTCTACCTGCGCCTGCGCAAGGCCGCCCGCAAGCACGGCACCGAAATCTATTCGCTCGCGCCGTACACCACCCGCGGCCTCCAGCGCATGAACGGGACACTGCTGCCGACGGCTCCGGGCGCCGAACCGCATCTGCTCGAGGCCATCCGGACGGGTGAAACCGATTCCGTCGCGGTGGCTCCCGGTCATCTGGAGCACATCGCCACCCTGCTGCGCGAACCCGGTGCGCTGATCCTGGTGGGCGAACGACTCGGCGGTATTCCGGGCGGCCTGTCCGCCGCGGCCCGCCTGGCCGATGACACCGGAGCCAAGCTGGCCTGGATTCCGCGCCGCGCGGGCGAGCGCGGAGCTCTCGAGGCGGGCGCACTGCCGGTCCTGCTCCCGGGTGGTCGCCCGGTCGCCGATCCGGTTGCGCGCCACCAGGTTCGCGAAGCCTGGGGCTCGGATGAGCTGCCCATGAAACCGGGCCGCGATACCAGCGCCATCCTGGCCGCCGCGCCCACCCTGGGCGCACTGCTCATCGGCGGTGTCGAGGTCGGCGATATGCCGGATCCGCATGCCGCGCTCACCGCCATCGACGCCGCGAGTTTCGTTGTCAGCCTGGAGCTTCGGGCCAGCGATATCAGCGATCGCGCCGATGTGGTGTTCCCGGTGGCCTCGGCCATGGAGAAGGCGGGCACCTTCCTCACATGGGAGGGCCGCCATCGCCAGTTCGAGGCCGCGCTGCGCGACTCCACCGTGCGCCGCGAATCCGCGCCCATGCCCGAGCATCGTGTCCTGGACGCCATCGCGCACGAGATGGGCGTTCGCCTCGGCCTGCCCGATGTCTCCAGTGCCCGAGCCGAATTGGCGGATCTCGGTACCTGGGACGGACCGGCCGCGGCGACCCCGGTGCACCGGCCGCATCCCCTGCCGCAGCCCACTTCGGGCACGGCGATCCTGTCCGCCTGGCGCATGCTCATCGATCGCGGCAAATTGCAGGACGGCGAACCCAATCTCGCCGGGACCGCCCGCCCGCCGGTGGTGCGGCTCTCGCACGACACCGCCGCCGAAATCGGCGCCACCACCGGCGATCCGGTGACGGTCGGCAATGACCACGGCCATATCACCCTCCCGCTCATCATCACCGAGATGCCGGACCGGGTCGTATGGCTGCCCATGAATTCCCCCGGGGCCGATGTGCTGGTGCAGCTCGGCACCACACCCGGCCACGTCGTGCGCATCCGTCGGGAGGACCACCGTGAGTGACTTGAGTATGTTCGGCCACGATCCGTGGTGGCTGGTGCTGATCAAATCCATCGGCATCTTCGTCTTCCTGCTGCTGATCCCGATGATCGCGGTGTACGCCGAACGCAAGATCGTGGCATTCATGCAGATGCGCGTCGGGCCCAACCGGGTCGGACCGCGCGGATCCCTGCAATCGATCGCCGACGGCGTGAAGATGCTCCTCAAAGAGGACATCATCCCGGCCATCGTCGACAAGCCGATCTTCATTCTCGCGCCGATCATCTCGCTGATCCCGGCCGTGATGGCGTTCGCGGTGATCCCGTTCGGCCCCGAGGTCAGCATGTTCGGGCATCGCACGCCGTTGCAGTTGACCGATATGCCGGTGGGTGTGCTCTACATCCTGGCCATGGCCTCGGTGGGCGTGTACGGAATCGTGTTGGCGGGCTGGGCCTCCGGTTCGACCTATCCGCTGCTGGGTGGGCTGCGCTCCACCGCGCAGGTGATCTCCTATGAGATCGCCATGGCGCTGTGCTTCGCGGCGGTCTTCCTGCTCTCGGGTTCCATGGCCACCTCGGCAATCGTCAAGGCGCAGTTCGGAACCTGGTATGTGTTCCTGCTGCTGCCGTCCTTTCTGATCTACGCGGTGTCCATGGTCGGTGAGACCAACCGCGCGCCCTTCGACCTCCCCGAGGCCGAGGGCGAGCTGGTCGGCGGTTTCCACACCGAGTACTCCTCGCTGAAGTTCGCCATGTTCATGATGGCCGAGTACATCAATATGGGGACGGTCTCGGCGCTGGCCACCACGCTCTTCTTCGGCGGCTGGCACGCGCCGTTCCCGATCAGCCTGTGGGCGGGCGCGAATTCCGGGTGGTGGCCGATGATCTGGTTCACCGCTAAGGTGTGGGTGTTCCTGTTCGTCTTCATCTGGTTGCGCGGCACGCTGCCCCGACTGCGCTACGACCAGTTCATGAATCTGGGCTGGAAGCTGCTGATTCCGGTATCGCTGGCCTGGGTCATGTTCGTGGCGAGCATGCGCGCGCTGGAGAACGAGGGCATCCACATCCAGCGCACCGGCATGATCATCGGCGGAATCGTGGTCGCCGCGTTGCTGATCGGATTGGTGCTCAAGGCAGGGCACGCGGGCGACGACCGCAGCAAGGCCGCACCCGACGCCGAAGCGACCAGCAAGTATTCGGACTTCCCGGTACCGCCCATGCCCGCCGAACCCATGGCCTCGACGCCCAAGCCCGGTCTGCTGGAGCCGCTCGGCGGGTTCTATGTCACCGCCTCCACCATGTTCAAGAAGCCCAATACCGAGCTGTACCCGGAGGTCAAGACACCGACCCAGCCGCGGTATCACGGTCGGCACCAACTCAATCGGCATCCGGACGGACTGGAGAAGTGCATCGGCTGCGAGCTGTGCGCGTGGGCCTGCCCGGCGGACGCGATCTTCGTCGAGGGCGCGGACAACACCGAGGAGGAGCGCTACTCCCCCGGTGAGCGCTACGGCCGCGTGTACCAGATCAACTATCTGCGCTGCATCGGCTGCGGCCTGTGCATCGAAGCCTGCCCGACTCGCGCGTTGACCATGACCAACGAGTACGAGCTGGCCGATGACAATCGCGCGGACCTGATCTACGAGAAGCAGAATCTGCTCGCACCGATGGAGCCGGGTATGGCCCCCGCACCGCACGCCATGTACCCGGGCGCGGACGAGGGGTCCTACTACCGCGGCGAAGTGCCCGGTGCGCCGAGCGAACTCGCCGGAGTCGAAGGAGGGACGAAGAAATGACCTCGCTCCTGGCCCAGCCCGCTCAGCAGCTGGTCACGCACACCTCCACCGGTGAGGCCGTGCAGTTCTGGATTCTGGCGGTGATCGCGGTGGTCGGCGCGCTCGGCATGGTGTGCGCGCGCAAGGCCGTGCACTCCGCGCTGTGCCTGGCCGCCACCATGATCACGCTGTCGGCGTTCTACATCGCCGAGAACGCGCTGTTCCTGGGCATCGTGCAGATCGTGGTCTACACCGGCGCGGTCATGATGCTGTTCCTGTTCGTGCTCATGTTGGTCGGCGTCGACTCCTCGGAATCGCTGCGAGAGACCTTGCGCGGGCAGCGGATCGCGGTGCTGATCGTCGGCATCGGCTTCGGCATGCTGGTGATCGCCGCGGTCGCACGCGGTATGAACGAGACCAGCGTGGCGACCACCGGTCCGGGCCTGGGTGGCAACGACACCATCGGCGCGCTCGCGGAACTCATCTTCGTGCGCTACGTGTGGGCGTTCGAGCTGACCGGTTCACTGCTCATCACCGCGACCATCGGCGCCATGGTGCTCGCGCATCGCGAGAAGTTCGGCCCGCGCACCGATCAGCGCACGCTGTCCAAGGAGCGGTTCCGGGACGGTAAGCGGGTCACGCCGCTGCCGACGCCCGGTGTGTACGCCCGCCACAATGCCGTCGACGCACCGGCTCGACTGCCGGACGGCTCCTTCGAGGAGCTGTCGGTCAGCAGCATTCTGCGACACCGCCGCAACCGCGCGCACGAAGAGGCGGTGATGCGCACTGTCGGCTCGGCCGACGTGATGCGCACTGTCGGCTCGGCCGACGTGGTGCGCACCGCCGGCTCGGCCGACGTGATGCGCACCGCCGGGAACGGCAACGGCGACAACGATTCTCCCGAGGAAGGCTTGCGGTGAACCCGGACAACTATCTGTACCTCTCCGCCCTGCTCTTCACCATCGGCGCGGCCGGAGTGCTGGTGCGGCGCAATGCGATCGTGGTCTTCATGTGCATCGAGCTCATGCTCAATGCGGTGAATCTGGCCTTCGTCACCTTCGCCCGGCTGCACGCCAATCTCGACGGGCAGGTGTTCGCCTTCTTCACCATGGTGGTCGCCGCCGCCGAAGTCGTTGTCGGACTGGCCATCATCATGACCATCTTCCGTGCCCGCCGCTCGACCTCGGTCGACGATGCGAATCTGCTGAGGTACTGAGGTGGATACCGCACAGATGATGCTGTGGCTGCTGCCCGCGCTGCCGCTCGGCGGCGCCGTCTTCCTCCTGCTGATGGGTCGAGTCAGCGATACATGGGGGCATATCGTCGGAACCGTCATGGCGCTGGGCTCCTTCGGCGTCGCGGCGTGGGCGTTCTCCGACATGCTGGGTCGCTCCGATGCCACCCGGGCCGTGCACTACAGCCTGTTCAGCTGGTTGCCGGTGACGGGGCTCAAGGTCGACGCCGCACTGCAATTGGATCAGCTGTCGATGTGTTTCGCGCTGCTGATCACCGGTGTCGGATCGCTGATCCACATCTATTCGATCGGCTACATGTCGCATGATCCGGGGCGGCGCAGGTTCTTCGCGTACCTGAATCTGTTCCTGGCGGCCATGCTGGTGCTGGTGCTCGCGGACAACTACCTGGTGCTGTATCTCGGGTGGGAGGGCGTGGGTCTGGCCTCGTATCTGCTCATCGGATTCTGGTATCACAAGGCTTCGGCCGCGACGGCCGCTAAGAAGGCATTCATCGTGAACCGCGTCGGCGATATGGGTTTGGCCATCGCGCTGATGATCATGTTCGCGACGTTCGGGAGCATCGACTTCCGGACCGTCTTCGGTGCGGCGCATCAGGCGAGCTCCGGAACCGTCACCGCCATAGGGCTTCTGCTGCTGCTGGGTGCGTGCGGTAAGTCCGCTCAGGTGCCGCTGCAAGCCTGGCTCGGGGACGCGATGGAGGGTCCGACGCCGGTGTCGGCGCTCATCCACGCGGCCACCATGGTCACCGCCGGTGTGTATCTGATCGCGCGGTCCAATCCGATCTTCGATCTGGCTCCGGGCGCGCAGGCCGCGGTCATGGCGGTCGGTGCGATCACACTGCTCTACGGCGCGATCATCGGTTGCGCCAAGGACGACATCAAGAAGGCCCTGGCCGCGTCGACCATGAGCCAGATCGGATACATGATTCTCGCCGCGGGTCTCGGCCCGGTCGGATACGCGGCGGCCATCATGCATCTGCTCACGCACGGATTCTTCAAGGCCGGACTATTCCTCGGCGCGGGCTCGGTCATGCACGCCATGGACGACGAGACCGATATGCGGCGGTACGGCGGATTGCGCAAGCTGCTGCCGATCACCTACGTCACCTTCGGACTGGGATACCTGGCGATTCTCGGCATTCCGCCGTTCGCCGGATTCTGGTCCAAGGATCGGATTATCGAGGCGGCCTTCGCGCACGGCGGATTCGGTGGCATCATCACCGGACTGGCGGCGCTGGCGGGCGCGGGGATCACCGCGTTCTACATGACCCGCGTCATGCTGCTGACGTTCTTCGGTGAAAAGCGCTGGAAGGAAGGCACTCACCCGCACGAGGCCCCGGCCTCCATGACCGGGCCGATGATTCTGCTCGCCTTCGGCTCGGTCGCCTCGGGTGCGCTGCTCGCCTACGGTTCGTCGCTGCAGAACTGGCTGGCTCCGGTCGTGGGAACCCATCACGGTGAGCCGATCATCCCGGTGTGGGCCATCACCTTCTTCGCCCTCGCGGTCGTCGCGGCGGGCGCGTGGGTGGCCTACGACCAGTACGCGACGCATCCGATTCCCGAAACCGCCCCTGCCGGAACGCCTCTCACCCAGGCGGCGCGCCAGGATCTCTACGGCGACGCGTTCAACGAGGCCGCCTTCATGCGGCCCGGCCAGCATGTGACCCGCTCGCTGGTGTTCGTCGACAATCGCGGAATCGACGGGTTGGTCAACACCACCGCCGCCGTCATCGGCGGCCTGTCCGCGCGGGTCCGGCGGGTACAGACCGGTTTCGTGCGCTCGTACGCCCTGTCCATGTTCACCGGCGCGGCACTGGTGGCCGCCGCCCTGCTGGCGGTGAGGTTGTTTTGAGTGACTTTCCCTGGCTGACGACGCTGTGGGCGGTTCCGCTGGTCGGGGCCGCGCTGGTGCTGTTCTTCCCCGGCGCCTGGCGCACCGGGGCGCGATCGTTCGCGCTCGCGGTATCGCTGGGCACGCTCGGGGTGGCGATCTGGCTGGCCACCCAGTTCGAAAGCGGTGGCGCGCAATACCAATTCGTGGAATCGCGGGAGTGGATTCCGGCCTTCGGGGCGGGCTACACGCTCGGTATGGACGGCATCGCCTTGGTGCTGGTGCTGTTGACCGCCGGGCTCATGCCGCTGCTCATGCTCGCGGGCTGGCAGGACGAACGCGAGGTCGGCAACGGGCCGCGGGTGGTGCACTACTACGTGGCGCTCATGCTGGTAGTGGAATCCATGGTGCTGATCTCCTTCACCTCCCTGGACATCCTGCTGTTCTACGTGTTCTTCGAGGTCATGCTCATTCCGATGTACTTCCTCATCGGCGGCTTCGGACCGCGGACCGGTGATGCGGCGGTGCGGGCGCAGCGGTCCCGGGCGGCGGTGAAATTCCTGCTGTACAACCTGTTCGGCGGATTGATCATGCTGGCGGCGGTCATCGGACTGTATGTGCTGACCGCGCGGGAGAAGTTGGGCGCCAACGGAAGCGGCACCTTCGACTTCCGGACCGTCATGCACGCCGCCAACTCCGGGCAGCTCGGCGCCGGGCCGGTGGTGTTGAACGCGTTGTTCCTCGGCTTCCTGTTCGCGTTCGCGGTGAAGGCTCCGCTGTGGCCGCTGCACACCTGGCTGCCCGATGCGGCGGTCTCGGCCACTCCGGCCAGTGCGGTGCTCATGATGGCGGTGGTCGACAAGGTCGGAACGTTCGGCATGCTGCGCTACTGCCTGCTGCTGTTCCCCTCGGCCACTTCGACGTACGCGCCGGTGATCTGCGTGCTCGCGGTGATCGGGATTATCTACGGTGCGCTGCTGGCCATCGGGCAGACCGATGTCATGCGGCTCATCGCCTACACCTCGATCTCGCACTTCGGCTTCATCATTCTCGGCATCTTCGCGCTCACCACGCAGGGCGGGACCGGGGCGACGCTGTACATGGTCAACCACGGGATCTCCACCGCGGCGCTGTTCCTGATCGCGGGATTCCTGGTCTCGCGCAGGGGAACCCGGCTCATCGCCGAATACGGCGGGGTGCAGAAGGTCGCCCCGATCCTGGCCGGGACCTTTTTCATCTCCGGTCTGGCCACGCTCTCGCTGCCCGGGCTCGCACCGTTCATCAGTGAGTTCATGGTGTTGATCGGGACGTTCACCCGATACCCGATCGCGGCCGTATTCGCCTCCACCGCACTGGTTCTCGCCGCGCTCTACATCCTGTGGATGTACCAGCGCATGATGACCGGGCCGGTGAAGAAGGGCAATGAGCGGCTCTACGATCTGCTGCCGCGCGAAATGCTGGTGGTGGCGCCGCTGATCGCCGCGCTGCTGTTCTTGGGCGCGTACCCCAAACCCGTCCTCGATCGGATCGATCCGGCGGTGGCGCGGACCCTCACCACCATCGGGCAGCATGATCCGGCTCCGGCCGTGAAACCCGAAGCCGCCCAGACATCTAGCGGAGGTGCTCACAAGTGAGTGCTACACCCCTGATTCTCGCCGCGGCCGTACCCGCACCGAGTATCGAATACCGCGATCTCTCCCCCATGTTGATCGTCTTCGGTTTCGCCGTGGCCGGGGTGCTGGTGGAGGCGTTCGCGCCCAGGCAATCCCGGTACGGGATCCATTTGATCCTCGGACTCGGCGGGATGGGCGTCGCGCTCGGCGCGGTGATCGGGCTGCGCGGGACCAATTCGACGGCTGTGTCGGGCGCGGTCGCCATCGACGGTGTGACGCTGTTCCTGCAGGGCACCATTCTGGTGGTGTCGATTCTCGGGCTGCTGCTCATCGCCGAGCGGCGGGCGGATCGGCTGCCGGTGCACAAGGAGGGGCCGGGCACCTGGAGTCTGGCCGCGTCGCGCGGGGTGGATGCGTTCGCGCCGCAGGCCGCGGCCATGCCCGGCAGCTCCGACGAGCTCGCCGCCACCAAGGCCGGGGTCGCGACCACCGAGGTCTTCCCGCTCACCTTGATGGCGGTGGCCGGGCTCATGCTCTTCCCGGCCTCCAATGATCTGCTGACCATGTTCGTTGCGCTGGAAGTGCTTTCGCTGCCGCTGTACCTGCTGTGCGGGCTGGCTCGCCGCCGCCGGCTGCTCTCGCAGGAGGCGGCGCTGAAGTACTTCCTGCTGGGCGCGTTCTCGTCGGCGTTCTTCCTCTACGGGATGGCGCTGCTGTACGGATACGCCGGGACGGTGCGACTGTCCGGGATCACCGAGGCGGTGGCGCGGGATACCAGCAATTCGCACACCCTGGCCATTCTCGGTGTGGCCCTGCTGGCGGTGGGTCTGCTCTTCAAGATCGGTGCGGTGCCGTTCCAGTCCTGGGTGCCGGACGTCTACCAGGGTGCGCCGACCCCGATCACCGGATTCATGGCCGCCGCAACCAAAATCGCCGCCGTCGGTGCGCTACTGCGCCTGCTGTACGTCGCCGTACCCGGGTTGCGCAATGACTGGCGACCGATCTTGGCGGCCGTCGCCATTGCCACCATGGTGGTCGGTGCCGTGCTGGCCATCACCCAGACCGATATGAAGCGCATGCTCGCGTATTCGTCGGTGGCGCACGCCGGTTTCATTCTCACCGCGCTGGTGGCGGCGAACGACTCCGGCGTCTCTTCGGTGCTGTTCTACCTGGCGGTCTACGGCCTCGGCACCCTCGGGGCCTTCGCCGTCGTCACGCTGGTTCGCGACGAAAACGGTGACGAGGCAACGGGTCTCCCTGCCTGGGCCGGAATGGGCCGCCGCTCCCCCTGGCTGGCGACCATCTTCTCCCTGTTTCTGCTCTCCTTCGCGGGCATCCCGCTGACCAGCGGCTTCATCGCCAAGTTCAGCGTCTTCGCGGCGGCCTCCTCCGGCGGCATGTCCTCCCTGGTGATCGTCGGCGTCCTGAGCAGCGCCATCGCCGCCTTCTTCTACATCCGCGTCATCGTGCTCATGTTCTTCACCGATGCCCCGACCAGCGCCCCAACCCTCGTATCCCCCACCCTCACAACAACCGTCATCGCCCTGACCGCGGCCGCCACCCTCGTCCTGGGCATCTTCCCCCAACCACTCCTGGACCTGGCCGAACACGCCGCGACCTTCGCGCACTGACCCCCGACCATCCCAGGCCCGCAGCGACTCCCGCTGCGGGCCTTACCTTTTCGCAGTTGTCGCGGCCTGATCAACCACGCTCCACCGCCAGCGCCACGGCCCGATCGCCGGTCGCTGCCGTCTGACCTCTTTCACCAGTCGGCGACCGGAAACGGTCGCCGGTGTGCCGCGTTTTCGTTGCCGAACCTGCCATGTGTGGTCGTTCCCGGTCGATTTCCTTTCTTGATCAGTGCGCCGTGGCGCGGAGTTCGGTGTCCAGTGCGTCCTGCAACCGCTCGAAGGTGTCGTCCACGGATTCGGGGAGGCCGAAGCCGCCGGCGGATTCGAGGGTGACCATGCCGTGGCAGATGGTGCGGACCATGCGGACGGCGTGGACGAGGTCGGTGTCGGAGAGGTGGTAGCCGCGGAGGGCGGCGGTGAGGACCTGGTAGGCGCGAGTTGCCACCTGGATGTAGGTGGCGTCGTCGGCGGCGGGGGCGACTATGCCGGCGGTGTAGCGGCCGGGGTGGGTGCGGGCGTAGGCGCGGTAGGCGGTGCAGATGGCGCGCAGGGCGTCGCGGTCGGAGAGTCCGGCGGTGGCGTCGGCCAGGACGGTGGTCAGTTCGCCGACGGAAAGTACTGCGATACCGCGCTTTACGGCGTCGAGGTTGTCGATGTGCTTGTAGAGCCCGGGGAGGGAGACGCCGCAGCGCTGCGCCACCGCGGCCAAGGTGAGTCGGTCCAGACCCACCTCGTCCGCGACGACCGCGGCTTCGGCGATGATTCGCTCGGGAGTGAGACCGGCACGCGGCACGCGGCTACCGGTCCTTTCGACCCAGGACGACACCGGTCCCGGTGATGACTATGAGCAGCAGCGGTCCGGACACGTAGGCCAGCGTAGCCAGGCCCTGGATCAGGAACAGATACCCGACCCCGGAAGCGATGATCGTCACCGCCAGGGCGATCGCCGTGAAGTTCAACCAGCGCGGCAGCAGCCCGGACAGCACCGCCGCGACCGCGAGTCCCGCCAGCAGGAACATCTTCACCCCGTCGAACCGGCTCACCAGCTCGAAGAGCAGATGCGCGGAGTCGGGGGAACCGGTGCGCGCCAAGGTCAGTCCGAGCAGGAACTGGGTGAATGAAATCAATGCTGCCGCAACACCTGTCACCGCGGCGATCCGGGCCGCGAGCGGTGAGCGAGTCGCACGAGCCAGCGCCAGCGAGACGACCGCCAAACCGATGGCGGGCAGCCCTTCGGTCAGCAGGAACTGCACGGCGAAAGCGCCGGTGTGACCGGACAATTCGCGAATGATGTCGCTGCCGGAATCGGCGAATACCGGAGCGGGCGCGCCGACGGACAGACCGGCGATCCAGGAGGCGGAGTAGGCGATGCCGAGCACGGCGGGCAACGAGGTGCGGGGACGAGGAACGGCGACTGCGGTGGACATGGTGGGCAACTCCCGTGTAGTTAGCATTACTAGCTGTAGGTTAATGCAGTTAACTTTGGCTGGCAAGGGTCTGCGGCCTCGGAAACCGAGCCGGCGGATGATCGAATCGGACTCCCGCGCGCCCGATTTCGAGTAGTTTCGCAACACGTTCCAGTCTCGGCGGTGACTCGTGGCGAAACGGTATGGACAAGAAGGGCTGGTCGTGGCGGACTACATCATCATCGGATCCGGGAGCGCCGGGGCCATCATCGCTCG
The DNA here is from genome assembly GCF_001625085.1 of Nocardia acidivorans NBRC 108247. Classification (GTDB taxonomy): domain Bacteria; phylum Actinomycetota; class Actinomycetes; order Mycobacteriales; family Mycobacteriaceae; genus Nocardia; species Nocardia acidivorans. The sequence goes on from NZ_BDAW01000009.1 coordinate 206,822, forward strand.
CAGGCTGGCCGACAGCGGCGCCGATGTCACGTTGATCGAGGCGGGGCGGCGGGACAACACCCGATTGGTGCGCAAACCCGGCATGATCGGACCGCTGCACAGCGTGCCGCAGCTGAAGAAGATCATCGACTGGGGGCATTACACCGTCGAGCAGAAACATGCGCTGGGCCGGACCATTCCGCAGACGCACGGCAAGGTCGTCGGCGGTTCCAGCTCGGTCAACGGCATGGTGTTCGTGCGCGGCAACCGGCAGAACTTCGACGATTGGGCGGCGGCGGGCAATACCGGCTGGTCCTACCAGGACGTGCTGCCGAGCTTCAAGAAGTTCGAATCCTTCGAGGACGGCGCGAACGACTTCCGCGGCGGCTCGGGCCCTATTAAGGTGATCCGCGCGCGTGATCTCCGGCCCGCATGTGAATCGTTCATGCAGGCCTTCACCGAAACCACCGGCGTGGCAAGCAATCCCGACTACAACGGTGCCGAGCAGGAGGGCGTCTCACTCCTGCAGCAGAGCAACAGCAATGGCCTGCGCTACAGCACCGCGGTCGGCTACCTCGACGATCGCCCGAAAAACCTTACGGTGCTGCCGAATACGCACGTGGTGAGAATCCTGGTCGAGAACGGACGGGCCACCGGCGTCGAGTATCGGACCGAACGCAGGACCGAAGTCCTGCGCGCTGATCGCGAAGTGATCGTCAGTGCGGGCGCATTCGGCTCCCCGCAACTGCTCATGCTCTCGGGCATCGGCCCGGCCGATCATCTGCGCGCCTTCGGCATCGACGTCGTCGCCGACCTGCCGGTGGGCGACAACCTGCACGACCACCTGTTCGTGCCGATGACCTTCGCCATGCCGACCGCCGTGAACCGTTCCGCGCCAGGCTATTTCGCCCGATCCTTGCTACGCGAGTCACTGCGCGACAACAGCACCTGGCTGGCCCGCAGCGTCTTCGAGGTGGTCGCCTTCCTGCGCACCCCGCTGGCCACCAATGTGCCCGACCTCCAGCTGCACGTTCTCCCCTGGGGCTACCCCGGCCCCAATCAGGACGCCCCGATCCGCCACACCCCCGACCCTCGCCGGTCGCTGACCATCATGGCGACCATGATCTACCCGCAGAGCCGGGGCACCCTGCGCCTGACCTCGGCCGACCCCACCGCCGCACCCGCCATCGACCCGAACTATCTGGCCGAACAACGCGACCTGGACACTCTGGTGCACGGTATGGAGCTGATCCGGGAAATCATGTCCGCCCAGTCGATCCGCGGTCTGGTGGACGCCGAGATCTCCCCCGGTCCGAGCTACCCCACCCGTGCGGACCTGGCCGCGCAAGTCCCGAATCGGGCCACCACGGTCTACCACCCCGTCGGCACCTGCCGCATGGGCGTCGACGACCACGCGGTCGTCGACCCGACCCTGCGGGTGGGCGGGGTGGAGGGTCTGCGGGTCGCCGACGCCTCGATCATGCCGAGCATTGTCGGCGGCAACACCAATGCCTCGACCATGATGATCGGCGAACACGCGGCCTCGATCATCCTGTCCTGATGCGGTGCGTTCGGTTCGCGAGCGCCTCGACCAGCGGGCGATGCGCGCAGCGCCGACCAATCGGCGAGGGGCAACAAAGCCATTGCGGCGTAACCGGTTCCGGAGGCAGCCGGGGGAACCCCAAACACTTCGTTATGCGCACGTGGCGCGCCCAGGCATCCAGGAAACAGGGCTCCGCCTCATGAACGGATCAGCAGAGTACGTGCCGCACGGATTTCGGGGATACCGATCACTATCGCTGCGAGCAGGAACACCGCGGTGCTGACGGTCGCTCCTGCGGCCAGGGCGGCAAGTTGTTCGATGCTGGGCGTGCCGATCGTCATCCGGGCGAGAGCAATAGCGGCCAGGCCAGCTGCTCCGGCGAAGGCGGTTGCCCACATAACGCGGTGGACCGTAGTTGCGACGGCGGAAAAGCCAAGCAGCCCGTATCGCCGACGGAGCAGAATATGCCCAGTCACCGCACCGGCAACGTAGGCAACCGAGCTTGCAACGCTGAGCATCACGATCACGGCATGGTTGGTCAGAACGGCCGCCGCCAAGGTCAGGATCGTCACCTTCGTTACCACCATGACGACATTGATCACGGTCGGGGTGCGAGTGTCGTTGTAGGCGTAGAACACTCGCATTTGCAGCATGACCAGAGCGAACGGTGCGAGCCCGAAAGCCGAACAAGCGACCGCGGTCCCGATCAACCGGGCCGCATCGGCGTCGACACGACCGGTGAATACCAACGCGGCGAACTCTGGACCCAGCACACTCATCGCCATCGTCACCGGTATCAGGGCCACGGACAGATACCGGGCACCACGGGAAAGATCGGCGATCACCGCGGCATGATCGCCGAGGGCAGCGGCGCGGGAAATGCGTGGCATCAGTACGGTCAGCACCGATGCCGCGAGAATGCCGTAGGGAACCTGGAACAGCAGTTCGGCATAGGAGTAGATGGACACGCCGCCATGGTCGAAGGCGACACGCATCGTGATCGCGACACCGATCTGGCTGATCGCGGCGTAGACGAGCAGCCATCCCAAGATAGGCAAACCGGATCGGACCGGACGCCACGTATAGGGAAGTGGCCGCACTCGCCAACTCCACGCGAAACCATTGCGCCGCAACGCCGTGACCACCCAAGCAGCTTGTCCCACGATTCCCGCGGTGGTGCCCACGCCGATAGTCAACACCTGAGCTGTGGTCATGGAAGTAGGTGTGAGGGTGACCGGGCCGGGAACCAGAACGAACACCCCGCACGTCGCCAACATGATCACGTTGTTGACCACAGGCGCCCATGCTGCCGTGGCGAAGCTATCGCGGACGTTGAGTACCGCACTCACAACGACCGTCACCCCATAAAAGAAGATCTGCGGCAACAGCAGGTAGGCGAACCACGTGGCGAGGTGGCGTTGTTCGGAGTCCGTCACGAATACCCGCACGATCAGGGGAGCGCACGCCACGGTGAGCACCGTGACCGCCGCCAATACCAGCACGGCCGCGACCATGACGCGCTGGGTGAATTCGCGGGAACGCTTGCGGCCCTGGCGGCGAGCCCTGGTCAACACGGGGACGACAGCGGCGGCCAGTACGCTGCCGAGTAGCAGTTCGTACAGCATGTTCGGCAGATTGTTCGCACCGTTGTAGGCATCGCCGACCATCGCGGTCCCGAGCACAGCGGCCACCACGATCGTTCGGGCGAACCCCGTGACCCGACTGACGACACCGGCAAGAGCCACGAGCCTGCCCGCGCGGGCCAGCCCCGCACTGTCCGCGCCCCCTTGTCCGCCAACCCCTTTCAACTTGACCGGTTCGGCGGGGCGGCGCGGTAACCGCTGGATCGGCAACGGCATTGTCGCGAAGCTGCCGTAGTCGTTCAATACGTCCCCTCATCGCAAATACCGGTTCCGACCCCGTCCAGGTTACAGATCCGTCGTCTTCGGCCCCGCAATCGTCAGTGCGCGGTGAACTGCCCCATGTCGTTCCTCGCGACGGGGCGAGAACGATCGTTTCCGCCCGACAACAGGTCGCTCCCACCGCTCGCCGGAATCCAAGGTCAGCCAACGCCGGATTTGGGACACAACTCGTGTGCGGAATCTATGGGACGCAACCGGACTTGTCGGCCCTTTATGGGACGGTTCTCTGCATGGCTCGGTTCGGGTATGCGCGGGTCTCCACGCGTGGGCAGAACGACGACTCTCAGATCGATGCACTCAATGCCGCAGGGTGCGAACGAATCTGGGTGGATAAGGCGTCAGGCAAACTCGCTCGTCGCCCGGAATGGGACCAGTGCTTCGGGCATCTGCGTCGCGATGACGAACTGGTGATAACTCGGCTGTCTCGCCCGTTCCGGTCGGTGCGGCACATGACCGAACTCGCCGCCGCACTCGACGAATGCGGCATCGATCTAATCGTGCTCAAACAAGGCATCGACACCACCACCCCCGCCCGACGATTCCTGTTCCATGTCATCGCCGCCATGGAGGAGATGACCGCCGACCTGATCAGCGAAGGCACCTTCGAAGGTTTGCAATCCGCGCGGGCACGCGGCCGCCTCGGTGGCCGGCCATCGAGCCTGACACAGCTACAGGTCCTCAAAGCGAGGGAAATGTACGACGAACGCGGCAAGCGCAAGTACACCGTCGCCCAGATCGGCGAGAGCTTCGGCGTCTCCCGCAAGACGATCTACCACCACCTCGACCCCGGCACTGCGGACCAACCCCGGCGCGGCGGTTCGATCGGAACCACCGAATCGCCTTCTACCAGACGACATTCCGAACATCGTTGCATTTTCGGCAATTACTACCGGGACCGCGACTGGCGGCGGTCATGGCGCGGGATCGACGGCGGCTCGCGGGGATTCGCCGTAGCGGATCGCGATGGCGGTGGCGCGGTGATGCAGCGCAGCGCGCAGGGATTGCGGGGCAAGGGCTTCCGCGTCCGTCGCCAATTCCCAGAGCGCCCATTCGGCGTGGCGTGCGTCCTGGAAGGTGACTTCCATACGCAGCCAACCGGATTTGTCGAGTTCCTCGCCGTGGACGGCCAAGGCGGTGGCCGCCAGGTCGTCTCGCCGGGCCGGGTTCACCCGCGCCAGCACCGTGATCTGATTGCCGCCGGTACGAAATCGAGTACTGCGGTCCTGCCAGGCGCGGTCCAGATCGACTCGGTCCGGGCGCTCCGCCGGTTCGGAGAGTTCCTCGGCCGCCGATACTCGGGAGAGGCGGTAGGTGCGGTCCGCCCCGGATTTCGTGGCGAGCAGGTAACCCTGATCGCGCACAATGACCAGGCCGATCGGGTCAACCGTGCGCCATTCGGGAGCTCGGTCGAAGGCCGCGTAATGGATGCGGAGCTTATGCCCGGCGAAGACGGCGCTGCGGATCTCGGACAGGATGGCACCGGGCACCTCGTCCGCCGACAAGCGCCGGGCCAGCAGGTCGGTCTCCGGATCGATGAGCAGTCGCTCGGCGACGTCGGCCGCGGTGTCGCGGTAGCCGTCCGGTAGTGCGTCGATGACCTTGAGCATGGCCGAGGCGAGGGCCGAACCGAGCCCGAATGCCTGTGCGCCACGGCGTGATCCGGCGATCAACAGGGCGAGCGCCTCATCGTGATTGAGCCCGGTGAGTTCGGTTCTGAACCCCGGCAGCAATGCGAAGCCACCGTGCCGCCCGCGTTCGGCGAAGACCGGAACACCCGCCGACGACAGCGCCTCGATATCGCGCAGCACGGTCCGGGTGGAGACCTCCAGTTCGTCGGCGAGTTCGGTGGCGGTCAGTCGACCGCGCTGGCGCAGGAGCAACACCAGCGACACCAACCGGTCGGCGCGCATGAAAAAACTCTAACCAATACCCGACAGAGGATGTCGTATTTTGTTGCGAGGCTGACCACTACGAGGGCACAACCGCTGTGCCTCGGAGAGTCGAATGGAGCCGATGTGGTAGCCGAGCGCACCGCGGTCAACCCCGTAACCTGGTCCGAGGACATGGGTTTCAACCAAGCCGAAATAGTCACCGGTCACACCCGAACCCTCTACTGCTCCGGCCAAACCGCCATGAGCCCCGACGGCCGGCCCCTGCACCCCGGAGATATGGCCGCCCAACTCGACCTGGCCCTCGACAATCTCGAGGCCCTCCTTGAATCCGCCGGTATGACCCTGGCGAACCTCATCCGTCTCAACGTCTACACCACCGACGTAGACCTGCTGTTCCAGCATTACGGCCGACTGGCAGCACGACTCGCGACCGCCGCCGTGGCCCCGCCGACCACCATGCTCGGCGTAACCCGCCTGGCGATTCCGGGCCAACTCGTCGAGCTCGAGGCCACCGCCGTCGACTGACGAACACCGGTTTCCTCCGGCCACCGGGAGGCGGACAGGGTGGCCGGAGGAAACCAGCAGGTTTGGGAAGAGATGATCCGGGCGGACGGCGAGTTGTGATCCGGCACCGCGATGAGTTTCGTGGGCTCGCCCCGTCAGCAGTAGTGGATCACTCTATTCGGAGGTGAAGGATGACCGGAAGTCCTGCGATATCGCCGCCCACGGTACTGCTGGAGGGCCTGGCGCTGGGGGAATCGCCGCGGTGGCACGGGGATCGGCTGTGGCTGTCCGATTGGCTGGCCGGGGAGGTGATGTCGGTCGACAGCGGGGGTGCGAAGACCGTCGAGTTGGAAATGTCCGGAATTCCCTTTTGCTTCGATTGGTTGCCGGATGGGCGACTGCTGATTCTGTCGAATGCGGACGGCCGCAGACTGTTACGGCGGGAGCCGGGCGGGGAGCTGGTCACCCATGCCGAGCTCGCGGATATCTCGAGCCATCCGTGGAATGAGATCGTGGTCGATGCGCACGGCAACGCGTACATCAATTCCATCGGCTTCGACATGATGGCGGGTGCGGATCCGAAACCCGGTGTACTGGCGGTGGTCACACCCGATGGCAAGGTCACCCAGGTCGCGGACGACCTGCATTTTCCCAACGGGATGGTTATCACCCCCGACGGCTCCACGCTGATTGTCGCCGAATCGCACGCGAAACGGTTGACCGCCTTCGATATCGGCACCGACACCACCCTGGGCAATCGCCGGATCTGGGCCGAGGTGGACGGCTATCCGGACGGGATCTGCCTCGACAGCGAGGGCGCGGTCTGGGCCGCGGCCATGGAGCGTTGCCTGCGCATCGAGGAGGGCGGGCGGGTGCTCGCGCGGGTGGAACTGGATCGCGCACCGTTCGCCTGCATGCTCGGCGGTGACACGCTGTACATCGTCGCGGCCGAATGGAAGGGCGCGGAGGGGATGACGGCGGCGAACCGCACGGGCCGAGTCCTCACCGTGCAAGCCCCGGCACCGCGCGCAGGGCATCCCTGACCTGGGCAATCGCCAAGCACTTCAACAACTTCGGGTGTGTGACACACGAATGTGCCATACCGTGGAGATCATCCCGAGCCGGACGAATGGAAGGACGGGCAGATGCAGCACCAGCCGGCGGCGATCGGTTTCCTGCGCCATGATGTGTCCGGAACGCACCAGCGTTGGGATCAGGCCCAAATGCGGCAGCTCGCAAGGCGTTTGGGATACGACCTGTGCCGAACCCTGGTCTACGGCCCGGAGACGAGCGAAATCCTGGAGGAGGTACGCGACGCGATATCCCAGAATGAGGCGGATGCGGTCATAACGCCCAGTCTCGAGCATTTCGACGGCGAGATTCCGGACCCCCTGGTCCAGGTGGCCGATGTCATCACGGTCACCCCCGAGAACACCTACGCACGCTGGCGCACCAGGCCTTCCTGATCGCGAGCGTGTACTCACCGCGCCGGACCGCGGCGAGTACACGCTCGCGACTCTAGTTGTCCCGCAGTACTTCTCGAACGCGCTTGGCGAACGCCTCGGGATCCTCCATGAATCCGCCATGCCCACCGGGGAACAGCGTCGGCTCGATCCCCAGGGCCGCGCCCAACTCGCGCGAGGTGCGATCGCAGAACAGATCGGTGGAGGTGTCGCCGATACCGATGATGATTTTCGTCGGCGTGCCGCGCAGACCGTCCAGATCCGGTTCCCAGCCCGCGGTGCCCGCGAACTCGTGCAGATAGAAGAAGCGTTCGGAGGCAAGGTCTTCCGCGCTCCGCTCACCGCCGAAGACCTGCTGGAACACCGGCTCGGGCATGGCGAGGCCGGTACTGGCGAAGAACCTGCGCACCGCGCCGAGAATGTCACCGGACGCGTACGCGGCGATGATGGCCTCGCCCTCGGTCCGCTGTTCGGCGCGGTCGTCGAGGAGTTCCCGCAGCGGCGGTTCGTGGGCAATGAGGGTCGACACCGATTCGGGATGCGCCAGCGCCAGCGCCAGACCGGTGATGGCGCCGCCGCTGGAGCCGAACACAATGGCCGGGCCCGCATCGAGATTCGTGATCAGCCGGGCCAGATCGTCGGCGCGCGACTCGGGTGTCGAGTCCTGTTCCGGATCGTCCAGCACGCTGCGGCCGTGCCCGCGCGGATCCGGGGTCAGCACCGTGTAATCGGTGGCGAGCAGTTCGGCCACCGGAATGAACGGGACCGAATCCATCGGAGCGCCGACGAGGGCGAGAAGCGGCCCGCTACCGCGGGTTTCGTAGTAGAGACGGCCGTCTGGAACGGTCAGGAATCGGGTCGTGACGGGCGTGGCAGAGGTCATGGTTGCTCCCAACGAGCTGACTGGGTGGACACCGGTGAGGACGGTGCGCCGCCGCGAAACTCATCGGTGCATTCGAACATTTCATCGATCCGATTCGAGCGCCGTGTGGCCGCGCTGTAAAGAAACTTGCCAGGCATCAGTACCTATGTATATTAGTTCGAAACCTAATAGTCATAGGAAAGAGGGGTTCTCATGAGATCCGGCACCCTGCGCGTGCCCGGCGCGATCGTCTACTACGAGGTGCGAGGCAATGGACCACTGCTGCTGGTGATTCCGGGCGGGGGCGGGGATGCCGCCGTCGTGGATCCGCTCGCGGATCTGCTCGCGGAGCGGTTCACGGTGGCCTGTCTGGACCCGCGCGGGTACTCGCACAGCACCATCGATGACGGGGAACCGCTGGATCAGCGCGTCGAGGTCCAGGCCGACGACGTCTATCGGCTGATCACCCACCTCACCGATGAGCCCGCCTACGTGTTCGGCGGCAGCAGCGGTGCGATCGTCGGGCTGGAGTTGCTGGCCCGGCATCCCGACCGTGTGCACCGGCTCGTCGCACACGAACCGCCGTGCTTCGCAATCCTTCCCGACGCGGAGGCGCAGCGGGCATTCGTCGATGAGGTCTACACCCTCTACCGCACCGAGGGCCTCGGGGCGGCGGGGGCGCGTTTCCTGAAAGGCATCGGCGGCACCATGAAGCCCCTGCCCGACCCCGCGAGCCTGTCCCCGCGCGCTCAGGCCATGATGGCGCGGCTGATAGCCAACTCCCCCGTCATGATGGAACACGAACTGCGCCAGTTCACTTCGCACATCCCCGATGTCGAGGCTCTGAGGAAGGTCACCGATCGTCTGGTCCTGGCCTCCGGCCACGAAACCGGCGACCACCTCCCGGCCCGCCCGGCAGCCGTCCTCGCCGCGCGTCTCGGTATCGAGGGCACCCGATTCCCGGGCGGCCACAGCGGTTTCACCGACGAACCGGAAGCCTTCGCCGACCTCCTGATGCGGACCCTGTCGACATCGGCGGCGCATACCTGACGCCATGCCGGTGCGCCGGTGGCCCGGACCCACAAATCATGTGGTCCGCCTTCCCGATTCAGTACTCCCGCACTGTTAGCGTCGGCACATGATCAATGGTGCGCACACCATCATCTACGCCTCCGACGCCGAGCGCGCGCGGGCCTTCTTCCGCGATGTGCTGAATCTGCCGAATGTCGATGCCGGGGGTGATTGGCTGATCTTCAAATCCCCGCCCGGTGAGATCGCCTTCCATCCGGCGGCCTCGCCGGAGAGCGGTCTGCACGCGCTCTATTTCATGTGCGACGACCTCGAGGCCACCATGGCCGAACTCGCCGCCAAGGGCGTCGAATTCAATTCGGAGATCAGCGAGGCTCGCTGGGGCCGGATCACCAGCTTCCTGGTGCCGGGCGCGGGTGAGGTCGGGCTGTATCAGCCGCTGCACCCGCTCGCCTATGACCTGGACTGATGTCGAACGACCCGGGAGAATCGTAAGGATTCCTCGCCGATGCTGTTCCATCCGTTCACTTCTCGTGTATTCCTGAATCCGGGCTACCATTCGGGGGCCACCGGTGAAGGGGTTTCGAGCATGTTCGTGGTGACGGGTGCGACCGGCAATGTGGGCGCGGATCTGGTGCAGGCCCTCGCGGGCGGTGACGAGCCGGTGCGGGCCCTGGTGCGCGATCCGAGGCGGGCGGCGCTACCGCGGGGCGTCGAGGGCTTCGCGGCGGATCTGACTGCGCCGGAAACGCTTTCGGCGGCCTTCGCCGGAGCCCGCGCGGTATTTCTGCTGCCCGGCTATCCGGGTGTGGCGCAGGCGGCGGTCAAGGCGGGCGTGGAGCATATCGTGCAGCTGTCCGGTGTCTCGGCCGCCACCGGTGATGCGAGCAACGCCGTGACCCGATACATGATGGCCTCCGAACGCGAGGTCACCGAATCCGGTGCGGCATGGACGATTCTGCGGCCCTGCGCCTTCGATTCGAATGCCCTGCGCTGGCTGCCCCAGCTCACCGCGGGTGATGTGGTGCGCGCAGCCTTCCCGGAGGTCCGCACGGCCTCGCTGGACCCCTATGATCTGGCGGCGGTGGCTTCGCACGCCCTGCTCGAGGATGCCTATCGCGGCGAAATTCTCTGGCCCACCGGCCCGGAACCGCTGCGCCCGGCCGATCAGGTCGCGATCCTGGCGCGGATTCTGGATCGCGACCTGATCTGTGTCGGACTCGGCGATGCGGAGGCGCGGGCGGATATGTTGCGCGACACCCCCGTCGAATACGTGGACGCCTTCTTCGACTTCTACGTCAACGGTGCCATCGATGAATCCATCGTCCGGCCGACCGTGGAGGAGATCACCGGCCGCGCACCACGCACCTTCGCCCAGTGGGCCACGGTGCACGCCGGTGCCTTCCGGGGCGGCGCGACCGAATAGACCGCCTCGGAACGGGTTTCGACTAGCCGGTCAGCCCCCGCCGGTTCAGCAGCGGTTGAATCTCCGGGGCCCGGCCGCGGAACGACTCGTACGCCACGAGCGGGTCGACCGATCCGCCTTTGGCGAGCAGTCCGCGACGGAACTGTTCACCTTTCTCGCGGATCGGGGCGGCGCCGTCCTCGAACCACTCCACGGTGTCTGCGTCGAGCACCTCACTCCAGATGTAGGAGTAGTAGCCCGCGCCGTAACCGCCCGCGAAGATATGCGCGAAGTATCCGGTGCGGTAGCGCGGCGGAATGGCCGACAGCGCCAGACCGGCCTTGCGCAACGCCGATTCCTCGAATAGTTCGGCGTCGATATCGGCGGATTGGTCGGCGGTGATGCGATGCCACGCCCAATCCAGCAGGGTCGCGCCCAGGTACTCCACGGTGCGGAAGCCCTCGCCGAATCGCGCTGCGGCGGCTCGCTTGTCGAGGAGTTCGGCCGGGATCGGCGCACCGGTCTCGACGTGTTTGGCGTAGTTCTCCAGAATCTCGGGGCGATCGGCCCACATCTCATTGACCTGGGACGGGAACTCCACGAAGTCGCGCGGCACAGAGGTTCCGGAGAAGAACGGATACTCCACATCGGAGAACAACCCGTGCAGAGCGTGCCCGAACTCGTGGAACAGCGTGCGGACGTTGTCCCAGGTGAGCAGGGCGGGTTCGCCCGCAGGCGGTTTCACGATATTGAGGTTGTTGACCACCACCGCGCGCGTGCCCTCGAGACCGGACTGACCGACGAGTTCATTCATCCACGCGCCACCGCGCTTGGACGGCCGGGCGAAGAAGTCGCCGAGGAACAGGCCCAGGCCACTGCCGTCCGCATCGAAAACCTCGAAGATCCGGACCTCGGGGTGATATCCGACCAGATCCGTACGCTCCCGGAAGGTGATGCCGTACACCAGTTCCGCGGCATGGAAGACACCGTCGCGCAGCACCCGCTCCAGTTCGAGGTAGGGGCGCAGCGCATCGGCATCGAGTGCGAAGCGTTCGGCGCGCACCTTTTCAGACCAGTACTGCCAATCCCAGGACCGCAGTTCGGTATCGGCGGCCGGATCACCCGCGCGCATGGCGGCCGTCAGTTCGGCGGCCTCGCGCTCGGCATTGGCGACCGCGGGCGCGATGAGCTGGGTCAGCATATCCTCCACCGCATCGGTGGTCTTGGCGGTCTGATCGGCGACGGTGTACGCGGCGTGATCGGTGTAGCCCAGCAGGGCGGCGCGCTTGGCGCGCAGGCTCGCGATCCGGCCCGCCAGTTCGGCATTCGGGCTGCCGCCGAAGCCGCGCCCGAGCGAGGCCATCATCATGCGGCGGCGCACTTCACGATCGGCGAGTTCGGCGAGCACCGGCTGATTGGAGACATTCTGCAGACTCAGCGCCCAACCGTCCTGGCCGAGCGCGCGGGCGTTCTCGGCGGCCGCGGCCACCGCGGCCGGTGTCAGCCCCGCGAGTTCCGCCTCGGTGTCCAGCACCAGCGTCGCGGCCTTGGTGGCGGCCATGATGTTGTGCTTGAACTCGGTTGTCGCCGAGGCGATCTCCATATTCCAGGCGCGCAGTTGATCCCGTTCGGATTCGCTCAGGGCGGCCCCGGCGCGCACGAAGCGCGTGTAATACCGCTCCAGCAGGCGCGCCTGCTCCGCGCTCAGCTCCAGGTTCTCCCGCTGCTCATAGAGCGCGCGGATGCGCGCGAACAACTGCTGATTCAACAGCATGGCATCGTTGAGCGCGGCCAGCTTCGGCGACATCTCCCCCTCGATCGCATCGACCCCCGGGGTGGAGTCCGAGGAGGAGATATTGAAGAACACATTCGCGACGCGCGTCAGCACGGCCCCCGAACGCTCCAGCGCCACCACCGTATTCGCGAAGGTCGGCCCCTCGGTGTTGCCGGCGATGGCGTCGATCTCGGCGAGCTTCTCCGCCATGCCCGCCTCGAACGCGGGCAGGTAGTGCTCCTCGCGGATATCCGCGAACGGCGGCAGCTGATACGGCAGGGTGCTGGGTTCGAAGAACGGATTGCTCACCAGCAAACCCTATGCCGTATCGCCTGACGAGGTGGTGTCAGCGCCCGTTGCGGTTCCGGTACTCCACCGCATAGCCCAGTTTGCCCGGCTTGTCCGCCGAGTAGGGCTGCGAGATCTTTCCGAATTCGCCCTTGTCCTCGGCCTTGCCGTCATTCCAGGCGCTCAGCTGATCGAGCTCCTTGGCCGTCTTGCCCTCGGCGACAATGGTGTCCGGGGACAGCGCGGTCTGCGCCTTGGTGACGGTCTTCAGCGCTGCCAGGTAGGCGGTGAAGTCATCGCGATTCCAGTCGCCGCCGATAGCGCCCTTGCGCATCCAATCGCCCCAGAAGAACTCCTCGAACGGCAGATCGCCGACGTGGTAGCCGATATCGCGGGCGAAGTACATCATGCTGCGGTACTTGTCGTCGGCGAAGTTGGCCAGGCCCAGGGACTTCGGCAGCTGATCCACCGCTACCGGATTGCCCTGCACGTCTTTGAGCCACACCCAGCCGTTGGCCTTCATCTGCGCCCAGAAGTCGGAATCCGAGAGCGTGCTCAGATTGCCCAGCACCTTCAGGCGCACATGCATGTCCGCGCCGCCGTCCGGGGTCTCCAGGTAGGAGGTGAGGGTGTGGTGGCCGTCGGTGAGGTACGGCTTGCCACCGGGGCCGATGACCACGGTCTTCATGGCCGCGATGCTCTCGGCGGTCTCCTGGCCCGCGGCCAGCTTGCACTGGAACGAGGACGGATCGCTCAGGCGCGCATTCGGGGTGGCCGAGACGACGGCGAGCTGACCATTGCTCTCGCACCAGTCGTTGAACTTGGAGTTGATCTGGTCCTTGCCGAACGTGTAGCGGCCGAGCTTGTAATAGATCTCGTCGTAGCCCAGTGCGGGCTGGGTGGCCAGCACATCGCCGATGCGCACATCCAGGAGATCACCCGCCGCCGCGCAGGAGTACGCACTGCCCGCCGATCCGCTGCGCAGCGCGCACAGCGGATCCGCGCCGGCGCTGCCCGGGGCGACCCAGGTGATGCCGCTGGTCAAAGCCATCAGGGCTCCGGCGATGGCCGCGGTCCAGCGGCCCCGTGCGACGGTGGTACTGCTCATCGAAATCCTCACATCCGCATGACATCCAAGCCGCATCACCGTGGCGACGCCGGATGTCCGGACGGCCATCTACCGGCAGACGAATGTTGTTCGCTCGGACAACAATTGGTGAATTCGGCGGTCAGGCCGCGGTCCAGAGGGCTTCGGCGGGCTTGTCCGGATCGACCCATTCGGTATCGAAGTACCAGACCAGGCCCTGCGAGTACTCCGCGATGCGCAGGGCGATGACCGATCCGAACACCGCGCCCAAACCGTGCGAATCATCCGCGGCCATCTCGATATTCACCACCTGTGTGGTCGCGGCCAAGTGTGCTCGAATCCGGTCCGCTCCCGGTCCCACCGCCCCGATCAGCGACTCCCCCAATGCCTCGCCCACCTGGGCGACAACCTCCGCGCCGGTCACATCGGAGATCCGAATCCCCCGCCCCCGCTGCCCTTTCCATTCCACGCAGATATCCGGCTCGGCGGTGATTTGCAGATTGACCAGTGCGTCCTCGAGCGCCACCTCCACCTCGTCGGCGCTCGCGAAGAATCCTTCGGCCAGCGTCCACAGATCCGCGCTGGATATCCAATCCCACATTTCAGCGCCGTCCAGTTCCACTGACTCCCGGCAGTACACGCTGATCCACTCCGCCACGGGCCCACCGTAGCGTCCGGGATCGTCCCGCTGAACCCCGACGGCCGTTGGCTCGCAATAATTCCGGCAATCGGATGGCGTCGCCGGATCAGGGAATGAGGGGGCGGAGTTGGTCGGTGACGAAGCGAATGAAGCCGTTGGGATCGGGTTCGTCGGCGGTGGGTTGCAGAATGACGCTGGTCGCGCCCGCTTCGGCCCAGCGCAGCACGGTGTCGGCTATCTCCCGGGCGTCACCGGCTATACCCACATCGGGGATGGTGTTGCGGTCTTTGGTCTCGAGTTCGGCGGCTACCCGTTCGGCCGCACCCGGACCGGTCGCCGCGAGCAGGTAGACCACTATCGGGAAGGGCTGGGCGGCAAGTGATTCGGGGCGGGCGGCCCGGATGATCTCGGTGGCGGCGCGAATGCCCTCGGCGGAGTTGGAGTTGTCCAGAACCACGCCGTCGGCGGATTCGCCCACCAGCTGAAGGGTTTTCGGACCCTTGGCGGCGGCGAGGATCGGCGGGGCGGCGGCCGGGGGCCAGTCGAGGGCCACATCGTCGAGTTGGACGTAGCGGCCCTTCACTGTGAGGCGCTGACCCGCGAGCAATCCGCGCAGGGCTTCGAGGTATTCGCGCAGCAGGGTGACCGGTGAGGCCGCCCGCGCGCCGACCTGGCCCATCCAGTTCTGGACGCCGTGGCCGACGCCCCAGATGCCGCGGCCGGGGAACATGCGCTCCAGGGTCGAGATCTCCATGGCGGTCACCGCGACATTGCGCAGTGGCACCGGGAGTACGCCCACGCCGATGCGGACTCGTTCACTCCAGGCGAGCGCGGTTGCGGCGGCGGAGATTCCGCCCTCCAGGAAACAGTCTTCCCACAACCACAGCTCATCGAGCCCGGACTCGTCGGCGGCGCGCACCGCGGCGCGCAGGGACTCCGGTGGATTCTGCGGACGGAACACCGCTCCCAAGCTGGTCATGAATTCATTGCTACCAGAGCGGTGTGAACGACGCAGGGCATTGCCGCCGGTATTCCTTTCGGGTGAGGACCGCGGGACGAAATGGGACGTCGTTCAGCAGAAACCCGCCCGCGCTCGCCCGCACCGCCGCGACGGCGTGATCATCGAGATCATAGGTGGTGAGCACCAACACCTTCGGGGTCGTCGCCGTCGCGGCCGGGAGTATTTGCCGTGTGGTCTCGATACCGCGACGCGTTCGCGCATTCCCAGCAGCCCGTAACCCGCACGGCCCGATCCGGGTGCGCCGCGCCCATCGTCCACTACGTCGATGCGCAGCCACCCGTCTCGCGGGACTATCGAAACCCGGGCGCGCACCGGATCCGGCGTGTTTGACCATATTGGTCGCATCGACCAGCGCGGTTCGCCGGCGCAACCAGAACACCACCCGCTCGTCGACCACCTGACCACCCTAATTTGAGCGGAACATGCCCAGGGAACGATCTTTCAGCCCCCGGAATCCGACCTCCGGAACAGGGCGATGGCTCACGACGAGGCGGCGGTATCGGGATCCACGCCGTGGGCGCGCGCATTCGCATCGATGATGCGCCGCAACCAGATATTCAAGCCGGGAGCCAGCGCGTTGTAGAAATCCGCATAGCCGGAATCGTCGACATACATGCGGGCTATGCAGACTTGCATCGCATGCGTGCAATCGAAATACTGCCCGATCGAGGCGCGATGGCGTTCGGCCAATGCGTCGGCCTCGGCGGTGCCCGGCGGTACGCCGCGTCGAAATGCCTCGGCCAGTTCGGCATTCAACGCATTGACCGCATCGGTGATCTCCCGCCATTCGGCGGGCGTGCGATCGGCGGATCGTTCGGCGTATTGCGCCCACTGCGGCGTCTCGGCCCAGCGTGAATGTGCATCGCTCACCCAGCCGGGCTGCCATTCGGCGCCGAAGATCGCCACCTGTTCCTCGGCTGAGAGCAGCAGCCCCGATTGCCTGGCCTCGATCAATCTGTCCAGCGCATCGGACATGCTCTGCAAATGTGCCATGCGCGCACGCAATTGCTCACGCTGACGGCGCAGCGATGCGGTGGCATCGGAGGCGGGCGCGTCCAGCAGCGCGGCGATATCGGTCAGCGGGACATCCAATTCGCGGTAGATCAGAACGCGGTGGATACGCGTCACATCCTCCGGGGTGTACAACCGATAACCGCCGGGCGTGCGGTCGGACGGGCACACCAGGCCGATCTCATCCCAATGGTGCAGGGTGCGAATGGTGACGCCCACCAGCGCGGCGACCGCGCCGACCGTCCGCCCCTCGGCCGTATCACCGGCCATCGCCGGCGATTCCTATGGACCGGAGGAATTCCGCTTCGGGGCCGGACGAATCGTACGGGCGCGCGGCGGTCATGACGACTCGCGTGCGCTCGGGGGTGCGCACCTCCAATTCGATCGAATTCCACGGCATTCGGCGCGGACCCGTCGTGCAGCCCGGGACCAGGCGCTCACACTCGGCGGCGATCTGATCGATCTGGTTCAGGACGCAGGAGAAGCTCACCGTCTGCGCCGGCGCCTCGGCGGGCTGCTCACCCGGGACGAGCAGGACGTCCTGGAAGGCCCAGCGCCGCAGGTGAGTGATCTGGTTCGGGACGGTGAACAGGTCGAAGAAGCCGAGACCGCGCGTCCAGAAATCCACGGAGGCAGCCAGATCGGCGGTCGGAACGGTGACGAACATCGGCATGCCGTACAGGCCGTGGAAGAGTTCGGGCGCCTCGGCGTCCAGTGCCGGGAGGGGAACGGGGCTGATATCGAAAGCGGGATAGGTCTGTGCCATGAAGAGATCATGAACCCTCCCGTTACGTCAGGGTCAAGCGCTATTCCATGAAGAGGGTCTGCCCGGCTCCCGCTGGATGCTCTCGTTCCAGGAGACCGGCGAAATGGGCGAGGTGGCCGCCGTCTACGACCGAATCCGCGCATGATCGATCGAGGTGGCCGCCCAGGCCGCCTCGATCATCCGGAAGATCTCGTCCACAGCGGTTTGCGGATCGGCCGCCTCGCGTGCCGGCGAAAGCGGCCGCACCGCTGTGGAATCTGATCGACGGGAAGCCCCCATGCTCGGCATCCGCTTCGCAGGGACCGGCGGCGATATGCCCGAAGCCCTAGCCACCGCCACCGACCTCATCACCCGCGGCAAAATCCACATCCCCATCAACCACTCCTACCCCCTCACCGAAGCCGCCTCCACCCACGCCGACAGCCAAACCGGCCACACCCGCGGCCGCCGAGTCCTACTCGTCTGAGCCAGGCCGCGATCCGCTCATCAATCGAATTGCCAACAGCGCGATCCAGATTCCACCGGCGATGATTCCGATGCGTTCGATGAGGCCGGCCGGTCCGCCATCGACCAATTTGGCGGTGAGGACGAAGGCGATGTAAGAGGCGGCGACGAGCAGGCCGGTGGCTACCGAATACCGGTGCCAACCAATCGTTTTGGGCTCTTCATCGCGCCGGGACAGCACGAAGCATGCCGCGATCAGGGAGGTGAATTGGAGTAGGCCCAAGAGGATGTGGATGGTCCCGTGAACGGTTGATGCGGTTGACGCGCCCGCCGGGTAGCCGAGGGACGGGTCGGGGAGGATGGGGCCGATGGCTACGAAGGTGAAGCCGTAGACGCCGAGCAGGATCGGGCCCCAGGTGGATCCGCGGCCCGTGGGCAGTCGGAGCCGCATCCCCGCGGCGAAGGCGAGCAGGAGCGCGCCGGTGAGGAGGTAGTTGGTGATCTGAATCCATCCGCCCTCCCCCAGTTCGAGATTGCTGTCGGGGACTTTCCAGGCGTTGTATCCGGGTCGGACGGCGCCGAGGACAAGAACCACAACAATATTGAGCAGCGGGGCAATGATGCCGCAGGCCAACAGCGGTCGCACGGCCGTTGACCGCTCTCCGGAGCGTGGTTCTGACGTTTCGCCGTTCGGTGTCTTCGCGGAGCCGAGGATGTCGGTCACGACGGGTGTCCTCTCGTCGTCGATGGTGGTGAGCACCACTATCGACCGATCGAGCACGCCAAGATTGGAGAAATGTTCCCGTGTGGGTCGAAGTCAGACGGGCGGCATCAGGTCGCTCGCGCTGACGGTGTATGCCATTGGGGGGTAGATGAGTTCGGCCTCGTTGTGCTCGCGGCGACGCAGCCGGTAGCACTCGCGCCGCTGGTCGTCGTCGGCCGGCGTGAGGTGCGTGCCCTGCGGGAAGCTGGCGCGGCCGTCGCGGAAGTGGATGGCGGTCCTCGAGGTTCGGAAGGTTACGCCGAGCCATTCGTTCTCCGCTGCCCGCGTGCCCGCCTCTGCTGTCTCATCACGCGGTACCCCGCGTGCGGGCGGCGGTGAGGTCGTTCATCAGGGCGTCCACCGTCATCTCGAATGCGGCGTCGACGCGGGTGCGGTCGCCGGTCGTGAGGAGGTCGAGTTGTAGGCCGCGGACCTGGGCCAGGATGAAAGTCGCGGTGCGGGAGGCGGTTTCGGCGGGCCAGTGGTGTCGGGTGAGTTCGCGTTCGATCACCGTGAGCCAGTCGGTGACGAGGCGGGCGCGGGGGTGCTCGGGCGTGCGTGCGGAATCGGCGACCAATTCGAACAGCACCAGGAATTGCCGCTGTTCGCGGGGGCGGCACAGGTGTCGCCAAGCCGCGCGGAGTCGCTGCGCCGGATCGTCGACCGCGCGCAATTCCTCGGTGAGCAGCCGCTGTTCGAAGTCGGCGCGAATGTGCTCTAGCACCTCGGCGATCAAGGCGTCCTTGGTGTCGAAATGCCGGATCAGAGTCGCGTGGCTGACCCCGAGCGCCTCGGCGGCCCGGCGCAGCGACAGTTGCTGCACGCCCTGGTCGAGCACGTATTCGGTGGCCGCGGCGAGCAATTCGGGACGGCGGTGCTGAAACCGCAGGGTGCGCCCGTCGATTTTCTTCTCGCTCACATCCCGATTCTCGGCCATGGCGGGAAATTTTACCGTTCCAACCGGTTGCGTAACCACATGGTACGGCTATCGTGAGGGTGGCGGCGCGGCATCCGCGAGTGAGGAGACACCATGAGATACGAGGAATACCGCGAGTACGACGCGGTCGGACTGGCCGAACTGGTCGGCCGGGGCGAGATTCACCCGACCGAGTTGCTGCGGCTCGCGCTGGAGCGGTGCGCCCGGATCGATCCCTCGATCAATGCGGTGAGCCTGCTCATGGAACAGGTCGGCACCGAACTCGCCCAGCGCTCCGAGCACACCGGTCCGCTCGCGGGAGTCCCCTTTCTGCTCAAGGACTTGGGCCAGGACTTCGCCGGGTACCCGACCTCGGGCGGCACCGGCCCGCTGCGTTCGGTGCGGGCCGAACGCAACAGCGTTACGGTGGACCGCTGGCTGGCCGCCGGACTGGTGATCTTCGGCAAGACGACCACGCCCGAATTCGGCAGCAAGGGCATTACCGAGACGCGAACCTTCGGTGCGACACGCAATCCCTGGGATCCGAGCCGCACCCCCGGCGGCTCCTCGGGTGGTTCGGCGGCCGCGGTGGCGGCCGGGATCGTGCCGGTCGCGGGTGCCAGCGACGGTGGCGGTTCGATTCGAATTCCCGCGGCCTGCACCGGATTGTTCGGCCTCAAGCCGGGCCGCGGTCTGGTGCCCAGTGGACCGGCGGTCGGTGACCCGCTGTTCGGCGCGGTCAGCGAGGGCGTGCTGTCGCGCAGTGTGCGCGATACGGCCGTCATGCTCGACATTCTGAGCCCGCCCGACCCGGGTGCGCCCTACCACGTACCACGCCCGGACCGGCCCTTCCGCGATGCGGTGACCGCGCCGCCGCGCCGACTGCGCATCGGCTTCACCAGTGAATCCCCTTTGGGCACAACGGTGGACGCCGAAGCGGTGCGAGCGGTCGAGGACGCGGCCGAACTCCTCGAAACGCTGGGCCACACCGTCGAACCCGCGACTCCGGCATTCGACGGTCGTCAACTGGCCGTGGATTTCATGACCGTCTGGACCGCCTCCGTCGCCACCGAACTCGACCAAACCTGCGCGGCAACCCGTTCGGCCCCGGGCGATTTCGACCTCGACACCCAGGTGCTTGCCGCGGTCGGCCGCACGGTCGGAGCGCCGGACCTGGTTCGCGCGCACGCGCGCTGGAACGACTACACCCGCGTGCTGGCCGAGTTCCACGACCGCTATGACCTGCTGCTGACCCCCACCCTCGGGGAGCCGCCGCTGCGTATCGGCCAGAACCGCACACCCGCGCTCGCCGAGACGCTGCTTCCGCCACTATTGCGCTTCGGGGCCGGACATGTGCTGGCGCGCACCGATTTCTACCGCGATCTGGTCACCGCCAGCCTGTCGGCCGTGCCCTTCACCCAACTCGCGAATATCACCGGCCGCCCCGCCATGAGCGTGCCCACCTACTGGACCGCCTCGGGCCTGCCACTCGGCACCCAGTTCGTAGGCGCCCCGGGTAGCGAATACCTGCTCCTGCAACTGGCGGCCGAAATCGAGACCGCACGCCCCTGGGCTGCCCGCCGTCCAGCGGACACCTCTGTCCCACAGTCGATTCCGGCCCGCTGAGCACACAGTTTCCCAATCGATCGCACCGGCTCCACCCCACGCGCACCGACGCGCACTCCCATCCTCGTGCAGACTGGAGCCCATGGTGATGGATCCGGTCGAGCTCGAAGGTCGGCGTGCGCAGCTGTCGGCGCAGGTGGATCAGTTGCGACAGGCGGTCGCGGACTTGGCGGCGAGCTATGCGGCGCTGCCCGAATCCGGCCTGATCATCGATACGGTCGGGGTGGGGGCTTTGACCACCCCGGGCTACTGCGTGGCGGGTGCGCGAGAAGTGCTGGAGGAGGCGTTGATCGAGCTGGATGCCGCCGGAGACGCCATGGATCGAGCCGCGCGGTACACCGGGCGGCTGCGGGGCGTGGTATTCGACTGAGAGGCGGCAGTTGTGCGGTGCCCGGTCAGAGTGCCGTACAGCGTCGCGCCGAGCCCGGCGGACCCTGCGCGATGAGTTGGGCCATGGCGGTGCTCTGCTCACCGCGCAGCGGTGGCAATGTCGCCGACAGTGATTCGAGCACGCCCGTCCACGGAGAGCCGTTCTCGCGCAATGTCATTCGCATCGCTTCGATTTGGGTGCGATGCTTCAGCAGCAGTTGTTCGCCCTGCAGGGGGAAGGCTGCGGCGAACTCGAGGACCATCGCC
This sequence comes from Nocardia acidivorans NBRC 108247, assembly GCF_001625085.1. GTDB lineage: Bacteria > Actinomycetota > Actinomycetes > Mycobacteriales > Mycobacteriaceae > Nocardia > Nocardia acidivorans. The sequence goes on from NZ_BDAW01000009.1 coordinate 228,393, forward strand.
AGGTGATCCGAGAGCTCGCCGTCGTCCAGCACCGGCCCCGACGCCCGATACAGCTGTTTGAAGCGCAGCAGCGCCATATCGCGCTTACGCGTATCGCCGTACAGGAACCAGGTCAGATAGGGGCTGAATCGTTTGCGGTGATCGAAGGTCTCGACGAATTCGGTCACCAGCGCCAAGGGCGCACCTCGCTCGAGATGATTCAGCAGCGGTTGCAGTGGTGCGCCGATCGGCTCGGGCAGCGCGGCTGCGGTCCGGCACAGCAGCGACAGTGAATCCAGCAGTGCGTCATCGGGATACGCGAGCAGCACCGATTGCAGTTGCCACGCCCCGCATCGGACGGAATCGGTGAGTTTCATTTCGGTGAGCTCTCCGGCGAGGGCCGGGCCGGTCTTGCGTGCCATCTATTCCGCCTCTCACCGGGGACCGGCGGCGGGCTCCGTCGCACGGTCGGATCCACGAGCACACGAATAGCCGAACCGTATAGGCAAATATTTGGCAGTTGTCGAATATGTCCCGAGTGTCCGATATCAGACGGTGACGCCGATCCCGCTGCGCTCGAACCGCGCCGCGGTCCAGATCTCGGTGGCGCCCAGTGCGATGGTGATCAAACCGACCGCGATGGACAGCGAGGTGACCGTTTCGAACGGACCCACCGCGATCACCATGCCGACACCGGCGGTGACCAGACCGATGATCTCCTGCCAGCCGGATCCCACGAACTCGTCCGACCAGGCCGCGGTGATCGCCAGCACCACCCCGCGAATCATCCAGCCCATGCCGATCCACAAGGCCAGCAACAACACCCATTGGCCGCTATTGATGCACCAGAGCGCCAGCAACAGCGCGGTGACCCCGCCGATGAACTGGAGCACCTTCAGCGCGGTGGCGATATTCGCACCGAATGCCGCGATCAACTGCGTAGCCGCGGTGGCCAGCAGCACCAGCCCGCACAGCGTGCCCTCGACCGTCACGGACTTGTTCGGCCACACGGCCAGCGTGATCCCGACCCCCACCGAGCACACACCCGTGACCAGCAGTGCCTGCCAAGCCCAGTCGGCGAACACCGCGGTACGCCCCTCGATCCGTTTGGTGGGCATAGCCGAATTGTATGACCGTTAAGTCCAATTCACCGGCGGACCGGCACATTCGGCAGGTCGGCACCGCGTGCCGCGCCCGACGACGGGGTCGAATCAGCGGAGTTTGCGAAAGAAGTCGCGCAGGTCCGTGGTGAGCAGGTCGGGGGCTTCCATGGCGGCGAAGTGGCCACCGCGATCGAATTCGGACCAGTGCACGAGGGTGTGCTGCCGCTCGGCGATACCGCGAATCGTATTGTTGCCGGGGAAGACCGCCACGCCGGTGGGGACACCCGAGTTGGTGACCTCCGCACCCCACAGGCCGGACTCCTTGTACAGGCGCAGGGAGGAGCCGGCGGTGTTGGTGAACCAGAGCATGGCGATATTGGTCAGCAGCATGTCGCGGTCGATGGCGGCGTCCGGGGTGGGTGCGGCGGGATCGCTGAAGGTGTTCACCACATCGAGCACCCAGGCGAGCAGGCCCGCGGGGGAATCCGAGATCGCGGGGGCGAGGGTCTGCGGGCGGGTGGAGTGGATGCCCGCGTAACCGGAGGTCTCCTTACTGCTCCAATCTCGCATCTCGGCGAGCTTGGCCTGATCGCTCGCACTGTACGCGGACCCGTCGTCGCCCCGGGCGGGGATGGTGATGGGGTCGTTCAGGTGAATGCCCGCCAGATGATCGCCATCGATGCGGCCCAGCTGCGGCGCGATGAATGAACCGGCGTCACCGCCCTGTGCGCCGTATCGCGAATAGCCCAGTCCCGCCATGAGTTTCGCGATCAGCTCGGCACTGCGCTCGGTGGCGGCCGCACCCGGCTCGCGGGTGGGGCCGGAGAAACCGAAGCCGGGCAGCGTCGGGATCACCAGGTGGAAGGCGTCCTGGGCAACGCCTCCGTGCGCGACGGGATCGGTCAGCGGACCGATCACCTCGGTGAAATCCTCGAACGGCCAGCCGTGCACAAGCACCAGCGGCAGGGCGTTCGCCTCCGGTGAGCGCACGTGCAGCAAGTGCATGCGCTGCCCGTCGATCTCGGTCACGAACCGCGGGAACCGATTCCATGCCGCTTCCCGTGCGCGCCAATCGAATTCGGTGCGCCAGTACTCCGCGATCTCCCGCACATAGCCGGTCGGAATGCCGTAGCTCCAGCCCACGCCGGGCAGCTCATCCGGCCACCGGGTGGCGGCCAGGCGGGAGTTGAGATCGTCGATCGCTGCGGCCGGAATATCGATGCGGAAAGGCTCGAAAGTGGTCATATCGCTACGGTACGAACGAACTAGGTCACCGCCTGTCCTAGCGGCGCCGAACGTCCCGGGCGTGGCGTCGAAAGACCGCTCCGCCGGGTCCTTCGACGTGATCGAGCGGGCAGAGGCCATGAACACCGTCCGAATGAACGAGGAGTCCACCGTGAGCACCACCCATCAGGTGACGAACCCGCGCATCACCATCGACGGCGACACCGCCCACACGACCGCCCTCGTGGAAGCCCAGCATCTGCTCATCGCCGACCCGTCCACTCGAGCCCTGCTCGAGAACCCCTACCATCTCGAACTGCGCCGCGACGGCGACCGCTGGCTTATCGACCGCACGCGCATCGAGAACACCCGGTTCGACGGCGATCCCACCGCGATCTTCGGCGGCTGATTCCGAGCCCCGCTAGGCTTTACGCCGGTGCGCCTCGAGCACCAGCACCGGCAGCAGCATCGATCCCCGCTCATCGAGTTCGGGGTGAAAGCCGTACTCGGCGAATCGCTTCGACATCTGCTCGGGCGGGGCCGCCACCTCGAGCCGATCGGTGCGCAAGGTGGTGATCGTCCAATCCGGGCCGTCGAAGAGGCGATGTATCTCCGCCTCGGAGATCGGCGACGGCGCGTACAGTTCGGCGTGGTCGGCCGGGGTGAAACAGAATTGGATCAATCGGCCCTCGGGTGCGACGATCCGGGACAGCGCGGCGACATGGGCTCGGCGCTGCTCCGGATCGAGACAGTGCAGCAGGGCACTGCTCACCACGGTGTCGACACCACCGTCGAATCCGTCGAGATGGACGGCATCGGCGACCTCGAATCGCACCCGCACCCCGCACTTGTCCGCACGTTCACGCGCATGCGCGATGGCGGTGGGCGCGATATCGACTCCGGTCACGCGGTAACCGCACCGTGCCAGGTGGATCGCGGTATCGCCTGGGCCGCAACCGATATCGAGCACGGTGCCGGTGATGCGACCGGCGCGTTCGAAGGCGACCAACAGCGATTGCGGTCTGCCGATATCCCAGGGGGGTCGCTGCACCGCGACACCGGGAAAGACTTCGGCACCGCTGTACAGCTTCTCGTAGTCGACCGCTGCGGGATCGATCCGTGGCGAATTCATGTCCGCTCCAAGTCCTCGCGCCTTGCCACCATCTAATACGTAACTCATACTATATGTGATTCATAGATTACGTACTGGATAGCTTCCGGAAGGGTTCGGGTTCATGAACGCAGACAGGTACCGCCGGGTGACGAACACGATCAACAAGGTGATCGTCGGATTGCAGCGGCGCGGAGTGGCTTTCGGGCCGATGCAGTTGCTCACCGTCAAGGGACGTAAGACCGGACAGCCGCGGACATTTCCGATCGCGGTCAATGAGATCGGGGACGGTCGGTATATCTTCCAGGCGTTTCCGAAGGCGGCGTGGGTTGCCAATGTTCGTGACGCCGAAACCGTCACATTGACCCGGGGGCGGTCGTCCGCGAGCGCCCGGTTGGTCGAGGTGCCGGTCGCGGAGCGCGGGTCGCTGCTGCGCGAATTGGTGCGGAGCAGTCCCAAGAGCGTCGGGGAACGGTTCGTGACCACGGGGCTGGCCCAGACCGCCACCCCGGAGGGGATCGCCGCGGCGGCGGACAGGATCGCGGTCTTCCGCGTCGAACCGGCCTGAACTGCGGGCAGGGCCGCATGGCACCACGATATGATACGGAATCCATACAAACCGGCGAGAGTGGTGCGGTGACTCCAGTAGCGGATCGGGGTGCGACGCGGCAGCGGCGACAGCGGATGACCGCCGTCAAGGAAGCCGTGCGCGACTTGAACATTCAGCTCGCACTGCTCAATCGCAGGTTCGGCGGCCGGGTCGAACTGCGCGATATCGACTGGACGTGTTTGGACCTGATCAATCGACACGGCCCGCTGGCCCCCACCGCCCTGGCCCGCCGGGCGGGACTGCACCCAGCCACCCTCACCGGCATCCTCGATCGCCTCCAGAAGGCCGGATGGATTGTGCGCGAACGCGATCCGGAGTCGACCGACCGTCGCGCGATCACCGTCCGCGCGGTACGCGAACGCAACTCCGAACTGTTCGCGGTGCTCGCCGGAATGAATACGCGCATGGACGAGGTATGCGCCCGCTACTCCGATGCCGAACTCGAGGTGATCGCCGACTTCCTGCGCCGCACCGGTACGGCGGGTCAGGAATCCGCGGAGGAGCTCTCCGAGGGCTGATTCGGTGATCCGGCACGCCAACCCGATTGCGTCACAGTGACGTTCACGATGCGCTGGTCGGCGTGTCGGGGTGCGAAGTTGTCTCGGCGCTGCCAAGTCGTCGCGGGGCGCTCTAGGCTGTAATGAGCGTCTTCGGCGGTCGCATCGCAGCGGCCCGGGTGAAGGGATCAGTATTGTGAGCACCTCGTATCCACCGGGTCCCCGGCTGCCGAGCATTGTTCAGACCGCACTGTACGCACAGTGGCGAGGGGCGCTACTGGAGCGGGCGGCGCGCAGGTACGGGGATGTTTTCACGCTTCGACTGGTACCGCCGTACTCGGAGAAAGTGGTCATCTTCTCGCGGCCCGAACATATTCGGGAGATCTTCGCCGCGGATCCGGCCGATCTGCACGCGGGCGAGGGGAATCGGCTGCTGGTGCACATTATGGGTGAGCATTCGCTGCTGCTCACCGATGAGGCCGAACATGCGCGGGCGCGGCGATTGCTGATGCCCGCCTTTGCGGGGTCGTCCCTGCGCGGGTATCGCACACTGGTCGAGGCCATTGCCAAGACCCATGTGGATCGGTGGGCCAGCGGGTCCACGGTGCACACCCTGGACCGGATGAATGAACTCACCCTCGATGTCATCATGCAGGTGGTCTTCGGTATGGCCGATGAACACCGGCGCGGTGAGCTCGCGCCCCGGCTGCGCCGGATCGTGAATATCAATCCGCTCATCTTCTTCGGCTGGAAGTATCCGTGGCTGGATCGGCACGGGCCGTGGAAGCGCTTCCGCGAGAACCAGCAGGCCATGAACGAGCTGCTGTACAGCGAGATCAGCCAGCGCCGCGCACACCCCGATCTCGATCAGCGAGCCGATGTGCTGTCCCGGTTACTGGCGGTCGGCTCCGGCGAAAACCCTTCGGACGCACCGCTGTCCGATGCGGAACTGCGCGATCAGCTCATCACATTGCTGCTCGCCGGACACGAGACCACCGCCTCGGCGCTGTCGTGGGCCTGTCATGAACTGGCCGCGCATCCCCGGGTGCAGGAGTCCGCGCGCAGCGCCGCCCACGACGGCGATGACAAATACCTGGAGGCGGTGCTCAAGGAATCCATGCGCCGCCGCACCGTCATCGCCGCCACCGGCCGCAGACTCACCCGCGATATGACCATCGGAGGGTACGCCCTCCCGCGCGGCACGGTCGTGTCCACCTCGATCCTGCTGGCGCACAGCCGCTCCGACAACTTCCCGGACGGTACCGACTTCCGCCCCGAACGCTTCCTCGACGGATCGGTCGCCGCCAATACCTGGCTACCGTTCGGCGGCGGCGTACGCCGGTGCATCGGCGCGGGCTTCTCCCTCATGGAGGGCACCGCCGTCCTGCGCGAAATCCTCACCCGCTACCGGCTCTCCCTACCCGCCGGCGTCACCGGCGAGAGCTCGAAGATCAGGAATATCACCCACGTCCCCGCGCACGGGGCACCGGTCCAGGTCACTCTGCTCTGAGCTGGCCGCCGGGCGCTTCCCCTAGTGAATGCGCCCGGGCACCGAGCTCCGGGGGAATTTCCTTCCGGCCCTGGTGAATTCGGCGCACTCGGGACAGTCGGCGATGACGGGGTGACTGCACTCGGTGAGGTGCGCGAGGAAGCGATCGGTGGTGCGCAGTAGTTCCAGCTGTCGCCGAATATCGGCGCGTTTGTCATTGATCAGCTCGCGCCGTTCATCGCAGGGGCTGAGGCCGAGTTGGCGAATCTGATCCAGTGACAAGCCGGTTCGCTGAAGGAGCCGGATGATACGGGCCACATCGAGGGTATTGGGGTCGTAGCTGCGGTGCCCGGAGGGGCTGCGGGATGGGTTGAGCAGACCCACCGATTCCCAGTGCCGCAGCACATGGGCCTCGATGCCGAGTGCGGCCGCGGCATCGCCGATCCGCATATCCTGCGCGGTGCTCACCATTCGCCTCTTTACTTCATGTCGACGTGAAGTTTTAGCCTGCCAGCACTCCCGGCGACCGTCCAGGTTTCCGGCACCGTGAATGGAGAGTGCAATCGATGTCGAACGCCGTACGTTCCCCGGGTCTGATCCAATGCTGCGCCGCGGCAACCGGTCTGGTGCGCGGAATGGTGCGCCCGCGCCCGGTCGACGAGCGTTTCCTGCGCTCGATCACCGATGCGGGCCTGCCCGATCCGAATCGCACCGTGCGGGTGACCGCACTCGATCAGGCACCGCGCTCGGTGCCGACAGCGATGGTGGTGGAGGGTACCTTCCAGCCGCGTCGCATCACCAATGCGCTGACCACCTTCGTGATCGAGCACCCGGAGGCGACCTTCCTGGTCGACCCGAGCTATTGCACCGACGCCGAGGCCCGCGCCATCGCGCAATTGCCCACCGCCCTGCGCGGTGTGGTGCGCCCACCGGTCGAAACCGTCCCCACCGTCACCGCGCTGAGCCTGCGACCGAATCTGCCCGCCCCGGATTTCGCGCTGCCCACGCACGCGCACTGGGATCACGTCTGCGGACTCCTGGACCTGCCCGGTCTGCCCGTCCAGCTGCACCGGCCCGAACACGAGTGGATCAGCGCGGGTCCGACCGCCCCGGTCGGCGGGGTGCGCGATGCGCTACTCGACCGCCCCATCGTCGAATTCGATCTGGACGGTCCGCCGGTGCTCACCTTCACCCGCAGCCGAGACCTGTTCGGGGACGGCAGCATTGTGCTGGTGGATCTGGCCGGACATACACCCGGCAGCATCGGCATCCTGGCGCATACCGAGCGCGGCTGGGTGCTGCTGGCGGGCGATGCCGCCTGGCATGAACTCCAGGTCGAGAAGATCCGCCAGAAGTCGTCATTCCCAGGCAATTTCGTCGACGAGAACCACGACGAGACGTTCAAGACCCTGCATCGACTACATCTGGCGCGCCACTTCGCCGCCGTCATCCCCACCCACGATCACGAGGCGGCGCTGCGGCTGAGCCACGCTACCGCGGCGCGGTGACCGGGTGAATCTGTAGGTGGCAGGAGTCGATTCGAGCGCTCACGGTCACCGTGTCCGTGGTATTCGGCGCGGTGACCCGCAGATCGGTGTAGGTGGCGCATTGGTTGCCCTCGGAGTCGAAGGCCACGCCCTCGACAACCGCCTGCGCACCGTGGGTGCCGTCGAGCACGATGGTCGGCGGGTTGTCCTCGCCCGCGGGCAGGCCGCCCATATATCCGCGCGGGGTGCGTTCGGCATGCAGCAGTGGGCCGCCCGCTCCGGTGTCCACGCCCGGGTATCCGGTCAGCGTGCAGGAGCGGCTGTCGTGCGCGGCCGAAAAGTTCAGGCGCACACCGCGATGGCCCATGCCCGGAGACATGATGGTCGCATCCACCACGACCTGACCATTACCGCACGGCGCGGGTGCGCTCGAGGTGGGCGGAGGTGAGGTCGGCGGCGTCGATTCGGTCCGCCCGGTGGTCGGGCCGTCGGTGGTCGCGGGGACCACGGCCTGCGTCGGAACGACAGTGCTTCCGGACGCGGTGGACCGACCGGAGTCATTCGAATCGCTCGCGCAGCCGGTCACCCCCAGCAGTGCGCAACAGGCCGCCACCCCCGCGTATCGTGCTGCCCTGGAACCCATTTCCACCACTCCCCTCCCGTGTCGTCGGCGCTACTCGTAGTGTCGTCCGATTCGCACCCGGTGTTGCGGGCGTGAATCGGACACCGCCAGTACGGTGAAGAAATGGAGATCACCGTCCGTCAGGCACAACGTTCGGATATTCCAACGCTGGGCCGGGTGCTCGGCCTCGCCTTCGCCGATGATCCGATCATCTCCTGGCTGCTCCCCGATGACGCATCGCGGGCTCGGCGTGCCGCCCTCATGTTCGCCACGCTGGCCCGGCACGACCGCATCGAGCACGGCGGTATCGATATCGCGGTCGACGACTCCGGTGAAATCGTCGGCGCGGCCATGTGGGAGCCGCCGGGCTACTCCAGTGACCGCAATAACCTGCGCGCCCTGCCCGGACTGATCCGGGCATTCCGATCGCGTCTGATTGCCGCCGGGCGAATGGCCGATACGCTGGCCGCCGAACATCCGCACGATCCACCGCACTGGTATCTCGCATCCATCGGAACCCTGCCCACCACGCGGGGCAAGGGCTACGGCAAGGCGCTGCTCTCCGCGCGATTGGATCGTTGTGATGCCGAGGGCCTGCCCGCCTATCTGGAGTCCAGTAAGCCCGAGAATGTCCCGTACTACGAGCGCTTCGGCTTCGAGGTGACCGCCGAACTCGACGCCACCGGGGGCGGCCCGCCGGTGTGGGAGATGTGGCGCGAGCCCCGCTCCTGACACGCCGCCCGCTCAACCGGTCGGTATTCGAATCGGGCGTTACGATCGGCCACGTCGGCCGTCCGTACCGGCCACTACTGAGGAGTTGGTCATGGGTCTGATCGCCGGGGTACTCGGTTGGCTGCTGACGGCATTCGTCCTGTTGATGCTCGCGCGCATGGTGCTGGACTGGGTCGCGGTAGCGGGCAATCTGCCCGACTGGGGTCTCAGGGCGCGCAGCTTCACCCACAAATGGACCGAACCGGTGATCGCGCCCGTGCGCCGGGTGCTGCCGCCGCTGCGCGCGGGCGGCCTCGCCATCGATCTGGCGTTCACCATCGTCTTCATTCTCGCGCTGGTCCTGCGGTCGGTGGCATTCGGACTGGAGTAGCGCCCGGAACCCCTCGTCCCGGGCGCACGACACCGCTTCGGGTCGCCGGATATCGGTAGCCGCCGCCGCGCGCGCGAAGTCGCCGAAATCGCGTGCGGCCGAACCGGTTGCCTGCTGCACGCCATCGGCCAGGTGGGCATTGCGCCGTCGAGCACCGTGGTGGACAGGTAGATCAGCACGTCGACCAGTTCGTCGGGCAGACCGTCCGCCCGCAGGGCGGCGGCATAGGTCCTGCGGTGAGGCCTCCAGGTATTCGACGGCGCGTCCGGTGGCCACGGCGATCTCGGCCACCGCGTCGGCGAAGGTGAGCAGCCGCGGTCCCGTCGCCTCGTAGACCTTCCCGCCATCGACGAACACCCGTGTCGCCACGACGCCGGCCTCCCACCCCAACCAATAGCGTTGGGAGCCAAGCCAATCAGCAACCGGCCATCACCAGGCCGAACCGGGACTTACTGCCGATCAGCAGCGGTTACGCCATATCCGTTGGTTTTCGGCGGTTACTACCGAAACCCCTGTCAGCGGCCCGATATTCGCTACCTGCCGATCCGGGACGCGCCGCCGGTCGAATGGGATTTCTCCTGGCGGGTCGCGCGGGAGACGGCTCGCGTGCGCGCGTTCAACGAGGCCCCGCTGAAGGTGAGTAAGAGCCGCTGAAAAGAGCTGATCCGGTGCGTTGAGGTCAACGCACCGGATCAGCGAAATGCCTTATGCCCGTGGGCAAGAGCCCCTCAGGGCTTGCGCGCCATGCCGGAGACGATCATCTCTTCCCAGTCGCTGAGCTTATGCTCGCCCTCACCGGGCTGCGGCCGCCACTGCGCGCAGGGGACGATGCCCGGTTCCAGGACTTCGAGATCACCGTAGAAGTCCCGGATCTCGGCATCGGTGCGCCAGCGACCACGGCCGAACGCCTCCAGGATCTTGCGCTCGGTGGCCTTGGCCTCACGGGTGCCGCCGGTGCGGAAGTGCGAGATGTAGACGCGGCTGCCGGACGGGACCTGATCGGCCCAGAACTTCACCACACCCGCGGGATCCTCCTCGTCCTCGAGGAAGCTCAGGGTGACGGCGAAGAGCAGCCCCACCGGCCGCTCGAAGTCGATAATCCGTTGTACCGCAGGATGTTCGCGGATCCATGCCGTCTTGCCGACATCGCCCTCAATCGCGTCGATACCGTCGTCGACGGCGAGCAGCGCTCGGCCGTGCGCGACCACGAACGGGTCATTGTCCACGTAGACGACCTTGGCTTCGGGATGCACGCGGCGCGCTACGTCGTGGACATTCTCTGCGGCGGGCAAGCCGCAACCCATATCGATGAACTGGGTGATGCCGTCGGTGGCCATGCCGTGCACAGCGCGGAGGACAGCGTCGCGGTTCGTGATCGCGAGTTGCTCGGAACCGGCCAGATCACTCATGAAGTAGTCGCCGACATTCTTGTCGACGCCGTAGTTGTCTCGTCCACCGAGAACGTAGCTGTACACGCGCGCCACACTCGGCCGGGATTGCCGTGCTCGCATGGCGTTGATATTCAACTGACACCCCTTTACCTTCCGTGTCCCCAGCGGGTGCCGGTGCACGGGTAGTCCTGTCGGCCAGAACCTTTGACTGAAGATCATTGCAGATCGGGTCCGCACGGAGTTCTCTTTTCCCCCTGACGATACCGCCGGATGCCCTCGTAAATCTCCGGCATTGCCGCACGTTCCGATGTCATTTCACATGTGCAGGACGCACGCGCATCCATCGAAACGTGACGAACCGGACGGTCATTCGCCAACTGTGCGATTTCCGGCCATCGGAAGCCGTTCTGCCACCAAAGCGTCCAGTTGCTGCTCGGCACGCTCGGCGCGTGCGAGGATCTGCTGCCGGGCATCATCGAGTGCGGCGATTCGGGCAGCCGCGTCCTTACGGGCGTGGTCCAGGGCGGCTGCGGCCTCCGTGCGCAGGGCGGTCAGATCCGCGGCGGCGGTTTGCCGCGCGGTCGCGGCCTCGGTGCGCACACGCTCCAACTCCGCCCGGACCCGCCCCAGTTCGTCTCGCGTATCTGCGACCGCCTGATTGCGTTCGGCGACAGCCTGTTCCGCGCGTTCGATGGCGCGTTCGGCATCGGCGGCCCGCTGCACCGCCAGATCTCGCTCCGCCGCGGCGGCGGTGACGCGCTGGGCGCTGTCGCGGCGCACCTGCTCCACTTCGGCGACGGTCTTGGAGCGCGCGAGTTCGATCTCCTCGGTGGCCTGCTGCCGGGCCCGCTCCACATCCTCCTGCGCCTCGCGCCGCACCGCGCGAATCTCCGCCTCGGCCTCGGTGCGGGCGGCGAAGACGTCATCGGCGGCCTGCTTGGTGATGCGCTCCACCTCGCGCAGGGCGTCATCGCGGGAGCTCGCCGCCTCGGCGATCCGCGCCTCCGCAGCTTCGGCGGCGGCCGCGGCATCCTCGGCCGCGGATTCGGCGGCCACCCTGGACTCTTCGGCCTCGCGGCGCGCTCGCTCCGCCGCCACGGCCGCCATCTCGGCTTCGGCTATCCGCCGTGCGGCATCGGCCTGGACGGCCTGCACCTGCGCCTCGGCGACGGAAGGATCTGTCAGCGTGGACAATTCGGCCACCGCGCCCGCAAGGGTGTTTCCGAGTTGATCAGCGAGCGTTCGGAACTGAATCAGCAACTCATCGGCGCGCATTCGAGCCACGGTTACCGGACCCTGTTGCGTCACAGTGACGTTCGTGACCGGTATCTCGGCCTCCTCCTGTAGCCGTCGCTGCCGCTCCCGCCACGCCCGCCAGCGCGTGTGATCGGGGTGTCCGCAGTATTCCGACGGCCTGCCCGGTCCCCCGCCGCGAGTAATCGGTTTGGTGCATCCCGGGTAGTTGCAAACACTCGACATTGCCAAATCGTAGCGTTGGTTTCGTCAACTCCAACGCAACAACACGAAACGAATCATTCTGCGCCGCAAATCATTCGCCGCCGTCCTGACCTCCGATAAGTGAACGTTATCGGAGGTCAGGCTCAAGGATTCCCCCGCCCAACCTTGATTTTCAATACGTTTCGTTTGGTCGCAGCCAACGTAACGTAACAGCTACGGAACTCGACAAAAACTGTGCACCGCTGACTGTCCCAGCCACCCGATGACCGATCAAGCTATCGTGGCGCGGTGGAACTTGATGGACAGCGCATAGTTCGAGCGTCGGAGCCCGACCGTCGTCCCCGCACCCCACCTGCGCGATATCGTCGCCGAACTCGAACTACGAGAGCCGATATTCCACCGCTGGGATACGGGGACGACCCGTGCGGACTTCGAACGCTCGACCGCACCGGATTTCTGGGAGACCGGCGCGTCGGGACATCGTTACAGCCGCGAATTCGTCTGGGCCACAATCGAACAGCGACAACGAGCCGCAACACCGGATACACCCGGAAGCGATGAGGGTCAGGCCGGTGACTTCCAACTGCGCGAGATCGCCGCGAACACCTACCTGCTCACCTACCCTCTGCGACAATCCGATCGGCTGACCAGGCGGTTCGGTCGATACAGCCGCACCGACCACGCGTTCGTTCGGGAACTGTTGTCACAGTGACGTTCCGGGCTGACCGGAGACCACATTCGCTCAGCGTCGTTTCGCGCGAATCAGGCGAACCACCAGGACGCGATGAAGACGGCGAACGCGGCGACCACACAGACGATGGCGAGCGCCCCGGCCAGCCAGGGGTGCCAGGAATGCAGTTTCTCGACGGCGACATACAGCCAGCCGATGAGCACGATGGGCACCACCGCCGGAATGACCACGGCGATCAGCGGGCCGATAATCCAGCCGGCGACGCGGAACTTGCCCCAGGTGAGGCCCAGTAGCAGGGGGATGACGACGGTCCCGGAAAGGCCGCCGACCAGGGCGCTCACGGGGCGCTCCCCCATCCAGGGCACGCCCGGCAGCAGGGGAATATTGAACAGGTCGAGGGTGCCCCACACACCGAGCACGACGATCAACCCCAGCGTGCCCCAGAGCGCGATTCGATAGTGCCACTTCTGAATTGGTGTCCAGTCGACCTGCCTGCCCGCATGCATGGTGGCAACCGTGACGGCGGACCAGACCAGCCAGCGGCGGATGAGGCCGGTGCCGGTTTTAGCCATGGCATCGCGGAAGATGCGGTCGGCCTCATCGCGGTGGATGACGCGTTCGGCGATATAGCTGGCGGGTTCGTCCCTGTTCAGCACCAGGCCGTCGTGCAGGATCGCCGCCGGAAGATGCGCACCGGTTTTGGGGACCAGCCAGGTGAGGAAGGGCGGGACCGAGGTGAGGTCGGTGGTCCAGTGCTCGAGATCGGCGGGAACCTGGATGGTGCCGACGCCGATGCGCGGTGCATCGTCGACATAGCCGATGCGATGGAGGAGGCGGAATTCCTCACGGCCACTGGCGGTGTCGTACAGGCGCTCCAGGGAAATGGTGAGATCGGGCAGCGGCTGGACCGGCGGTGCGGGGGCGGGAGCCTCGGGCGGCGGCGGGGATGCCGGCTCGGTATTGACCACCACTGCCGCGGGCGAGATGGCGTCGGCGGCCGCTTCGGCCGGTGCGCGGCCCGCGTCGTAGAAGGATTCGCCATTCTGCTCAACACTGAGCTTCATCACCTCAGGATGACAGGAACATGCAGTACAACGGGTGTTCCGTGCGGTGACGATGCGATCACGCCGGTGTCCGCCTGCCAAAACGGCCGAAACCGTTCGTGCAACTGCCCATTGACTCTTAGTGACCGATCGGTTGCAATCTTGAGGTGAGCTACGACACGATTATCAAAAGCGGCCGCTGGTTCGACGGCACCGGTGCGCCCTCCGCCATCCGTCATCTGGGTCTGCGCGGCGATCGCGTCGTGAGCGTGTCGGCCGAACCCCTCGACGAAGCCGACTGCCCGAATGTCATCGATGCCACCGGCAAGTGGGTGACGCCCGGCATGGTCGACATCCACACCCACTACGACGTCGAGGTGCTCAAAGCGCCCGCGCTGACCGAATCCGTCCGGCACGGCATCACCACGGTGCTGCTGGGTTCCTGCTCGCTCTCGACCGTGCACGTGACGCCGACCGATGCCGGTGATCTGTTCGGCCGCGTCGAGGCGATTCCGCGCCGGCACGTGATCGAAGCCGTGCAAGGCGGGCAGTGGAGTTCGGCGCGCGAGTACGTCGCCGCGCTGGAGGAATTGCCGCTCGGCCCCAATATCGCCGCGATGCTGGGACATTCGGATGTGCGCACCGCCCTGATGGGTTTGGATCGCGCCACCCGCAAGGAGGTGCGCCCCACCGCCGCCGAGCAATCCGCCATGGAGCAGGCGCTGCACGAGGCCCTGGATGCGGGCTTCGTCGGCATGTCGGCACAGCAGCTGCTGTTCGACAAGCTCGACGGCGAGATCTGCCGATCGCGCACCCTGCCCTCGACCTACGCCAGGGCCAGGGAACGCCGCCGCCTCAATGCGATTCTGCGGCAACGGGATCGCGTGCTCCAGGCCGGACCCGATGTCACCTCGCCACGCAGTATCGCCGCCATGACCTTCAGCAGCGTCGGACTGTTCCGGCGGCGCCTCAAGACCACCCTGCTCTCGGCCGCGGACCTCAAGGCGAATCCGTTCCTGGTCTACATCATGGGCCCGCTCGCCCGCGTGGTGAACGCGCTCGGCGGCGACTTCCGCTGGCAGCATCTGCCGGTCCCGTTCGAGGTGTACGCCGACGGTATCGACCTGGTCATCTTCGAGGAGTTCGGCTCCGGTGCGGCCGCGCTGCACCTGGCCGATCAGGTGCAGCGCAATGCCCTGCTCCAGGACGAGTCCTATCGCCGCAGGTTCCGGAAGGAATACGACACGAAGTTCGGTATGCGGGTGTGGCATCGCGATTTCTTCGATGCCGAGATCGTCGGCTGTCCGGACGACAGCGTCATCGGCAAGACCTTCGGCCGGGTGGGTGAGGAACGCGGCGGGGTGCATCCGGTCGACGCCTTCCTGGATCTGGTCGTCGCGCACGGCACCAAACTGCGGTGGCGCACCACCATCTCCAATCACCGACCCGAATTCCTGGACAGGTTGAGCGCGGATCCCGGTGTGCAACTGGGCTTCTCCGATGCGGGCGCACATCTGCGCAATATGGCCTTCTACAATTTCGGGTTGCGCTTCCTGCGGCGGGTGCATCGCGCGGAGCAGGCCGGGCGGCCGTTCCTGTCGCTCGATCACGCCGTGCACCGGATGACCGGTGAGATCGCGGACTGGTACGGCATCGATGCCGGGCGGCTGCGCGAAGGTGATCGCGCCGATCTGGTGATCATCGATCCCGAACGCCTGGACGACTCCCTGGACACCTACGCCGAAGCCGTCGTGCCCGAGTATGACAATCTCTCTCGTATGGTCAATCGCAATGACGGCGCGGTCTCGGCCGTCTTCGTCGGCGGGGAATTCGTCTTCGGGGACGGTATGCCCGCGCCCGCTCTGGGCAACCGGCGCATCGGACGCTTCCTGCGGGCCGGGGGCCGATGACCACGGCCACCCCGCGGCGCACGCAGGCCGAGCGCAGCGCCGCCACCCGATCCGCCCTCGTGGACGCCACCATCGAGGCGATTGCCGAGGTGGGCTATCACAATGCCTCGCTCGGCGAGATCAGTCGCCGCGCGGGCATCTCCAAGGGTGCGATCTTCCGGCATTTCGACTCCCGGACCGATCTGGTGGTGGCCGCCGCCGATGAGGTCCGGCATCGGCATATCCGCGCGGTGCAGGTGCTGCGCCGACCCGAGAACAGTGACCGGCCAATAGATTTGGCCGACATCATGCTGCGGGTGCGGACCCAGATCCGCGATCAGACCAATACGGTGTGGTTCGAATTGCTGGTGGCCGCGCGCACCGAACCGGAGTTGCGGGACCGCCTGGCTCCGGTGGCGCGCGGGCTGCTCGACGAGGTGGAGGAGCTGGCGGTGGCGGCGCTCTGCCCGGCGGTCACCCCCGAAACCGCCAAACTGCTGGCCACCTCGCTGATTCACATGTTCGACGGGGAAGCGATCTTCCGATCCACCTATCCGCGCCCCGAGTTGGAAGAGGCCCGGATCTCCGCGGCGCGATACATTGCGCAGGAGTTTTTCGGCAATGACAGTCAACCCACAGGGACGGAGTCCGGACGTGTCCGACGCAGAACCGGTCAGCTGGGATCACCTCAAATCCCGTCAGCCCAGCGAGGCTGATCGCAAGGCGCTGCAGCACGAGTTGGTCGAGCGCGCCGCCGCGGTACGGAAGGAGAGCTGGGACGAGTACCGCGAGGTGTGGTCGAGCGGGGATATCGCCGGGGTCGCGTACCTGCTCGATGACACCGACATGCTGGACGAACTCGGTGAGCAGGAGGGTTCGGTGCTCACGGTCTTCGCCGGAAACCTCTACGGATTCACTGGCGCGCGCAAGGATATCGAGGCCGGTCTGGTCGGGACCCAGGCGTGGTTCGCCGAGGCGCGCAAGCAATTGGCTGCCCGCTCGGACTGATCAGGAATCGAGAAGCTCGGGATGCCGGGGCGAAACTAGCCTCATCTGATAGGCGAAAACTTCGACTTCAGGAGCGACAATGAGCACCTCGACCACCAACGGCATCAAGACCGTACTGCACCCCGTCACCGACCTGGACAAGGCCAAGACGGTGTATACCGCACTGCTGGGCGTCGAGCCCTCCGCGGATTCGCCGTACTACGTCGGATACGAGGTGGGAGGCCAGCACATCGGCCTGGTCCCGGGCGGTGCCGGACCGAGTATGACCGCACCGGTGGTGTACTGGGAGGTCCCCAATATCGAGGCCAAACTGGCCGAGGTCACCGCCGCCGGCGGGGTCGTGAACGAGCCCGCGCGCGAGGTCGGCGGCGGCCGTCGCGTGGCCACCGTGACCGATCCGGATGGCAATGTGCTGGGCGTGCTGCAAGACAGCTGACGTGCGGCATCGAAGCCGCCCGCCGAGGCGATCGGGCGGGCGGCCTTCGCTTGTGTCGGTGCGGTTCAGTCGTGCCGCGGTACCGCGGCGGAGATCTGGGCGACGAGTTTCCAGGGCCGTGCGGTGTCGACCACCGCTTTACCGCTGGTGAGAATCGCCCCGGAGAGCCCGCGGGCGCGATCGGACCAGCCGTACTGGGTGGTCAAACCGCTTCGGCCGAAATGGGTTTCGGTATGGCGGCCGAATTTGGAGCGCGCCGCGCCGAGTTCGTAGCCCGCCACCGAGACCCGACCGGCCGCGCCGGGGATGCGGGGCGCGGGGCTGGTGGCCATGCGGAGGGTTTCCGGGCGCATGATCCGGACGCCGTCCAGTTCACCTCCGCGCGTGAGGATTTCATAGAACCGGGATAGCTCGTACGCGGTGGTGACGAGATTTCCGGAGGGGAGTTCGGCGGTGAGGAAGGCGCGGGTGTCGGTCTCGGAGGTGGGGCCGGAGAGTCCGCCGCCGAGTGCCCGGCCCGCCAGGTGCCGCCAGACGCGCGACGGACCGGGGCCGACCTTCACGCTCGGGACGACCCGATCGACGTCCTCGGGGGCGACGCCGAAGTTGTTCCAGCGGAAGCCGAGCGGGTTCAGGACCTGCTCGCTCAGGTGATCGCGCATGGGCTTGCCGGTGGCGCGTCGCACCAGTAGGCGCTGGATCAATCCGCCGGTGAGGGCGTGGTAGACGCGGAATCGGCCGGGCCGCCAACTGGGTTTCAGATCGGCCAGGCCGCGCACGGCCAACTCCTCGTCCAGGACCATATCGGTGCCGCGGTAGGGCGGGGTGATGAAGGGAATACCCGCCGAATGCGAGAGCACATCGCCGATGGTGATCCGCGCTTTGCCGTTGGCGGCGAACTCCGGAATGTACTGGCTCACCGGATCATTCAGCGCGAAGTGGCCCTGTTCGATGAGCATCGCCATGAGCGCCGCCGCGACGCCCTTGGCGGTGGAGAATCCGCAGAACGGCATATCCGGGGTGATCAGGCGTTTGGGCGTATCGGGTGTGTCGACGGGGCCATTGCCCCACCCGTGGCCGATCGCCCGGTTCAACAGGATCTTGCCGTCGCGGCGCAGACAGATCTGGATCGCGGGGGTGGTGCCCAGGCGATACCAGTCGCGCACGGATTCCCAGATCGCCTCGACCGCGCGCCGGTCCACCCCGGCCGCGGCGGGGTCGTCTTCGGGCCCGGCGGTGGTCACACTCTCCAGCTTCGGGTCGATCGTCACCATGGATATCGCACCTGGGCTCATGCGAACAGGATAGTTAGGACCAATCGGTAGATTCGCGGTGCGTGCTGAGGGTTCCGTGAGAAGTTTGCGCGCGTTACCGGCACGATGGTGATCATGCGCGTGCTGATTCAGGTTCGTCCGACAGTCGATGTGGTTGCCGCGGTGGCCGATCCCGCTGTCCATATCACCGCCGCCGAGGTGCTCGGCGCACAGTCCGATGTGGTCATCGACCACGCCTATGCTCCGGTCGCGGTGCCAGGATATCGGCAGGGCAGCCCCGATCCGTACTCGCTGGCGCCCGAGCACGCGACGGTGCTGCTGCGCGGGGAGATCGCCGACGAGGACCTGGCCGCCACCGTTCCCCGGCTGACCGCGGCCGCGCCGATCACCGGGATCTTCGCCGATCCGATTATCGAGGGCGTGCTCACCTGCGGCGACACCCCGGCGGTCGGCAACGCGCAGGACGTCGGAAAGCTGCTGCACACCACCGAATTCACCGCCGCCGGGCTCACCGGCAAGTCCGTCGCGCTCGCCATTGTGGATACCGGGATCAATGCGGCGCTGGTGGAGACGGTGCACGGAGCCCCGATCACCATTGACGCGCAACGCAGTTGGAATCCGGCGGGCGTCACCGGTAAGCCCGGAGAGTTCCCGGTCGATCACGGCAGCATGTGCGCCTTCGACGCGCTGATCGCCGCACCGCAGGCGACACTGTTGGATTTCGCGGTGCTGCGCAGTACTCGGCGCGGCGGCTCGACCATGGACGGGTTGCTGTCCGATGCGCTCGCGGGGTACGCGCGGTTGCGCACGGTGCTCACCGATCAGCCCGCGGCCTCGCGTGCGCTGGTGGTCAGCAACAGTTGGGGTTCGTTCTCGCCGCAGTGGGACTTCCCGGTCGGCAATCCGGGCAATTACTCCGACAATCCGTCGCATCCGTTCAATGTCATTGTCGGATCGCTGGAGGCCGCGGGGGCCGACATTCTGTTCGCGGCGGGCAACTGCGGGCGGGACTGCCCGGACGGCCGGTGCGCCTACCCGGAGCGGCCGATCGGCGGCGCGAATTCGCTCGGCGGTGTGCTGAGCATCGGCGGTGTCGACATCACGAATACGCGGGTCGGCTACTCCTCACAGGGTCCGGGCCGGCTCACCGATCAGAAGCCCGACGTCTGCACGTACACCCATTTCCTCGGGTCGACCGCCTTCGGCGCGGGTACCCCGGATACCGGAACCTCGGCGGCGACGCCGGTCGCCGCCGGTGTGGTCGCGGCAATCCGCACGCAGTGGCCCGCCACCGTGGTCTCTCCGGCACAGCTGCGGGATATCCTGCGCCGCACCGCGATCCGGCGCGGAGCGACTCCCTTCGACTACGACTACGGTTTCGGCGTCGTCGACACCGCGGCCGCGCTCACCGAACTCCGGAAGGTCGCCGTGCGCGCGTAGCGTGGAGTCATGCCGCTGCTCACCCTCCGACTACCGGCACCCGCGACACTGACCGATGCGCTGAAAACCCTGCGGCTCACCGCGGACGAGGTCGATATGGATTTCGGTCTCGTCCCGGTCGACCCGGATGCCGGGCTGTTCGCCCTCCGGGTGAGCGATGCGGTGGCCGCACGCCTGACCACCGCCGGTGTCGGCGAGATCCAGGTGTACTCGGATCCACCGATCGGTCCGCTCAACGCCGACAACTGACCCTCGGTTCGACGGCCTCCGATGCGGGTTCGGCGGTCGGCGTGGTCGCGGAGCAGCCGGCAATCTCCGTGCACGAGCGGGCGATCAGCTTGTGCGGGTGCCGGCGGCCGAACTCGCGGAGCGGCGAATCACCGTGAAAAGCGTGCGCCCCGTGCCCACGCGGACCGGGAGGTCGCGGCCACGGTGCCGCCCGAACAGATCGTCGCGATTGCCGCCGGCATTCCGCTCGGAAGGCTCGCCGAGCCTTCCGATATCGCCGATGTGGTCGCCTTCCTGGCGTCGGATGCGGGTCGCTGGATTACCGGGCAGGCCCTCAATGCCTGGCGGCGGCATTTTCTGAATCGACTGCGCCGCATACTAATTGGCGGTGTATAACGCCATGGCGGCGGCGAGCAGGGCTTCGGCGGTGCGCGCGGCGGGCTCGGTGAGCGGTCCGGGCAGACGGGCCAGCACCAGTCGGCGATGCTCGAGCGGGCCGCCGTGCACCGGCAGAATTCGCACTCCCGGTGGCGCGGCGGCGGCGAGCAGCCCCGGCACGGTGGTGAATCCGCATCCGGCCGCCACCAAATTCAGTTTGGCCAGCCAGTCGCGCGCGGTGTGCACGATCTCGGGCCGTTCCTCGAGCCCCGGCCACACACCCATCGGCCGATCGGCCGCGGCGGGACCGGCAATCCATTGCCGCCCAGCCAGTTCCGCGACATCGATGAAGTCACCGCGCGCGAGGGGATGCCCGGCCGGAACCGCCACGCGCAGACTGGATTCGGTCAGGGTTCGCAGCTCCAGCGCCGGTGATTCGGTGTCGGGTGGGCGAAAAGGCGGGGCGGAGCCGAGCAATGCCAGATCGAGACTGCCCGCGCGCAGCGCCCGCACCAGCGCCGGGGTGCCGCCCTCGCGGGTGTGGACGGTGATCGCGGGATGTGTATCACGCAGTGCCGCAATGGCTCTCGGCACCAGCAAGGCCCCCGCACTGGGAAACCACCCGAGCCGCACCACCCCGCCCTGCGTCGGGAGCCCGGACAGCTCCCGCGCGGTGGCCGCCAGTTCCTCGAGCACCACCGTGGCACGCCGCAACACCAGATGCCCCGCGGCGGTGAGCCGCACCCCGCTGCGATGCCGCTCCAACAGCAGCACCCCCGCCGCCTGCTCGATCGAGGCGATCTGCCGTGACACCGCCGACTGCGTATACCCCAGCGAGGCGGCCGCCGCGGTGAAGGTGCCCTGCTCGGCGACGGCCCGGAAGACGCGCAGCGCGGTCACCGACACGTCCGTGAAATCCATGACGTCAACGCATACCAGATGGTCGGACATTCGGCTTCCGACCGAACAGACCAACGCTTATGCGAACATATGTTCGTGTCCGGTGGTGAGATGGGAAGCGGAGCGCGGGCGGAGCGGGCGGCGATTCTGCATGCCGACCTGGACTCTTTCTATGCCTCGGTGGAGCAGCGCGATGACCCACGGTTGCGGGGGCGGCCGGTGTTGGTGGGGTCGGGGGTGGTGTTGGCGGCCAGTTATGAGGCGAAGGCGTTCGGGGTGCGGACGCCGATGAATTCGCGGCAGGCGCTTCGGCTTTGCCCGGAGGCGATTGTGGTGCCGCCTCGAATGTCAGCTTATGCGGCAGCGAGCAAGGCGGTCTTCGAGATCTTTCGGGACACCACGCCGGAGGTGGAGGGGATCTCGATCGATGAGGCGTTTCTGGATGTGAGTGGGTTGTGGCGGATCGCGGGAGCGCCGGTGGATATCGCGCGGGGACTGCGGGAGCGGGTGCGGCGGGAGGCGGGGTTGCCGATTTCGGTGGGGGTGGCGCGGACCAAATTCTTGGCAAAGGTGGCCAGCGCGGTATCCAAACCCGATGGGCTGCTGGAGGTCCCGCCGGATGGGGAGTTGGAGTTTCTGCATCCGCTGCCGGTGGAGCGGCTGTGGGGCGTGGGTGAGGTGACGGCTCGGGAGCTGCGGGAACGCGGAATCACACGGGTGGGACAGTTGGCCGAGATGGGTGAGGGGGTGCTCGGACCGGCCGCGGGGCGGCATTTGCACGCGCTGTCGCTGGCCCGAGATCCGCGGCGGGTGGAGACCGGAAAGCGGCGGCGATCGATCGGGGCGCAGCGGGCATTGGGACGCCGGGCGCGCACCGATGCGGAGATCGAGGCCTACCTGCTGGGGTTGGCGGATCGGCTGGGGCATCGATTGCGGGCGGCCCGACGGGTGTGCCGAACGGTGTTGCTGCGCTTGCGATTCGACGACTTCGGGCGCGCCACCCGGTCATACACCCTGCCCGAGGCCACCGACAGCGGTGCGGCCATTCTGCGGGCCGCGCGCTCACTGCTGGCGGCGGCACTTCCGCTGATCCACGAACGCGGATTGACGCTGGTCGGGTTGGCGCTGACCAATCTCGATGACGCCGACACCATGCAGTTGTCGCTGCCGCTGGAGCATCGCGCCGAGTCGACATTGGATTCGACCCTGGACGCGCTGCGGGACCGGTTCGGTGCGGGCACCGTGACCCGGGCGGCCCTGCTCGGGCGCGGCGAGGGGCTGTCGGTGCCGATCCTGCCGGACTGAGTTCGGTTGTCGCCGTGCGCGTTCGGGGCGAGGATCGGGCAGGATCGAGGAATGCTGAATACCGTCGCCCCCGAGGACACCGCACTGCGAGTCGCGCTCTGGCGCGCGCTGCACGTGGAGGTGGATCCGCTGCCGCATGTCCTCGAGGATGTGATCGGACTGGAACTGGCCGCGCCCGCCGATGGCTGGCGGCAGCGGCCGGATATGAATCCGGAGGTGATGGGCCGTATTCGCGCCACCATTGTGGCGCGGGCGCGGCTGGTCGACGATCTGGTGCGGGAGCAGGCCGAACTGGGCGTCGATCAGTATGTGCTGCTGGGCGCCGGGCTCGATACCTTCGCCCAGCGGCGGCCGGAGATCGCCGCGCGGCTGCGGATCTTCGAGGTCGACCAGACCGGGCCGCAGGAGTGGAAGCGTCGCCGACTGGTCGAGCTCGGTTACGGGGTGCCCGAGCATCTCACGCTGGTTCCGGTCGATTTCGAGGCGCAGTCCTGGTGGGATCGGTTGGTGGAGTTCGGGTTCGATCCGGCTCGGCCCGCGGTAGCGGCATCGCTGGGGGTGACCATGTATCTGACCGCCGAGGCGAATGCCGAGACCTTCCGCCAGGCGGCCGGGCTCGCGCCGGGCTCGACCTTCGCGACCACCTTCACCCTGCCGCTGCCGCTGGTGGAGGCGGCGGAACAGGCGGGGCGCGCCAATACCGAGCGGATGGCCCGGGCCGCCGGGAATGCCTTCATCAGCTTCTACTCCCCCGATGAGATCGTCTCGCTCGCACTGGATTCCGGGTTCGCGGCGGCCTGGCATGTCTCGGCCGACGAGCTGGCCGAGCACTATTTCTCCGGCCGACCGGACGGGCTGCGCCCCTCCAGCTCCGAGCAGATTCTCATCGCCACCATTTAGCAACCAATGGTTGCGCGTCTCGGATTCGTGGACTAACGTCATACGCAACCAAACGTTGCATATGGAGGGGTTATGACGAGTCTCGAATTCGGCAGTATCGAACGGGAAATCCACGTGGACGCTCCCCCCGAGGTGGTATTCGAGGTGGTCAGCAGTCCCGAGCACATCTCCGAGTGGTGGACGGACGACGCCTCGTTCGAGGTGCGGCCCGGCGCGGTGGGCGAATTCGTCTGGGGCGACCGCGTGGACGTGCTGCCCATGCAGGTGGTGGCCGCCGAGCCGCCCCGGCTGTTCTCGTTCCGCTGGTGCTATCCGGACGGCAAGGTCGACGATTCGGTCAACTCCATGCTCGTCACCTTCGAACTCACGCCCGCGGGCGGCGGCACCAGAATTCGCATGGTGGAGACCGGTTTCCGCGAAATGGGCTGGGAGGTGGCCAAGCTGGAGGAGCAGTACCAGGAGCATGTCACCGGCTGGAACACCTTCATTCCCCGCCTCGGCGACTACATCTCGAGGATGGTGTCCACGCTATGACCACCGTGGTCGACGACGATCTGTGGTCCGCCATCGGCGACCCGACCCGTCGTCGCGTGCTCGACCTCCTGCTCGCCGAGGGCGATGGTACGGCCACCAGCCTCAGCGAGCGACTACCCGTCACCCGGCAGGCCATTGCCAAACATCTCGGCGTACTCGATCGCGTCGGCCTGGTGCACGCCACCCCCGCCGGGCGTGAGCGCAGATATCGGGTGGACGAGGCCCAATTGGCCCGCGCTGTCGCGCAATTGGCGTCGGTGGGCTCGGAATGGGATGCCAGGCTGCGCCGTATCAAGCGTCTGGCCGAGGTAATCCAGCGCACCAAGGAACAGCGCGCCGCGGAACAGCGCGACACCGGGCAGTGAATTCATCGAAACAGCAATCGCACGGAAAGAAGATTCGACATGGTAGACATCCTGCACCGCGTGGCGATCAAAGCACCTACGGCCGAGGTCTATTCGGCGCTGACCAGCATCGAGGGCCTCGCCGGTTGGTGGGCCAACGACACCGCAGGCAAGGCCGATGATGTCGGCGGAATCGTCACATTCCGTTTCGTCGCGGGCGGATTCGATATGAAGGTGCTCGAACTCGATCCCGGCAACCGCGTCCTATGGGAGGTCGTGGAAGGCCCCGAGGAGTGGGTCGGCACGCACGTGGAGTGGTCGCTCCAGCAGGCCGACGACTACACGGTCATTCTGTTCAAGCATCTGGGCTGGAAGGAGCCGGTGGAGTTCATGTACCACTGCAGCACCAAGTGGGCGATCTTCCTGATGAGCTTGAAGTCGCTGGTCGAGACCGGCACGGGCACACCGGATCCGCACGATGTGAAGATCGACAACTGGAACTGAGCCGCGGCTAAGTCGGCCATATCGCACACTCCTGCGGCTACGCCGCGGGCGTTTACGACCACTTCGGAGCCCAGCGCCCGGTCGCGAGTTCTTCGCTGGCGCAGCAGATCAGGCCCGGTGCTTTGCGTTAGGTGCGCCACCGTATGTCATTTCATGCCGGATCAACGCATAATTGCGTGTCCAGGCGAACAACGTCGCTATCATGTCGCTGGACGTTCCGAGCGCCGACGCATCAGGGTGCGGTCTCCCGGTCGCGACCTGGCTCGCGTGTGGCGGCTGGTACACCCCTATATGGCGACGCCGCCAACCTTCACCCACTGTTGGAATAACAACTGCGGCGGGAGGTGACGCCGGCGGGTTGCTTCTTCAGGCGAGGATGGTCGCGGTGAGCACGCCGTGGGCATCGCACCGCAGAACCAGCGACAGATGCACTGCGGTCAGAACGCCGTTGACAAGGGCCGTGATTCGCAGAATGACCCGGCGGATTTCGCGGAGCGCGACCGGTACCAGTGCGTTGCCTGCGACGGTCAGAACGGTCGGGTACATCTCGCGGGGGATAGCGTTCTCGATCCAGGCTTTTCCGACGGCGAGACGGTGCAGCTGAGCATGTTCGGTGATATCGACCAGCGCGAATTGCGCTTTGTTGTTGTCTCTTTCAGTGGCTTCGTCGAGGATTTGGTAGTCCTGCCGCCACTCGGGGAGATGCGCCAACTCGTCGCGGCAGGCTACGAGGTGCTCGTCCAGCGCCGATTCCGCGGCGTCGAGATCAGCGCGGACGGGTGTGTCATCGTGCTGGTCGGCCTGGGGATTGTTGGCGATGGCATACAGATCGATGATTTGTTGGCGCAGTCGTACCGCTTCCTGATGCGAGTTCATTGCTAGTCCTTCATCCCTTGCAGGACTTCGTTCACCGGGTCAAGTCTCAGGGTCGGTGTATGCCTGCTCTGATGAAAGGCTATGTGCGCGTCGCCAATCGGATCGACCGGATACGCGACAACGCCTATCCAGAATTGCGACACCCAGGTGAAACTGCCCCTTACTGAGGGTGATGACCCGAATGCACGGGCGGGAAGCCTTACCTGCCGCGCGTAGCGGGTCTTTGGCCGGCTTGGTTGCGGCGCACGAGTGCATCGACATGCCGCCACTACCGCTGTAAGAGTTCTGCGCTACCGATACAACCTGATCGGGATGTTCGCTGAAAGCTACGCCCCAGTACACATCTGCAGGCGCAATGACTGTGTGTCACAATGTCTTTCGTGTCTCCTTCAGCTTACCGCAACCTACTGGCTTCAGCCGGGTCGCGGGCTGAGCTGAGCGCTTGGCCAGGCAGGGTGTGCATGGACGATGCGGATGTGGTGGCCGGTAGCCATCAAGGAGTAAATCTGCGGAACCAGGTCCTGCTGCTCCTGGTCCTCGATGGTGTTGCGTTGCATAGGCATCCGGCGCGAGTAACTGCGTCGTCGCCATACCTCTCACCGGTGCACTCGGGGGTAAACGCCTCATCAACATCGCTCGTCATGATCGCTGAGCGTGGCTGTCGCATCGCGCCACCACCGGCTCGATCCGCAGAAAGCGGGTGCCAAGGTTGAACTTTCGACAGGTCGACTCTCGAGTACCTTCATTCTCGATTGACCGGCAGCACTCGCACGCCCTGACTGCACGGTGGAGCCCATCGGCCCACCGCCACTGATCTTTTGGGGCCAGAGCCCCGCATTATGCCCAAGTGACGCATGACCTGTCCCTTGGAGTCGGTAGTGAGTGGGAAGTAGAGGTGCTGTCATGGTCTCGCACGAGAACCCCGACAATCTCGCGGATGCGTTGGCGGACATGCTGTTCGGCGATCGACGCGCTGCGGCTCAGCGATACAACGGGCTGTTCGCCGAGGAAATATTCGACCAAGATTGGTGGACCGCCACCCAGGACCCCGGCGCCCGCGCCTACGACCGGTATCTGCGACTGCTCCCACGCCTGTCGGTCACGAACACCGTGGCTGATCTGCGTGAGCTGGTGACCTTGCATGAGCAGGCCACGGTGGTCGATCCACATCTGGGGTCATTGCTCACCGTGCAGGTAAATCTTGTTCTGGGGACCCTGCTCGAACAGCACGCACCCACGGGCGAGGTGGCCGCGGCGCTGGCGGACCTCGTGGAAGGGCGCGCCGTGGGTGCCTACGTGCTGACCGAGGTCGGTCACGGTAGCGATCTGAACAATCTGGAGACCACAGCGTTCTACGACCCGGCCGAGGGCGGCGGGTTCGTCCTGTGCACGCCGACCGATACCGCGATCAAGTTCATGCCGACCACCGCCGCACCGCCGGTCGATGGAATCGCGCGGTTCGGCATCGTGTTCGCCCGGCTGGTGATTGATGGCACCGGACATGGCGTATATCCGTTCCTGGTACGGCTCTGCGACGCCGATGGGCAGGTTCGACCAGGCATCACGATTCGCCGCCTGCCCGACAAGCCCGGGCTGGGGATGGATAACTCGCTGACTCGGTTCGATGGTGTGCGTGTACCGCGCGAATGCCTGCTGTCTCATACCGGGACTCGCATCGACCAGGACGGGAGGCTGATCTCGCCGATACCCGCCGACAACCAGGTGTGGCGGGCCATCAGCCGGGTTCGGGTAGGGCGACTATGCATTTCAGCGATGGCGGCGGCGGTCTCGCGGGCCGCGGTGACCACCGCGGTACGCCACAGTGCTCAGCGAGACATCGCGAGCATGGCCGGCGGTCGCGTCCCGCTCGCGCACGTCCCCGCGCATCACGCGCCCCTGCTGGACGCGATATCCGAAACCTATATCGCCACCACCGCAGTGGAACTAGCCGTCGATGCGTTTGCCGAGGCCATCGCCGACGGTAGCGACGAGCAGGGACCGCACCTGACCGATCTGGTGGCATTGACCAAGTACCTCGCCACCTCCACCGCACTGCGGGTATGCGGCGAGGTGCGCGACCGGCTCGGCGCGCAGGGCATGTTCTCCCACAACAAGATCGTGGAGTACCGCGCTCTGCGTGATGCGGCAGCCACCGCCGAGGGCGACAGCTACGTCATCGCTCTACTGGCGGCCTACCGCCGGTTGTCGCTTCCGGATGAGTGGCGGCCCGGGTATTGGGACAATCTCGAGCCCTTGGGTATCGACACCCCGGACACGTGGCTCGAGTGGCTCGGCGCGCGGGCGGCCTATTTGCAGCACACGACCCTGGCTGCCTACGCCGAGACCGTTGGAGACCGGCAAGCACGCTGGAACAGCGTGTACGACCTGGCCTTGGCCGCGGCCCATGCGCATCTGGTGCATCAGGCCGCGCAGAGCATGGCCGTGCGCGCCAGCGAACTACCGGCGGGTCCGAGGCAGGTGGCGCAGAATCTACTGACCCTGTTCGCCATCCACCAATGTCAGTCGTATGGGGCCGATATGCTTCCCGACGGCCCCTTCCCCAAGACGCGAGAATCGTTGCGGGACATGCGCCATCGGCTGTATGGGTTGCTGGCCCCACATCTGGGCGAGCTCGTCGGGGCATTCGAGCTCGAGAGCGGATCCCTGCGTACGGTGTTCGACTCCGACACCTACATCACCCAGTGCGCGAACGCCCTCGCGCACGGTGCCGGATAGTTCCACCTGGGCGTTCGCCGTGCAGGACCTGGTGATACTGCATCCCGCGTCACCAGGTCCGGCACGCCGGTCAGAAGAGCGTCCGCGAGGGCGGGAAGACGACCGGCAACGCCGCCAGGGATCGGTGAAAAGGCCCTGGCCGCCAGGTCAATTGGTCGGAGGGACAGGCGAGCTGTATGTCCGGCACCGCGTCGAAGAGCTGGTCGATAGCGTTGTGGGCGACCGAGTAGGCCACATCCTGTGCGGGGCAGGCGTGCGGCCCGGTCCCCCAGGCCAGGTGCGAATTATTGCCGTTGTAGGCCCCAGCGATCGCGGGGTCGTTGTTGCACGCGGCCATGCTGGTGACTACCGGCTGATTCGGTGCCAGCCAGACACCCTCGACCTTGCTCGGCTGTGCCGGGTAGGTGATTCCGAAGTTCGCCAGCGGCGGATCCTTGAACAGCAACTCGTTCAACGCATCTCGGGTGGTCGAGGCGTTCGGTCCGGAGAACCGTTCGTCGGTGAGTATTAGCAGCACGGTATTCGCGATCAGGTTAGTCAACGGCTCGATCCCCGCGCCGTAGATCGTGACCAATTGCTGCACGAGTTCCTCATCGGTCAGGTTCGCCGAATGGGCTAGTAGCCGGGTGGTCACATCGTCGTCGGGCTCGGATCGTTTGAGGTTTACCAGCTCGCTCAGCGCATGGGCGAACAATGCGCTGCCTTCTCCAGCATTGGTGCCTTCGAACATCATCGCCATGCCTTGTGCGACCTGCTGCCCGATATCGGCGGGGCACCCGACCATGGCGTTGAGATAGGCGAAGGTGACCGGGAGAGCGTATTGGGCGAGTAGATCGGCCTTGCCTTCCATGCAGAACGTGTTGATCTGCGGGATCGCCATCTGCTCGATCTCGAGGTGGATGCCGTACAGGTCGATCCCGCCGATGCTGTCGACGCTGGCTTTGCGGTAGCGCTCATGCGCCAGGCCCGCACTGCGCAGGGCGTTCGGGCGGTATTGCAGCATCGGCAGCACCGGGCAATCGGCGGGTATGTTCTTCTCCCAGATCCGTGGGTCGGCCCGGAAGCGCTGCGAATCGTTGTTGATCTGCACCGCGGCGCGATAGCCGATCACCAACGTTGCCGCGATACCGGGTGATAACTGCACCGGAACTAGCGATCCGAACTTGGCGCGCATCTCGGCGTAGAACCAGTGCGGGTTGGCGGCGAACTCGGGTGTGTACAGCGGAACCGCGGTCTGGTCGGCGGCTGCGGCCGCCGGTGCTGGTGCCTGGCTCTGGTCGAGGGATGAGGAGGGCTCATAGGGTGTTGTCAACGACATGACTCCAGATATCGGACAGGGTTGCAGCGAGTGCTGAGTGTTCTCGGGATGCGTCTGCGCTGGGTCCTGAGTTCAAGGAATAGTTGGGGTGCCGGCGCAGGGCGTGATCGGAAATACGCACCCCTGCACGACCCTTCGAGGAACAACAAGTGCCCGGTGTCTCGGCGGCGATTCGGATTGGGTGAGACGCGGGCGATCAGTGTGGCTCTAGCTGGGCGTCGAGCTCCTGGGTTGGTCCATCACAGGGGTAGCGCGATCGTTGACAACGACCGGCACTCACACCGAGGGGTTCGCACCCAGCATGCTCCACGCCGCACGATCATACTCACCCAGGCCGCGCAGGGATTGCGGAGAGCCTAAGCGTGACCTCACCAGTCTCCTCGGCACTGGAACCGATCGACGACGCTGACCAGCACCTACGCGAACGTCGTTGTTTTCTGCGCCGTTACTACCGGAACTCCACACCGCGGCCACGCTGCCGCAGTCCCATACCGGTGGCGGCCCGAGCGTCGGTCCCCCGGCCCCCCAACGACCTCTGTGCGCCGAGCGCATTTCGCGGCCAGATGAACATGATGATGGGGACCGGGGACGTCGACCCGCAGTTGCTCGCCATGCTGAAGGCCACCGATACCACGTGGTCGGCCGCCATCGACCGGTCCGGTCCGGCCGCCGGACTCGAATTGGCCAGTCGGACCGCGGTGATGGCCATCGGCGGTTTCACCGCGGAGGATCCGGTGCCCACCCTGCCACGGTTCCAGCAGTATGTGCGCGATCGCCAGATCACCTACTACATCGTTCCCGAGGTGAAGCTGCCCGATTCCTGGCGGACCGACAGGAAGCCCGCCGAGGCGAACGCCGTCGCGCCGCAACCGAATTCGGAGCCCGGGGTGTGGCGTCCGGCCGGGAACAAGGAGATCCTGGACTGGGTCATGGCGCACTACACCGAACAGCACGTCGGTAATCTCGTGGTCTTCGACCTGACCGCACCGGCGCACTGACGGTCAGCGAGCGTTGCGGCCGCGCACGAGTTCGCGGTCCGCGTTGATCTTCCGGCGGCGCTGCCCCATGGCGTCGCCGGGGGAATCGCCCGCCATCAGCGCGTCGCAGACCGCGTGCACGTCTTCGAGCGCATCCCGGGCGCCGACTCCGGCGGCGGGGGTGATGGCATGATCGGCATCCCCGACCAGCAGTACCGAATCACCGGGCTGCGCAGCGTTTTCGAGGGGAACATCGCGCGCGTTGCTCACATGCACGGCCTCGGTCATTTCGAGGAAGGTATCGACCAGCGGACGATTCGAGGGCGTGGCCGCGCGAATCGTCTCGGCCCATTCACCGATGGGCCGCATGCCGAGATCATCGGTGTCCGCCTCCAGGGGCGGTCGCGGAATACGCACGAACCACAGTGCGGCGTCGTCGCCGGGCCGCCAGATATGGCCGAGTGTGCTGACCGACCCTCCCTCGGAATCGATTTCGGCGAAGAAGTGCAGTGTCGCCGGATCGCTCGGCAGCGTGACCGGCCCGCCTGTCATCCCGTAGAGCACCACATCACCCGCGTACACCGGCCGCCGTTCGGGCTCCAGCGCCGCCCGCACGACCGAGTCGATCCCATCCGCGCCCACCAGCAGCTCCTCCACCCGCGTGGTCGAATCACCCCGGTGCACAGTGCAGCCGCCGTCATCGATGGAGATTTCGGTAATGGCCTCACCGTAATTGGTCTTGGCCCCCGATTCGGCGACGAAATCGTTCAGAATTCCCATCAGGTTGCGCCGCATCCAGAATCGATGTCCGCGACCGTTCACCCGCCCGCTGCGCCCGAGGTTGTTCGCGTATCCCAATCCCCCGGTGACCGCATACGATCCGGCCTCCACCGCCGCCTGATCCACGCCCAGGCTCGCCAGCGCGTGATGTCCGCGGTCATCGATGAACAGGAACGCGCCGCCGCCCGGCCCGGCCTCACGCTCCTCGAACAGCGTCACCTCCCGCCCGCCGCGTGCCAGTGCGCCTGCCAGCGCTGATCCGGCGATCCCGCCCCCGATGATCGTCACCATCTGCAACCTCCTAGAGCAGTACGCCGTGCGATGAGCGAATCCGCCGGAATTGTCGGCCCTCATCCATCATGAGAAGCCGAGCCGCCGTTGGGAAGTGCCGCGCGTGGCGACACTCCGGGCGGATATCGTTACCGCGCGGTCTGCGACGCGGCCGCCGTCGGGTCCAAATCGGCGAGTGAAAGCAGTTGGCGGGGCAGGTCTTTCACGATGATGTCGGATTCCACCCGGAGTTGGTCATCGATGTGCAGGAGTTCGCCCGAAGCCAGGAGCCGCCAATCCGGATCCGAGTCCATCCGCTCGGTGGCGACGACCACGGCCGGATAGTCGGTGAGTTGTCCACTGGCGGCGCGGATTCCACCGCGTCCGCGATGTTCCAGGCGGTCACCGTTCGCGCCACCCGGTGCGCGTTCGAGCACGAACAGCTCGTGGGTGTCCGGATATCGCAGCGCCCACAGATCGGTGGCGGTGGTCAGAATCAAATTCAGCGCATAGACGGGCAGCTTGTCCGCGATCCACCGCACGGCGTCGGCGATACCCGCGCCCACATCTCCCCCGTGCCGATCCGTGCGCTGGGTGATGAGCGCGAAGAACCGCTCGGAATCGGTATCGCCGCGCACCAGATCGCGATACGCCCCCAACTCCGCCTCCAATTCCCCCAACCCGTGCAGGACCCCGTTGTGCGCGAAGAGCCGATCACGCTGCTCGAAGGGGTGCGTATTCCGCGGCAGCAACCCACCGGTCGACGCGTACCGCACATGCGCGATGAAGGTCGCCGACTCCCGCGCCCGCGCCTCCCGCGCGAAATCGGCATCCGCATACGCCGCGATCGGCTGCTTCTCCACCAGCGGGTTCCCAGCCGCCGTGAAGGTTCCGAGTCCCACCCCATCGGGCTCCCGATGACTCTGACGCACCAGACTGTCCGGCGCGTCCAACAGCCAGAACGTCGCCTTGACCCGCTGCGGCGCAGCCGATAAACCGAATAAGCGGCACACGACATCCTCCTGGAGCGCGGTCCTGAAAACGGTGATGTACCCACTCAAAGCCTTATCGGCACCATAGACCGCGTCTCATCACGCTGCCTCCGCCGGCCAATTTCAGCGGCGGGCACCGACTGTTCTATGACTCGACAGACGGGACGAACCCGTGCAGATCCTGCTGCTCACCACCACCGGCGCACACACCGGCCAACCACGCGCCTGGCCCCTGGGCTTCCACCGCGACGGCGACACCCTCGCCGCCTTCGCCGCCAACGGCAACCGCCCCGGCTGGTACTACAACCTCCGCGCCCACCCGGACGCCGTCATCGAGGTCGGCACCGAAACCTGGCCCGTCCCGCCACCGTCACCCACGGCGCACACCGCCTCTGGACCGAAGTACCCCCTCCCCTTCCTCGCCGACTTCCCAGCCAAGGTCCCCTCGGAAATCCCGGTAATCGCCCTGCCCCGCACCACGAACTGAATCCGCCCCGACCTGCCACTCGATCCCCGGGCGCGTGCGGACCACGGCGCAGGCTCGAATCCGCCGCTACCGTGTCGGTGTGACTATCACTGCAGGGGACTCTGTCATCGATCGCCGGTCGTTGAGTGGTTGGAGCCGCACGGCTTCGACTGTGGCGCAGGTGCTTTCGACGGGCGATATCGATCTGGTGGCGAAGGCGGTGCGGGAGGCGGGACCGCGCGGGGTGATCGCGCGCGGGCTCGGCCGCAGCTATGGCGATCCGGCGCAGAACGGCGGCGGCCTGGTGGTCGATATGACCGGGTTCGATCGAATCCACACCGTCGATCCGGACAGCGGCATTGTCGATGTGGATGCAGGGGTCAGCCTGGACACGCTCATGCGCGCGGTGCTGCCGCACGGTCTGTGGGTGCCGGTGCTGCCGGGGACGCGACAGGTGACGGTCGGCGGGGCGATCGCCTCCGATATCCATGGCAAGAACCATCATTCGCACGGCAGCTTCGGCAATCACGTGCTGTCGATGGAGCTGCTCATGGCGGACGGCTCGATCCGCACCCTCACCCCGGAGGGTGCGGCGGCGGA
Source organism: Nocardia acidivorans NBRC 108247 (assembly GCF_001625085.1). Lineage (GTDB taxonomy): Bacteria > Actinomycetota > Actinomycetes > Mycobacteriales > Mycobacteriaceae > Nocardia > Nocardia acidivorans. Next base: position 262,355 of record NZ_BDAW01000009.1, read on the forward strand.
CCTGTTCTGGGCCACCGTCGGCGGAATGGGTTTGACCGGCATCGTGGTGCGGGTGCGAGTTCGTATGAAGCACACCGAGACCGCGTATTTCATCGTCGACAACGACCGCACCGATTCGCTCGACGAGACCATGGAATTGCTGACCGGCGGATCCGATGACGGCTACGACTATTCGATGTCGGTGCCGGACACCATCAGCACCGGAGCCACACTCGGGCGCGCGGCCTTCAGTCGCGGTTCCCTCGCCACCCTCGACCAGCTGCCGGTGAAGCTGCGCGGCAATCCACTCAAATTCGATGCGCCGCAGCTGTTCACCGTGCCCGATATCTTCCCGAACGGGATGGTCAACAAGGTGACGGCGCGAGTCCTCGCCGAGGTGGCCTATCGGGCGTATCCGCGGCGGGCGCGCGGGCGGATCCAGAATCTGACGCAGTTCTATCACCCGCTGGATCTGCTCGGGGAATGGAATCGCGCCTACGGACGGCGGGGATTCGTGCAGTACCAGCTGTCCATGCCGTTCGGAGCCAAGGATCAGCTCGCCGAGGCGGTGCGTACCATCGCGCACTCGGGGCATCCGTCCTTCCTCAATGTGTTCAAGCGAATGGGCCCCGGCAATCCCGCGCCGCTGTCCTGGCCGCATCCGGGATTCATGCTCAGCCTCGACTTTCCGATCGCGCCGGGCCTGGATCGACTCTGCGCCGAATTGGATGAGCGGGTGCTCGCGGCGGGCGGGCGACTGTATTTCGCGAAGGATTCCCGGACCACCCCGGAGATGGTGCACGCCATGTATCCCCGCCTCGCGGAGTGGCGGCGGGTGCGCGATGCGGCGGACCCCGAGGGGGTGTTCGTCTCGGATCTGGCTCGGCGCGTCCAGCTTGTCGGGGCGGTCGGGGTGGGGGTGCGGCGCTAATCTCGCCGCAGGTAGCGCAGGGAAGACTGATCGGTCGGCCTAGGAGTGCAGGGGAGAGTTCATGCTGGAAGTTGCGCATTTGGTGCGCCGATTCGGGGACAATGTCGCCGTTGATGATGTGTCGTTCAGTGTTCGGCCGGGTGCGCTGACGGGGTTCGTCGGCGGTAATGGCGCGGGGAAGACCACCACCATGCGAATGATCATGGGGGTGCTGGCCACTCATGGTGGTGAGGTTCGGTGGCAGGGGCATGCGGTGACCGCGGCGGATCGGCGGTCGTTCGGGTATATGCCCGAGGAGCGCGGGCTGTATCCGAAGCAACCGGTGCTCGATCAGTTGATCTATCTGGCACGGCTGCGCGGACTGGCTGCCGCGGAGGCCAAGCGGCAGGCGCAGTCGCTGCTCGAGCGATTCCAGCTCGGTGATCGCGGTAGGGACAAGTTGGAGTCGTTGTCGCTGGGTAATCAGCAGCGTGTGCAGATCGCGGCGGCGGTCATCACCCATCCGACCGCGTTGATTCTGGACGAGCCGTTCTCCGGCTTGGACCCGGTGGCCATCGAGTCCATGGCCGAGCTGCTGGGCGAGTATGCGGCGCAGGGTGTTCCGGTGCTGTTCTCCTCCCATCAGCTCGATCTGGTCGAGCGGCTCTGCGATCATCTGGTGATCCTGGCCAAGGGCCGGGTGGTGGCGCAGGGGGCGGCCGTCGAGCTGCGCAGCACCGGGCCTGCGCGCTATCGGCTGGGTGTCACCGGTGACACGGGCTGGCTCGACACTTTCGCGGGTGTGAATGTGCTGGAGCGCAACGGTTCCGGCGTACTCCTGGAATTGACCGGCGCGAGCACCGATGAGCTGCTCACCGCGGCGCTGGCGCACGGTTCGGTACGGGAATTGGCCGAGGTGCGGCCGTCGGTGTCGGAGATCTATCGAGAGGTGACCGCATGACCCGCGAAACCCCGCCGGCCGCAGTCGATTCCGCGCCCGCCGGGGTATGGCGGATTGTCGCCGCCCGGGAGATCGCGGTGAAGCTGCGCGATCGCAATTTCCTGGTTTCCACGATTCTGACGGTGGTGGTGATCGTCGCCTCGCTGTCCATCAGCGCGTTCATGGGCAGTCGGGCGACGACCGTCGATGTGGGCATTGTCGGCGAGGATGCCGCGCCGATCGTCACCGCGGCGAGCGCGCTGGCCGACAGCGCGGACAAGAATGTCACCTTCACCGCCCGCCGGGTCGCGGATGCGGGCACGCTCGAACAGCAGGTCGAGGACGAGACCGTCACCGTCGGGCTGCTGCCGGACGCGAATGGCTGGCGATTGATCGGCAAGTCCGCGAAGAACGATGACGCCTCGACCTATCTGACCGCGGCCGTGCGGCAGATCACGGTGCAGCGCAATGCCGTTGCGGCCGGAACCTCCATCGAACAGCTCTCGCGCGGCAGTGCGGTCGGCTACGACCTGATCGACGAGGCGGCCGTCGATCCGGCGCTGGCCAAGGTGGTGACGATCGTCTTCGCCTTCCTGTTCTATCTCTCGTCCATCCTGTTCGGCATGGCCATCGCGCAGAGCGTGGTGGAGGAGAAACAGAATCGCATTGTCGAGATCCTGGCCAGCGCGATTCCATTGCGCCAGTTGCTGATCGGCAAGGTGGTGGGCAATACCGTGATGGCCTTCGGACAGTTGATCCTGTTCGGCGGAGCGGGCCTGATCGGTCTGGCGGTCATCGGCAAGGGGGATCAGGTCACCCAGATCGCCGGGGCCGCGGGCTGGTTCATTGTTTTCTTCGTTATCAGCTTCCTGGCGCTGGCAAGTCTGTGGGCGGTGGCGGGGGCGCTCGCGACCCGCAATGAGGATCTGCAATCCACCTCGACTCCCCTGTCGATGTGCATCATGCTGGTGCTGTTCGCGGGCATCTTCCTCACCGGCACCGGCCGGGTGATCGCCTCGTACGTACCGATAGTCAGCATTGTGGCCATGCCCGGCCGCCTCGCCGATGGCTCCGCGCGGTGGTGGGAACCCTTCATCGCGCTGGCCATCACCGCGGCCGCCACCTACGGCATCGTGGTGATCGCCGAGAAGCTCTACCGCCGCTCGCTCATGCAGACCCAGGGCCGTCTCACCATCCGCCAGGCCCTGCGCGTGGAGGATTAGGCGGGCGCGTGGAGGATTAGGCGGCCCGGTTGGTTTCGACGGTCACCGCGGTTCCGGCGAGTTTGTCGGCCGAGGCGGCGAAAGCGCGCCCGAGTGCGACATATTCCGCGGTGCCCGCCGCGGACTGCTCGTACGCGCCGAGCCGGGCCGCGGCCGAGGCGAATACGACGGCCACGATCACCTTGATCGGGGCCACATCCCACGGCAACGGGTACGGCCCGTCCTCGGAACCCCCGCCGGGGAAGGGCCCCGGCCACGGCCAGCACGGCCACCGGGTGCCGCATTCCTGCCAATCGAGGGTGATTCCGGTGATGTAGTCCACGGCATCGGCCGGGGCCGAGTTGACCGCGGTGTTCAGCGCGAGGGCGGTGCGGACATCGCCGTGCGCGAGCTCGGCCACTCCCGCCAGGAACTCCAGGCCCGGCGGGATGGACTGGGACTCGCTGCTCACCCGTTCCGAGGCGGTGAGCCGCTTCTGACGCGCCGGGCCGCACGGCGCGATGACTTCCCAGATCTGTGGATGCAGTCTGGCGGCTATGGCGAGTAACTTGCTGTAGCTCATGACGATCACTGCTCCTGTGGTGTGCTCCGACCTCCAGCGTCGTCCCACCCCACCCGCGTGTATCGAGTAGCGAACTACGCGAATCGGACTGATCTGCGTGACCATGTCCCGCCGGCGCCCGCGCACCGGAAGGATCATGGGCGTGAGTCACTCCTTGCCCTCGTCACGCCATCCGTCGAACATGCTGCTGGTCGTCGCCTCCGTGTGCGCGATCGCCGTCTCCGGTCTCATGTTGATCGTGGTCCTGGTCCGCGCCACCGACGGCGGCACCGCTCCGGCGAAACCCGCTGCCGCCCAGCCTCAACCGCAGGCGCAACCCCAACCGGTGGCGCGGCCGCAGGTGGAGCCGCCCGCGGCGCAGAGCCTGGCCCCACACGAAACCCGGCTCGATTCCGCAGCCGTGGAGGCCTCGATCGGGACGATGCTGCGCAGCAGCTACGGGATCACCGATGTCGAGAATGTGCACTGCCCGGTGTCGATGCCCGCGCGGGCGGGCGCGATCTACGACTGTTCCCTGGTCGTCGGCGGCGAGAACAAGGATGTATCGGTCCGGGTGACGACCCGGACGGGCAGCTACGAGGTCAGTCGGCCGTCCTGACGCCGAAAGCCGTACCGGGTCAACTGTTTTCGGCAGCGTTGCCGAACCACCTCGGCAGGTGATCGAGCAGATCCCGCTGATCCTCACCGACCCAGACCACATGACCGTCCGGTCGCAGCAAGACCGCGGGGGCGTTCAATTCCTCACTCAGGTCGACCACATGATCGACGCGATCGGCCCAGCCCGCGACCGAGAGCCGGCCGGTCTGATCGAGCAGCAGGCCGCGCCCGGAGTGCATGAGCTCGTAGAGGCGGCCGTGCTTCAAGGCGATGTCCCGCAACCGTTTTCCCAGCAGCGGGTCGCCCTCGCCGAAGTCGTAGCGGATGGACAGGGCGGTGATCTTCTCGGTCAGGAACCGGGTCACCTCGTCGAAATCCATCAGCTCCGAGACCAGGCGGCGTACCGCCAGGGAGTCCGGATCGGCGGACATGAGCACCTTCTGCGCCCGCGTGTTGTCCAGGACATCGGCGGCCACGGGTCGCCGTTCCTGCTCATAGGTGTCCAGCAACGTCTCCGGGGCCCAGCCGTTGACCTGCGCGGCCAGTTTCCAACCCAGGTTGAACGCGTCCTGGATACCGAGATTCAGGCCCTGCCCGCCCATGGGCGGGTGTACGTGCGCGGCGTCGCCCGCCAGCAGCACCCGGCCGACCCGGAATTGATCGGCCAGGCGGGTGCCGTCACCGAAGCGCGAGAGCCAGCGCGGTGAGTGCACCCCGAAGTCGGTGCCCGCGGTCGCCATCAACTGTCGCTTCAGCTCGTCGAGGGTCGGCGGAGTGGTGCGGTCCTCGGCCACCTCGGCGGCGGGGACCACGATGCGATAGCGGCCGTCGCCGACGGGCCCCGCGCCGAAGAACAATTGGGTTTTGCGGATCTCGGTCATGATCGCGGTGATGGTGTCGGGATCCGCGGTCAGCTCCGCCTCGGCGAGCAGGTAATTGGACCGGCTGGCCTCACCGGGGAACCCGATATCGAGCAGTCCGCGCACCGTGCTGCGGCCGCCGTCGCAGCCGACCAGATAGCGCGAGCGCAGCTCGGTGCCGTCGGCCAGGTCGACGGTCACGCCCCGATCGTCCTGGCGCACTCCCACCACCTCGGTGCCGCGCCGGATCTCGGCGCCGACTTCGATGGCATGTTCGGTCAGCAGGCGTTCGGTGACGGGCTGATGGATGCTCAGCACGTACGGATGCGAGGTGTCCAATCGCTCCGGCTGCGGTTTGGCGATGCCCGCGAAGAATCCGCGCAGCGGAAACTTCTGCCCGAACTCGAGGAAACGGTCCAGTAATCCGCGCTGATCCATCACCTCGATGGTGCGCGCGTGCATGCCCAGCGACCGGACGATCTCGGTCGGCTCCGCCTCCTTCTCCAGGATGAGCACACCGACACCCTGCAATCGCAGTTCGCTCGCCAGCCACAATCCGGTGGGACCGCCACCGGCAATGATCACGTCGATCATGAAACCCCCATTCGACTCAGAAATCCGCAGGTACCGACTTCGGCTGGAGATTCTGCACCGTCCCCCGGGGCTTGCCGCAAGCCCCGGGGTGCGATATACGTTGAAAGGGGAAGGGAAGAATTACCCGACTCGCCCTCGGCCTCAACATTCAGCCTTCCGCATTCTTCGCGGCGAAATCCAGCAGATCCGCGGTGAGTCGCGCGCCATGGGTCAAATACAGCCCGTGCGGAGCGTTTTCATAGATCGTCTGGGTGCAGTCGGGCAGCAACCTCGTCAGCACGTGCGCTGACATCTCCGCCGTGACCGAGGCGTCGGTATCGCCGTGGATGATGAGCGTGGGCACAACGATGGCGGGAAGTTCGGCGCGGAAATCGGTTTCGATCACCGAACGATTGCAGGCCAGCAGCGCGTGCAGCGGAACGCGCATCATGGTGTCCAGGGTCCAGTCCTGAACCCGCCGGGAGACATCGCAATTGGGGAGACCCACGCCGAAGTAGGCGGGTCCGTTCGCATCGAGCCACGCCCCGAAATCGTTGTTCCAGGAGTCGCGGATCTCGGCCACCGCGGCGGCGGGCAACCCGGCCGGATTGTCCGGGGTGCCGAGCATGAAGGGCAGGACCGCGCCGATGAGGACCTGTCCGCGCACGCGAGCGCTGCCGTGGCGGGTCAGATAGCGGGTGATCTCACCGGTGCCCATGGAATGGCCGACCAGGATGACGTCGTGCAGGTCCCGATGGGCGAGCAGGGCATCGAGATCATCGGCCAGGGTGTTGTAGTCGTAACCGTGTCCGGGATCGTCGGAGCGGCCGTGCGAGCGGCGGTCATAGGAGACGACCCGATAGCCGTTCTCGACGAGTTGCCCTGTCTGGTACTGGAATTCGCTGCTGTCCAGACCCCACGCGGAGCACAGGACGATCGGGCGGCCGGTACCGCGATCACGGTAGAACAGCGTGGTGCCGTCGTGGGATTCGAGGAAAGGCATTGGGGGTGAGTCCTTTTCGTATCGGGCGACCGTTTCGGCCGCTGCGATAAGACTCGACCCTCCCACCACGGGAGAGTCAACAGCCGGCGCCGGGACGAACTCTCCCCGTGGAGGAGACAGCACAATGGTGGGCACGCTGTCGATCGGGATTTCGCACGCGCCACCCATATGACCGTCAAGTCGCTACGGCACTATTACCAGATCGGCCTCTCGAGCCCGCGGGCGTGGACGCCGGTACCGGATATCGGCACTACACCGCCGGACAGATTCCGATCGCCCAGGTCATTCGGCGGTTCCGGGATCTGGATATGCCGCTGGAGGAGATTCAGGCGGTGCTCAGCGCACCCGATCTCACCGCGCGCAATGAGCGCATCACCGCGCATCTGGCCCGGCTCGAGGACGAATTGACGCGCACCCAGCGGGCGGTCACCTCACTGCGGAATCTGCTCCGACACCAGCCGCTGGCGGAGCCGAGGTGGGGCGGCCGGTGTTCCGCATCGGGGCCACCCATCCGGTGCCTTAGACTCGGCGGATGTCCCGTGCCGACTCCGTAGCGCCCGCTCTCGGTGGTCGGCGGGCACGCTGGGTTCCGCACAATGACGAGCGCCGCGAACGCATAATCGCCGCAGCCATCGAACTTCTCGATGAGAACGCACCCGGGGTCGAGGCCCCGATGCAGCAGATCGCCGAACGCGCCGGGCTCGCCAAATCCGTGGTGTACCGGCAGTTCTCCGGGCGTGACGATCTGGATCGGCAGGTGCGCTCGGCAATCTGCGCCGAATTCGCCGCCACCGTCGATGCCGCGCTCGATATCGGGGCGGGGTCGATTCGGGTGATTCTGGTGCGCGCGGTCGGCGCGGTGGTCGACTGGATCGCCGAACATCCGCGCCGCGACGAATTCGTGCGACGCGGGCCCGGGGTCGACGATCCCGACAATCTCTCCGCCATGGTCGGGTTGCAGGCCGAGATCGCGGGCCGGGCAAGGCAATTGGTCTCCGGATTGGCCGGGGTGGTCGGTGTCGCGGACGAACCCGCCATCGACACCATGACCTTCGCCATCGTGACCATGACCGAATCGACGGTGAACCGCTGGACCCGCGACCCCGCCCCGGCGCTCACCCGCACCCAATTGGTCACGGCCGTAGCCGGATACGCCTGGAGCGTGCTGGACGGTGTGGCCCGCGAACACCAACTCACCCTCGACCCGGATCGGCCGTTGCTCACGGTGCTGAGCGAACTGGCGGCGGGTGACACCGCGCACAGCTGACACCGGCATCGCGAGCGACGTCCGTCCGAGGCCGCCGGGTCAGGCGCTGCGGCGGTCGGGTTCGCTGCGGTAGCGCGAGGGTGGGCCGTCGATGTGCAGGCGGGTCCAGAGTTGCCGGGCGATGGGGTTCATGAGGCCCAGGTCGCGGGCGAGGGTGCGCATATCGCCGAAGTAGCCGGAGAGGATGCGGCGGGAGTTGGGTGCGTCCCAGAAGGCTTCGCGCATCACGTGTTCGGGGATGTCGAAGCGGCGGGCGAAGGATTTGGGTGGGGTCATGATCTCGCCGGCGAGCCAGCGCATGGCGAGGGGGAAGGCCACCGAGCACACGGCACGGCTCGCGGTGCCCATGCGGGAGATGTGGGCGGTGAGGAAATCACCGGCGAAGGAGATGTGGCGGGCCTCCTCGGCAATGTGAATCTCCATGGTGCGCAATACCGCCGGGGGGACATTGCCGCCCTGGCGGATGAGGGCCTTCTGGTAGTGGTCTATCGGCTCCTCACCGCCGAGCACGCCGATGAAGAGGATCACGTGCGCGTATCCGCCCGCGACCCCGATGAAGGGGGACAGCATGCGGAACAGCGGGCGCATACCGGGGACGTCCACGCCGATGCGGTTCACCAGTTCCTGGAACATCTGGATGTGATTGCACTCCTCGGTCATTTCGTGGAGGCAGTAGCGGAACTCCGGCGAACCGTTCGGGAGCTTCATGATGTACTGCATCATTCCGCGAATCAGCACGCTCTCGAACGCCGCGCCGACCTTGATGACATTCGCGATGCGCCAGCGCCCGATCTCGATCTGACGCTCGAGGGGCAGGTTGCGGTACCAGTCGGTCGCGCCCAGCGGATCGTATTCCGGGGCCAGCACCCAGCGCGGATCATTGGGATCCAACTCGAATTCCGGTGCGTCCCAATCAATATCGAGATACGGATCGAATTTGCGGTGTACCGACCCCTCGGACAGGGTCGCCAGGGCCGCACGGTACTCGGCGTCGAAGAAGTCGGTGCGAACCGAATCTGACAGCGTCATCGATGTCTCCTCAGGCGATCGGCGGCACGTGAGCCACCCCACAGTTGGAGGATATATGGGACTCCGAGTCCCACACAATACCGGCCCGTTGAACATGTCGATACGCAACCGTTCCGGCTCGTGTAATCTCGGGCCATGCCGACACCCTCCACTCGCCGCTCCCCCGGCGGTCCGGTACTCCAGGATGCCCTGACCGACGCGCTCGCGAACGCGTTCTTCCAGGAGCTCGCGGCGGTCGGCTACGGGCGACTGTCCATCGAGGCGGTGGCCCGCCGGGCGGGTGCGGGCAAGGCCGCGGTCTACCGGCGCTGGTCCTCGAAACAGGCCATGGCCGTAGACCTGATCACCAAGGCCGCGGTCGCGGCCGCCGAGGTCCCCGATACCGGATCGGTGCGCGCAGATGTGCGGGCGTATCTGGCCGCGGCGGCCGAAGGGCTTCGACATCCGCTCGCGTCCAAGATCATTCCCGATCTGCTCGCGGAGGCGGGACGGGAGCCCGCGCTGGCGACCGCCCTCGCCGACGGCGTCGGCGGGGCGCGCCGGGAACGCGCCGCCGCACTCCTGCGCCGCGGTATCGACCGCGGCGAGCTACCGGGCGATCTGGATATCCCCCTCGCCCTGGATTTCCTTGCGGGACCGCTCTATTGGCGGCTCACCGTCGTCAACGTCCCGTTGGAGTCCAGTTACCTGGACGATCTCACCGCGATGCTGCTGAGCGCGTTCCGGGCGATCGACCGCTGATTCCGGATCAGCGGCGGCCGCGGAAGGTGCGGCGCAGGTCGGCCACCCACTCATCGGGGATCTCCCACGGTATGAAGTGCCCGCCGTAGTCGTGCGCGGTGAGGTTGACATGGTTGTACCAGGGGGCGCGATCCGAGCGCAGGAAATGCTCGACCCGGCCCTCGGTGGTGACACCGGGCGGGTTCTCGTGGGCGACGAAGGTGATGCCGGTGGGGGCCTCGATCACCGGGTGCCGATCATGCTCGGGTGTCCAGGGGTAACGATTGTGGTTGGCGTACACCCGAATCGAGGTGCCGATCGAGTTGGTCACCCAGTAGATGGTGGCGTGGGTGAGCAGTTCGTCCTTGGTGAAGACGGTTTCGATATCGCCGTGATTGTCACTCCAGGCGGTCCAGCGTTCGAGGATCCAGGAGAGCATGCCCGCCGGTGAATCGGACAGTCCGTGCGCGAGCGTGCTGGGGGCGAGCATCTGCGCGGCGAGGTGGACGGCGAAACGCTTCTCCAACTCCAGGATTCGGGCGTGGACCTCGGGCGCGAGACCCTCGGGCAGCGGCCGGCCGCCGGTGATGTCCCAGGCGCGGTCGCCGTTGAACATGTCCAGGCGCTGGCCCGAACCGATGTGGATCCCGTAGAGCTCGTCGGCGTATTTATGGCCGAGCTGGCCGGTGACCAGTGCGCCCACATCGCATCCGGCGGCGGCGTACTTCTCATGCCCCAGCACCTCGGTCATGAGGGTGTGCCAGATATCGGCGACCTTCCAGAAGTTGAGGTCGGGGCGATCGGGCACGGGGGTGGAGAAGCCGAAGCCGGGGAAGGATGGGACGATCACGTCGAACGCGTCCGCCGGATCGCCACCGTGCGCGGCCGGATCGGCCAGCGGGTCGATGACTTTGGACCAGTGCCAGAAGGTCCAGGGCCAGCCGTGCGTGAGAATCAGCGGCTTCGGGTCGGGCCCGACACCGGGTTTGCGCATGAAATGCACCGGCACGCCGTCGATTTCGACCCGATAGTGCTCGTAGGCATTGATCTCGGCTTCGGCGGCGCGCCAATCGAACTCGCGCTGCCAGTATTCGACCAGCTCCCGGAGGTAGTCGCGCGGTACGCCGTAGAACCCGTCCTTATTGCCCGCGTCCTCCGACCACCGGGTCAGCGCCAGGCGCCGGCGCAGATCGTCCAGCACCTCATCGGGTACGTGAATCGGCGGCTGCCGCAAGGGAAGTGAACGGCCGGGCTCGATGGTCAAGATCGCCTCCTGGGATGCCACGGGATATCGCCACCCGACGATACTGGCGCGCGTTTCGGCGGGGGCGGCGACCGGTGCCGTAGGGTCGAGCCCATGTCCGCCGACAGTGAATCGCACGCGCGGGGCGCGGTCATCGCGGTGCCCGATGCGGTGCGCACCGAATTGCGCCGGGGAGTGCGCAGTGTGCTGGTGGATACCGCTGCGCTGCACCTGGTTCGGGAACGCTTCGACGATGAGCAGGCCGGATCGCTGCGCCGTTATCTCGAGGCATCGCAGTCGGCGAATACGCTGCGCGCCTATCGCACCGATTGGATCGCCTGGGCGGCCTGGTGTCTGGCCGAATCCCGGCAGGCGCTGCCCGCGGATTCCCTGGATGTGGCGGTGTATCTCGCCGCGGCCGCCGACGCGCGCCGCCCGAATGGTGAATGGGCTTTCAGCGCAGCCACTTTGGAACGCAAATCGGCGGCATTGGCCGCGGTGCACGCCGCCAACGGTCTGCCGTCGCCCACCCGCGCGGATGTGGTGCGCCTGACCCTGCGCGGTATCCGCCGCACCCGCCGCACCCGGCCCAAGCGCAAGCGCCCGGTTCTGCTGCACACCCTGGATCAGCTGCTCGCCGAACTTCCCGAACCCGGCTGGCCCACCGAACCGGCCCGCCGCCGCGACACCCTGCTGTTGCTCGTCGGCTTCGCGGGAGCCTTGCGCCGCAGCGAGATCGCGAGCCTGGCCATCACCGATGTCCGCGTCGACACCGACCACACCAGCGGCGAACCGCTGCTGCTCATCCACCTGCCGACCACCAAGACCGATCCGACCGGCATCACCGGCCAGCGCGTGGCCCTGCCCCGGGGCCAGCGCCCGCACAGCTGCCCGGTCTGCGCCTTCGCGGATTGGATTCGCCTGCGCGAACACCATATCGCCGATCCGGCCACCCTCCCGGCGTGGCTGGCCGCGAACCCCGCCGACTCGCGAATCCACCGCTGCCACGGCTTCACCGGCACCACCCTGACCGACCCGAACCTCCCGCTCTTCCCATCGATCTCCCGGCACGGCGGCATCGCGCAGGCCCCCATGTCCGGCCGCGCGGTAGCCGAATTGGTGAAACGCTACGCCGCGCGCGCCGGTCTGGATCCCGACCTGTTCTCCGGCCACTCGCTGCGCGCGGGCTTCGCCACCCAGGCCGCCCTGGGCGGCGCCAGCGACCGCGAGATCATGCGGCAGGGCCGCTGGTCCAATCCCCGCACGGTGCACGGCTACATCCGCACCGCGAACCCCTTGGAAGACAACGCGGTAACCAAACTCGGCCTGTGACCCGGAAATTGGGATGAATTGCGTTGAATGCAACACTGCACATTGTCGCTATGAACGCTGCGCCGCAGGCCACAGCCATCATCACCGAAGCCGTCCAACCTGCCGGACGCATCAAGCTCGGTGCGATGCCGGCCGAGTTCTGGCGCGAGAACCCATTGACCGACGAAGAACACGCCGCACTCAACAACCGCGACCGCACCCAGCCGAACCAATGACGTTCGACAAGTAGTCATCACCGGGTTCGTGCACTACCGGGGGATTCAGCGAGTGACATCTGTCCTGACCGGTGGCTACGATGTGAGGCGATGACTACCGGGACGGCGTTGCGCCACACACGGATGGGTTACCCGGCGCTGTTCTGAGCGCTGTGCGGGCCGGTGTCGGCCCGCTTGTCGATCGAGGATCTTGCGGTAGTGCGCGGGCTCCGCCTTCGTCGTGTTGATCACGGGACTTCAACTACGACAGAAGGATTCAACGATGACGACAACGCACGGTATGTCGGTTGGCGTGCAGACGCCCGATGGTGTCGCCGACGCGTACCTCACCTGCCCCGACGATGGCGCCGCCCATCCGGGAGTGCTGGTGATTCAAGATGGCTTCGGACTGCGGCCCAGCCTGCGATCGCTGGCCGATCGTATTGCCGCCCACGGCTACACGGTCCTGCTTCCGAACGCTTACTACCGGCATGGGCGGGCACCGGTAATCGAGCTGCCGGACTTGATCGACGCGCCGCAGCGGCCGGAGATCTTCCAGCAGGTCTTCCCGATGATCCGCGAGCTGACACCGCAGCTCCTGCGTTCGGACGCTGGCGCTTACCTCGCGTGGCTGACAGCCTCGCCGCAGGTCGCCGAGGGAAAGCTTGGCCTCACCGGCTACTGCATGGGTGCGCGGCTAGCGGTAATGATCGCGGCTATGTTCCCCGATCGGGTCGCGGCGGTGGCCGGTTTCCATGGCGGGCCACTTGTCACCGATACCCCGGACAGTCCGCACCTGGCCGTGGGAAACATCAGCGCGGAGCTGTATTTCGCCCACGCCGGCGACGACGACCACATGACTTCGGAACACATCACGCAGTTCGACAAGGCACTCGCCGCCGCCGGCGTCCGCCACCACACCGAGGTCTACGAGGGAGCCCAGCACGGCTTCACCCAGGCCGACACTTCCGCCTACGACCCCGAAGCGGCCGAACGGCACTACCGCGAACTGCTAGCCCTGTTCGACCGCAATCTGGGGAAGTAGCAGAGAAACTCCAGCAAGATCCGGCGGGGCGGCGCCGCCACCGGCATACCCGATCGCCCGCGGGTATGCCGGTGGGGGTGCACTCATCGGTCCGATGTTCGAGGACCGCACCCCGCTGCGGCTGGCCGAACTACTCGAGGAGCGGATCGGTGGCTTCCAGCCGCCGACCGCTCATGTCCGATAGCGGAACAGGATTCGCCCCCGCGCCAGGTCGTACGGACTGAGCTCCACCAGCACCCGATCGAAGGGCATGATCTTGATGTAGTTCTTCCGTATCTTCCCGCTGATATGCGCGAGCACCAGGTGCCCGTTGGCCAACTCCACCCGGAAGGTGGCGTTGCGCAGACATTCGGTCACGGTGCCCTCGATCTCGATGCCCTTGCTCGTCTTGGTCATGGCAGCACCAGTTCCAGATTGCCGCCGACGCGCCGCGCGCCGATCCCGTCGAACAACGCCGTTGCCGCGGTGTTGGATTCGTTCACCTCGGCGTAGGCCGGGCCGATCTCGTCCCGATGCAGTGCGCCCAGCGCGTGCGCCAGCAGCGCCCGCGCCACACCGGTGCGCTGTGCACCGGCCAGGACCGCGATCAATCCGATGCGCGGTTGCCGAGCCGCCTGCACGACGCGAATGAGGCCGACATACCTGCCCATTCGCACCGCGACCGCGTATTTGGACGGATCGACAATGGTGTCGCCGTCCGCCCGGCAGAGCACTTCGGCGGGCATATCGCACCAGCCGAAGCTCGCCTCGACCTCCGCGCGGATCGCCCGATCCAGTTCGCGCAGTGGATCTTCCGCCGCGGCACCGGCGGCCACGATCGTGATCCCCGGTGCCCGAACCGAATCGAGTCCGGTGACCGCCGGATCGGTGGGCACCGAATACTCCCACTCGCGCCGGCCCGGCACGAAGCCCGCCCGCCCCCACCCCGCGATCAGGTCGGTCTCGACCTCGTCCACCACGGTGTGCAGCGGTCGCGACAGGTCGGCCCGCATCGCGGTGGCGAGCTGGTCGAATACGGTGGCATGCCAGGCGTCGACGCTGACGAAGAGCCGTCCATCGGGCCGCGCGGTCACATCGGAGGTGCCGACCACCCGGCCGTGCACCTCGGCCTGCCATTCGGAATCGGATACCCGCGTGATGACGGCGGCGGGTGCGCCTGTGTCGAACGTGAAATGTTGTGAGTACATGGTTGTCGCCTTTCGGGAGTGCCCTGTGCAGGCGCTCCCCGGCGACAACTACGACGTTCGCCCGACCGTGACGGCGAGGGGGAGCACCCATTTCGATGCAGCGTTCATGGGTCTCACCTCCTCGCACGATGTCACGGTCCCGACAAGCTATCAGCCCGACCGGCCGACCGGCGAATTCTTTTCCGGCGACCCCTCACCGGCCGGGAGTGGTGAGGAGTACGAGTTGCTGTGTCGCCCTGGTCATCGCGACATAGCGGTCCACTGCTCCCTCGATGCCGTCGCCGAAGTTCTCCGGATCGACCACGACCACCAGATCGAATTCCAGGCCCTTCGCCAACACCGGTGTGAGCGAACGGATTCGAGCGGTGGGACGGAAGGCCGGGTCGCCGATGACGCAGGCGACGCCCTCGCCCTCCTCGTGTTCGGCCTGCCAGGTGTCGAGGATGGCTGGCAGGTCCGCGGTGGAGCCGTGCAGGACCGGGATTCCGCTGCGGCGAATCGAGGTCGGGACATTGGCGTCGGGCAGCGCGGCCCGGATGACGGGTTCGGCCTCGGCCATGACCTCCTCGGGGGTGCGGTAGTTGACGGTCAGGCCCGCGATGGTGATGCGGTCCAGGCCGACGCGTTCGAGGCGTTCCTGCCAGGTTTCGGTGAAGCCGTGCCGGGCCTGGGCGCGGTCGCCGACAATGGTGAAGCTGCGAGAAGGGCAGCGCTGCAACAGCATCTGCCATTCCGCATCGGTCAGCTCCTGCGCCTCGTCGACCACGACGTGCGCGAAGGGTCCGGCCAGGACGTCCGGGTCTGCGATGGTGAGCGCGCTCTCGTCGACCAGATGGTCCTTGAGGTCCTGCTGGCGCAGCATGGTCATCAGACCCTCGCCGTCGTCGTGGACGGCCGAGGCGATGAGGTCGCCGATGACCTCGTCCATCCGGGCGCGTTCGGCGGCGACAATGGCCGCGTTGCGGCGTTTGGTGCGGGCCGCCTCGGGGTCGCCGAGCCGCCGTCGCGCCGCGTCCAGCAGCGGCAGGTCCGAGGTGGTCCAACGCTGGGAGTCCTTGCGCTGCAACGCTTGTACTTCCTCGGGAGTCAGCCACGGCGCACACATGCGCAGGTAGGCCGGGACCGACCACAGATCGCCGACCAGGTCCGCCGCCTCGATCGACGTCCACGAGTTGTTGAGGGCGGTGCGCAGTTCCCGGTTCTGCCGCAACGACTCCAGCAGCGCTCCGGGCGGGATGTCCGCATCGTGTTTCTCGGCGAGGATCGCGAACAGCACCTCCCAGATCTGTTCGTGCGCTTCGTTGTGCGGGGTGCCGGGTTCGGGGGCTTGGAACGCCTCGGCCCAGTCCTCGGGGCTGAGCCAGACATCGGCCCAATCGGTCGAGACCGTCATTCCTTTCCTGGGCGGCTGCTCATAAAATTCGACGGCCTTGTCGATCGCCCGCACCAGATCGGCGGAGGACTTGAGCCGCGCGACTTCGGGATCGGTCTCGGCGATCGCCTGCGCGCCCTCGGCCACCAGGTCGCGCAACGTGCACGACCGCACACCCTCCTCACCGAGGTTCGGCAGGATATCCGCGACGTAGGACAGGTACGGCCGATGCGGGCCGACGAACAACACCCCACCCTTGCGATGTCCCAGGCGCGGATCCGCGTACAGCAGATAGGCCGAACGGTGCAGTGCCACAACGGTTTTACCGGTACCGGGTCCGCCGTCGACCACCAGCGCACCCTTGGATCCCGCGCGGATGACGGCATCCTGATCGGCCTGAATGGTGCCCAATACATCGCGCATACGGGCGGATCGATTGCTACCCAGGCTCGCGATGAACGCCGACTGATCGTCGAGGGCGGCATCGTTTTCGAAGCCGTCGGCGGTGAACACCTCATCCCAGTAGTCGCTGATCCGCCCGAGCGTCCAGCGGTACCGGCGGCGGCGCACCAAACCCATCGGATTGCCGTGCGTCGCGGCGAAGAACGGTTCGGCCGCCGGGGAACGCCAGTCGACCAGCAGTCGATCCCCCAGGCTGTCGGTCAACCCGAGCCGTCCCACGTACACGGGCTCGTCCGCGCCCTCGGCGAGGAAATGTCCCAGGCACAGATCCAGGCCGAACCGACCCAGACCGCGCAGGCGCGCGGTCAGCTGACGGACCTCCTGATCCCGCTCCACCGCCTCCTGTCCCAGTGAGACAGGCGCCTTGCGCACGACATCGAGGCGTTCGGTCAATTCCGCTTTGGATCGTTCGAGGCTCTCGGCGATGGCCGCGAAGCGCACGCGGTCGTCACCGATCAGCGCCGGGTCGGCTTTGGCGGCGAGGCGGTCCGGCAGATTGAACGCGTCGATGGTCACAGGGCTCGCGTCTCCCAAGGCAACTCCTCATTTCCGCAGGTTCTGGCTTCGATGAGCGATTCTGCGGCATCACCCGGGTCTTGCCGCAAGCCCCGGGGTGCGATATAAGTTGAGAGTGGGAAGGAGTTCTACTCCTTCCCATCGCCATGTCCGGGACCTACCGGACGCCCTCGGATGCGCTTGCGCGCTCCAGCCATTCGGCGAGCAGGTTGCGTTCGGCCTCGGTGAGCGCGGGGATCCTCGGCGCGAGGGTTCGGAAGGCCACGATCGCGGCCGTGGTGTCGTCGGACGCGAGCGCGGGCATATCGGTGAGGATCGCGCGCATGACCGCGTCGTACATGGCGTCGGCGAGTTCGGGGTCGCGCTGGCGCGGGGGCATGGACAGCGGGGTCAGGATCGCACCGGTTCCGGCGGCTCGAATGAGTTCGACCGCATCTTCCGCGCCGCGGTGAATTCGCCACCACCACAGCCGATCTGGCCGCCATCCTGGGGCGTCCCGCCCGATCGGCCCGTACGGTTCTGGCGGAAATCGTCACCGCCGACTAACGCTATGCTCTCCGCCATGGGTAGGAACTCCGCGGTTTGCTTCTTGTTCGCCGCCACCATGGCCGTCGCCGGATGCGACAGTGTCAGCGGTCTGGACACCGATGCACCCGAACCCGCAGGCACTACCACCGTGACGCCCACGACCACCGCCCGGCCGACCATCGCCCCGGCGGTCCCCGCTCCCCCGGTGGTCACCACGACCGTCCCGGTGACCACGACTCCCCGCACCTCGGTGACCACCACCGCCACCCCGCTCACCTCGTGCACCGGGCGGGATACGACCGATCCGCTCGAAGACTGCGGCATCGAATCGACCGAGTCCACCACCGTGACCCCGACCAAACCCCGCACCACCACGAGCGCGAACGCCGAATAACCAGCTTGGCGCGCAGCAAACTTTCGGCGGATTCGTAATGTAAAGCTGTCCTTGACAAGAGAATTCGCGTAAAGGCAGCATTTACATATGAACGACGCTCAGCACAGGGATCCCGCCGATGAGCGGGCGGTCCTGGCGAAACTCCTGTCCACCAATGCCGAATTCCTCGCCGAGGTGCTTCGTCCCGCGCAGGGCGCACCCGTCCCCTCGGTCATGGCCGCACTGCGCGCGGCGCGCAGCCTCGACAGTGTCGTCGACGATGTGCTGCGCTCGCTGGTGCAGCAGGCACGGGATGAGGGACGCACCTGGGCCGAGATCGGGGAGATCTTCGGCACCTCACGCCAGGCGGCGTTCCAGCGCTTCGGCTCCGGGGGGATGCCGCTGCCGCCCATGCCGCCGGCACCCACCTTCCCCAAGATGCCGGATATGCCGCCCATGCCGGAAATGCCGAAGGCCCCGCCGATGCCGCATATTCCGGGCTGGCCGCCCACCCCGCCCATGCCCCCGCATCCGGGCTCCTGATTCTGCTGCGCGCGTGGGGGTTCCGCCCACGATGACCCAGCTCCCGCCCGACCGGCAGCGCCGACTGCTGTCCGCCGCGCGCTGTCGCTACGCCGAGGACCGGCTCGCGGAGGCGATCACCGGGGGTATCTCCCAGTTGGTTCTGCTCGGCCCGGCATTGGATACCTTCGCCCGGCACAATCCGTATCCGGGGCTCCGGGTGACCGAACTGACCGACGCGCAATTCGCTTCGGCGGCAACGGGGTTCGATGTGCGTGAGCCCGCGTTTCTGATCCGGCTCACCCGCGCCGCCGTGCCGGTGCGCACCGGTTCCGGCGATCGAGGGCCACTCGCGACGACGCTGTCGCGAGTGCGAGACTGCGCGGCGGGAACCGAGATCGTCCTGGACTATCTGCCCGAGCGCGATCCGCTGCTGCCGGACCTGCTGGACGACACGGGGTTCGAGGTACTGGAGGATCTGGGTGCGGCGGCATTAGCCTCGCGCTATCTCGACCGTCCGGTCGAAGGGTATTCCGGCGAACCCCGTGTGCTCCGGGCACGGGTTCGCCATAATTCCGGACACCCGCCCAGTTCTGTCGAATCCGACCGAGGAGATCCATGCGCCCGCATTCCCGCAGGCACGCGCTCGCCGCCCTGGCCGCCGTCGCCACCGCACTGATCGCGAGCGCCGGTCCGGTCCGGGCGGATTCGACCGATCTGCCGAGCCTGGGCGAGGGCTTCTACTGGGGCGTGGCCGCCGCCGGATTCCAATCCGAAGGCCATGCGCCGGACAGCAATTGGCTGCGGTACGCCACCGCGCACGCCGATTACGGTCACTACGGCGACAGCGTCGACTTCTATACCCGCTACGCCTCCGATATCGCCCTGGCCAAGGATCTCGGGGTCAACGTCTATCGGATCAGCATCGAATGGGCACGGGTGCAACCGCAGCCGGGAGTATGGGACGAGGCCGGATTCGCCTTCTACGACAAGGTGATCGCCGCCATTCGCGCGGCGGGCATGCGACCCATGCTCACCCTCGACCACTGGGTCTACCCGGGCTGGGCGGCCGATCGCGGCGGCTGGGCCAATCCGGGCATGGTCGATGACTGGCTGGCCAATATGCGCAAGGTGGTCGACCGGTACGCGGGCGATGATCCGCTGTGGGTCACCATCAACGAGCCCATGGCGTACATGATGAACGAGGTGCGCAATGGCGGCCTGCCGCTCACCGAGGTGCCCGCCATGCAGGATCGACTCGCCGCCGCGCACAACGCCATCTACGACCACATCCATCAGGTGCAGCCGGGCGCGATGGTGACCAGCAATGTGGCCTACATTCCGGCCGCGGACGCGTTGGTGAACGGGCCGATGCTCGACAGGATCGGAGCCAAGCTCGATTTCATCGGCATCGACTACTACTACGGCATGTCCCCCGAGGTGCTGACCCAGTTCACCGCGTTCGCGCAGTCGGCGCTGTGGAAGCTCCCGCTCCAAGCCGACGGCATCTATTACACGCTGCGGCATTTCGCTCAGCTCTTCCCCGGCAAACCGCTCTACATCGTCGAGAACGGTATGCCCACCGAGAACGGGCAGCCGCGTTTCGACGGCTACACCCGCGCCGACGATCTGCGCGACACCATGTATTGGATCCAGCGCGCCAAGGCCGACGGCATGAACGTCATGGGCTACAACTATTGGAGCCTGACCGACAATTACGAATGGGGTTCCTACACACCCCGTTTCGGGCTGTACACCGTCGACGTGCTCACCGACCCGGCGCTGACCCGGCGGCCCACCGACGCCGTGGACGCGTACCGGCTGATCACCCGTACCGGCGGAGTGCCCGCCGCCTATCTGCCCACCCGCGCGCCCGCGACCTGTTCGCTGGTGGACGCGGTCGAGAGTTGCACCGATCCGGTGACCCTGCCGCGCTGAGCCGCCCGCGCGCTCAGCGCGGGTAACGCAACATACGTCACATCCGCACCATGCGACACGCATGTTCGTGCGCGAATAATGAGCTATCTGCCAGTTACGCTCCGATTCGGGACATTCCGACCACTCGTCCCGGAACAGGAGTCCCGATGCGCACACGGCTGCACCGTCTCGTCCTGACCGGGATCGCGGCGGCGACAACGCTCCTACCCGTCACCGCGGTCGGTTCCGCGACCCCGCCCGCCGCCACCTCGGCCGCGCACGGATCACTCGGCGAGAACTTCCTGTGGGGGGTGGCGGCCTCGGGCTTCCAATCGGAGGGCCATGCGCCGGACAGCAATTGGCTGCGATACATCCAGAACAATCCGGACTGGGACAGGTACCGCAACTCCATCGACTTCCGCTCCCGCTACCCCGGCGATATCGCCCTCGCGGCGGGCCTGGGCGTGAAGGTCTTCCGTATCGGCATCGAATGGGCACGACTGCAACCCACCCCCGACACCTGGGACGAACAGGGCTTCGCCTTCTACGACTCGGTCGTGGACACCATTCTCGAGAACGGCATGCAGCCCATGCTGACCCTGGACCACTGGGTGTATCCGGGGTGGGCGCTGGACCGCGGCGGCTGGAACAACCCGGGCATGGTGCAGGACTGGCTCACCAATATGAAGAAGGTGGTGGACCGGTACGCCTCGCGAAATCCGGTGTGGGTCACCATCAATGAGCCGGTCGCGTACATCATGCACGAGGTGCGGCAGAACGATACCATCGCCGATCGGATGCTCGACGAGGTCGCTCAGGCGCACAACCAGATCTACGACTACATCCACAAGGTGCAGCGCGGGGCGCTGGTGACCAGCAATGTCGGCTATGTCGCGGGTGCGGAGTCGCAGGTCAACGGGCCGCTCATGGATCGCATCGGCGAAAAACTCGATTTCATCGGCATCGACTACTACTTCGGGGTCGAGCCGCCCAAGTCCAATGCGGTCGCCCTGCCCGACGGCTCGGCCGCCGCTCCCAAGGGGATGTGGGATCTGCCGGTCCGGCCCGAGGGCATCTACTATGCACTGCAACACTATTCGGAGAAGTTTCCGAACAAGCCGCTGTGGGTGGTGGAAAACGGGATGCCCACCGAGGACGGCAATCCGCGCAAGGACGGGTACACCCGCTCGGATCATCTGCGCGACACCGTGTACTGGCTCCAGCGGGCCAAGGGCGAGGGCGTCAACCTGGTCGGCTACAACTACTGGAGTATTACCGACAATTACGAATGGGGTTCCTACACACCGCGTTTCGGACTCTTCACCGTCGACGCCAAGGCCGATGCGAGTCTGACCCGGATCCCCACCGAGGCCGTGGACACCTATCGCCGGATCGTGGCCTCGAACGGAGTGCCCTCGACCTATGTGCCCGTGCGCGGCCCGTCCGATTGCGCGCTCGTGGATCCCCCGGCCAGCTGCGATGACCCGGTGACGGTTCCCTAGGTGCGCTCAGTCGTCGAGTTCGCGGACCGCGCGCTCGATTTCCGCGACCAGGGTCGCACCGCCCACCTCGCGGGCGGCGGCCCGATAGCGTTCCTGGAAGCGAATCAGGTCCGGGCGCACGCCTTCTCCGCCGTAGCTGGTGCCGACCGCGTCGCGGAAGGCGCGCACCATCTCATCGGCCAGATCCGCGATACGGGTGCGGATCAGGGTGCGCAGGGTGCCCGAGAGGGAGATATCGGTGCCCACGTCGTAGAGCACGAGCGCGCCGGTGAGCATCGCGGGTTCGGGGATGTGCCAGCGCTGACCGTGCGGTTGCACATAGCCCGCGCTGATCAGCTCCTCGAGAATCTCCGGGCGGCGATCACCGAGCACTTCGGAGAGTTGCTCGTCGTCGATGATCGAACCCGCCTCTGTAGCCGCGTAGCGCGGGTCGAACAGCTCGCGCCAATCCCCGTCGGGCGGGACCTCGGCCTCGAAGACCTCGCGGATGGCGTCCAGGCGCAGACCGCGCGCCTGCATGGCCGCGATGGCGCGCAGTCGCTCCACATGGTCTTCGCCGTAGACCGCCTCCTTGCCCGCGCGTCCGGGCTTGGGCAGCACGCCGAGCGAGTGGTAGTAGCGGATGGTGCGTGCGGGCACCCCGCTGAGTTCGGCGAGCTGGGAGCGGCTGTATCGATCCACGCGAACAGCATAGATACCGCAACCCGGTCACGTTGACAGTGGGAACTGTCCGCGTTAGCGTAACCGCCGCCACACTGTCGACGACGACAAGGGAGTTTGTGATGAACCGACGCGAGACCGACTTCGATGTACTGATCGTCGGGTCCGGCTTCGGTGGCAGCGTCACCGCGTTGCGCCTCACCGAAAAGGGTTATCGCGTCGGGGTATTGGAGGCCGGTCAGCGCTACGCCGATGACGAACTCCCCGAGACGAGTTGGGATCTGCGCAAATTCCTGTGGGCGCCCAAACTGGGCTGCTATGGCATTCAGCGGATTCATCCGCTGCGCGATGTGCTGATTCTCGCGGGCGCGGGCGTCGGCGGCGGATCGCTGAATTACGCCAATACGCTGTATGTGCCGCCGCAGCCGTTCTTCGAGGACGCGCAGTGGAAGGACATCACCGACTGGCGTGCGGAGCTGCTGCCCTATTACGAGCAGGCGCAGAAGATGCTCGGAGTGGTCGAGAACCCGCATATGACGCCCGCCGATGAGGTCTTCAAACAGGTTGCCGAAGATATGGGCGTCGGTGACACCTTCGTGCAGACTCCCGTCGGGGTGTTCTTCGGGGAGGCCGGTAAGAAGGTCGCCGATCCGTACTTCGGTGGGGCCGGGCCCGAGCGCACCGGCTGCATCGAATGCGGTGAGTGCATGACCGGATGCCGTCACAATGCCAAGAACACCCTCGTGAAGAACTATCTGTATCTGGCGGAAAAGGCCGGGGCGCAGATCATTCCGATGACGACGGTATCGGCGGTCAAACCCTTGCCCGATGGCACCTGGGATGTGAATACCGTGCGCACCGGGAGCTGGTTCCGCAAGCAGCCCAAGACCTATACCGCCGGGCATGTGGTGCTCGCCGCGGGAACCCGGGGGACACAGCAGCTGCTGTTCGCCATGCGTGATCAGGGCACGCTGCCCGGGCTGTCGGATCGGCTCGGAGTACTCACCCGCACCAATTCCGAATCGATCGTCGGTGCGGCCACGCGCAAGGTGAATCCGGATATCGACTTCACGCGCGGGGTGGCGATCACCTCCTCGATTCATCCGACCGCGGACACCCATATCGAACCGGTGCGCTACGGCAAGGGCTCCAATGCGATGGGCCTGTTGCAGACGCTCATGGTCGATGGCGGCGGGCGGATTCCGCGCTGGCTGCGATTCCTGCTGACCGTGCTGCGGCATCCGCTGACGCTATTGCAGTTCATGTCGGTGAAGAACTGGAGTGAGCGGACCATCATCTCACTGGTCATGCAGCATCTGGACAATTCGATCACCACGTACACCAAGCGCGGATTGTTCGGGCGCAAGCTGACCTCCAAACAGGGGCACGGCGAACCGAATCCGACGTGGATTCCCGCGGGCAACGAGGTGACGCGCGCGGTAGCGGCGAAGATCGGCGGCGTGGCCGGTGGGTCCTGGGGTGAGGTGTTCAATATTCCGCTGACCGCACACTTCCTCGGCGGAGCGGTGATCGGGGCCGATGCCGCGAGCGGTGTCATCGATCCGTACCACCGGGTTTACGGTTACCCGACTTTGAGCGTGGTCGACGGTTCGGCGGTGTCGGCGAATCTCGGGGTGAATCCGTCGCTGACCATTACCGCCCAGGCCGAGCGGGCGGCGGCGATGTGGCCGAACAAGGGTGAAGTCGATACCCGGCCCGCGCCCGGCACCGGATATCGGCGCATCGCGCCGGTGCCGCCGAACCGGCCCGCGGTGCCCGCCTCGGCCCCGGCCGCGCTGGTGTTGCCGATCGTCGAGATCCGCGGCGGCACGAGCGAATCCGCCTGATTCGGCTCACTTTCGCCTCGACCCCCGATTCCGCGCCCGGAATCGGGGCTCGAACTGCGAAGATGCTCGTTGTATTCTCATAGGTGTGGGTTATGAGTGGCTGCTCTCGGCAGCGATGAACCTCAATGGCGGTCTGACCACCGATGAGGTGCTCCGGGCACTGGCCGACGCACCACGCCGCTGGGTCCAGGCCGTGTTCACCAAGAACGGCGCACCGGGCCTGTCGGTGTGGACTCGTACCCCGGCCGGGACTCCGATACTGGTGGTCCTGCGCCCATTGGGCGGATTCGATCATCAGATCGTCTACGCGGCCCCGATGACACCCGACCAGGTGACCGCTTTCGAGGAATGGGAGGCGAACCAATGAGCAAGCGCCACAACGAGTATCGCGACCTCGCCGAAGCCGAGGAACTCGCCGCCGCCGCCGCCGCGGGCGAACTGATCTTCGGCGCGACCATCGCCGCCGACGAGGTGCTCCCCCCGCCCGCCGCCGTCCCCGACTCCGCCGAGGACACCCTGGTCGTCACCACGGTCCGCCTCACCGTCCGCCAGCGCCGCCGCGCCGAGGAGATCGCCCGCAAACGCGGCACCGACCTGTCCTCCCTCCTGCGCGGCTGGGTGGACGAGGGCATAGCCGAGGACAGCGACGACTACGCCGTCTCCGCCGCCGAGGTCAAGCGCCTCCTGGCGGGCCTGCGCCGCATCGCCTGATCACCGACGGCGATTCCCGCACCCACCAACGGATTCCCGCAGTATCCACCGCTCCACCGGGCCACATTCCGGACCGGATATGACGGCATCATGCTCGACGCCCGCTGCCACAAATTCGCGTGAACAACCCCGCAGCGCACCGCTAGCATCGCGATCGTGACGGCGATAACGGACGAATACGAGATCGACACCGATACCGAGCGGATCGACGTGGCATTGGTCCACCACTGGTTGTCCACCGACGCCTACTGGGCCCTGGGCCGCGAACAGGAGGTCGTCGAGCGCGCGGTACGCGGATCATTGAACTTCGGCGTGTACGACCGAGCCGGAAACCAGGTCGCCTACGCCCGAGTAGTCACCGACCTCACCACCTTCGCCTGGCTCTGCGACGTCTACGTGGACCCGCGCCACCGCGGCGCCGGCCTCGGACTCCGCCTCGCCGCCGCGGTCCGCAACCACCTAGCCCATTACAAGATCAAACGGATAATGCTGGCCACCCACGACGCCCACGCCCTCTACGCCAAAATCGGCTTCGTACCCTTACCCGACCCGGAGAAGTGGATGGTTCTCACCGAGTAGCTTCGATGCCCTATTTCAGCGTACTTCCTCCTGAGATGGATAGGGGCCGTTGATATTTCAGGGACGGAAGGCGTGGGGGTGGTGCCGAATTGTGCGGTGAAGCGGTCGGCAACGGTGCGGGGCCGCACCCTTGTCTCGTCTGTCCCGAAGGCCGATGCCCCGTGCGAGCCCTCCGCAAAGGAGCGTTGTGGGTATGGACGAGGCTTTGAAGCGGCTCGAACAACTTCGATGGTCCGCGGTGATGCGGTCGACTCGGTGACACCGTCCGGCCGCGAACAGTGACACGGATCGGCGATGACCCGGGTCACAGCCTCGCGAAACTCTCAGCGAGCGTGGATGTGCACGAAACCCATGGGGGACGTCGGGGGCGGGACCGTGCCGACGGGGGCGCGGAATTCCTGCAGGGCGGGCAGGACGTCCACGTGCCGGGCCGCGTAGCAGCGGACCTGCGGCAGGGCGTGGGCGACCTCGGTGCGTTCGAGGGGTTCGGCGTCGATGTAGCCGACCTGCTCCAGGTCCACGCCCAGGGTGTGGGCGATGCGGGTGATGGCGGCGGATTTCTTGCCCCAGCCGACCTCCACCACGGCGAATCGGTCGTGCAAGCCGTGTTTGCGCAGTTGCGCGACGGTCCAGGCGAATTCACCGCGACTGGCCACGGCGTGCATGACACCGCGTTCGCGCAGAATGCGCAGTGCGCGCACCGCGTCGGCGCGCAGTGCGCCATCGGTCGAGTCGCAGACCACGCCGTCCCACAGGGAGTTGTCCACCTCCCAGACAAGACATTTCACTGTCGGTGTGTTCATCCTGCCCCTACAGTCTCCCAGCCTTCCCTCGCCGCGCGCGGGCGCGCTCGGGACGGCAACCACATCCGGTACCACGGGTCCGGGACGCCTCCCGCTTTCACGGAACCGCCCGGCCGTGACATCGTAGGTGCCGTCTGGGCCAATGTGCCACCGCTGGCAAATCCGCGACACCGCGGTCCGGGCGCCGATGATGCGAACATGATGACCCGATGACCGTGGTTGACATGGCCCGATACGATTCCGGGGAACGGAAAGGGGCGCGACCGATGCGGCAGCGCTGGAAACTATCGGGTGGCTTGCTGGCACTGGCGGTCTCGCTGAGTGGTTGCGGGGCGGCCGAAGAGTCATCGCCGGTTATCGTCGGCTCGTTGAGCCCGCTCACCGCGGCACCGGCCACCACCGCGACCGGACAGCCCATCGCCGATCCGACGCTCTCGCCGGCGCCCCCGGTCGACACCTACGCCGATCAACCGCTCATCGATCGCACCGAATGGACCGATGCGGTGGACGGCCGCCGACTGCTGGTCTACCCGACCGAGGCGGGCCGCAAGGACACCTTCCCGTCCGCGGGCGAACGCGCCTGGCAGGAAGTGCTGGTCGACTCCCCCGATGCCGACACACCCGGTATGCGTGACCAATTCATCTGTCACTGGGAGTGGGCGCGCCTGGTGCGGCCCGATAAGCCGAGCTGGAATCTGGAGCCGTGGCGCCCGGCGGTCGGCTATCAGGAGACGGTGAACGCGCTGTGCAATCCCGGCGGCCCCGAACGCTGAGCGTCGTTTCCGGCGGTACCGAGCCGGTGCCCGAAACCGCTTGCCCGCGAGAACCTTCGAGTCGCTGTGAAAATATGCGTATCGTTGGTGGCGTCCAGCGCGTACTCCTGAGGAGGGAGCGGCACGGTGCGGTCCTGTGCGCCCGCGCGGCATCCCGAGCCGCCCGCCCGGGATGCGGCGCTCTCACGCCGCATGTTTCCGGCATTGCGCGAAATCCGGGAGGTCTACCTGGATTCGGCCTCGACCACGCAGAAACCGGAGTCGGTGATCGCGGCGGTCACCGCGTACCACAGCGCCCGCACCGCCAATGCCGGACGCGGGACCTATTCGTGGGCGACCAGTCTCACACGTGAGATCGACGGTGTGCGCGACCGCATGGCCGCATTCATCGGCGCGCAGCCCGATGAGGTGGTCTTCACCGGCGGTTCGACGGCCGGATTCCATGCGGTCGCGCTGTCCTGGGGGCTGACCACCCTGCGCGAGGGCGATGAAATCCTGTACAGCCCACGCGATCACGCCTCGAATGTGTATCCGTGGGTGCAGTTGCGTCAACTGCTGGCCGGATTCGGCCGCACCATCCACCTGGTGCCGTATCGGGTGAACGGCCTGGGCGAAGCCGACGTCGAGGACATCGCCGCGAAGGTGAGTCCCCGCACCCGGTTGATCACGGTGAGTCATCTGCACCATGTGTTCGGCGCGCTCACCACCCTCGAGGAATTGCGCGGCCGGATCGACCCCTCGATCGCCCTGTGTTTCGATTGCAGTCAGAGCGGCGGGCATCTGCCGGTCGATGTCGGGGATCTCGACGCCGATTTCGCGATCTTCGCCGGGCACAAGATGTTCGGGACGCCCGGCACCGGGGTGCTGTATTGCCGCCGCCGACGCCATCCCGAGCTCTCCCCCTTCCTTCCGGGCGGCAATTCCGGTGTCTTCCTCGATGATTCGGGACTGCGCGCGGGCCCGATGCCGCAGCGCATGGAGGGCGGCACCCCCAATATCCCGGGTATTCTCGCCCTGGGCGCGGCCCTGGAGGTGCTGGAGGATCTCGGCCCCGATGCCATCCGCACCCACAATCTCGCCCTCACCCAGCGCCTGATCACCGGTCTGCGACCGATCACCGGCCTGGATTTCCTGCCCGGCCCCGCCCACGCCCCGTGTGAAACCGGTTACGGCATAGCCTCTTTCACCCTCAACGGCATCAGCGCCAACGATCTGGGCTTCGTCCTGGGCGAACTCGGTTTCCTGGTGCGCGCGGGCGCGCACTGCGTACCGTCGAACAATGAACCGGGAGATGAGGATTCGGTGCGGGTGAGTACCCACATCTACAACACCTTCGACGAGATCGACCGCTTCACCCGCAGTGTCGCCACGATTGCCGAGGAGGTCTCCTCATGACGACCAATGGTCACGAACCCCGCTACGACCGGCGCGCCGCCTCGCGGGTGCTGGCCGTGCTGGCCCGGCCGGGACTGTTCGAGGGCACGGCGAATCCGGCGGCCGCGAGTATCGAATACACCTGTGCGCCACTGCGTCCGGAGCCCGGATCGCATCTGACGCTGTCGCAGCGACTGTATCTGGAGCGGTTCATGCGACCCTGCCGGGCCGACCAGGTCACCAGCGCCACGCACCGCATCGCCTGGACCGACAGCGACGGCATCCTCAATACCGGGCATTTCCACTCCGGCGGACTGGGTCCGATCGTGCCGATCGCCACGCGCGAGGCGGTACTGGTGCTGTGGCATCAATTGGGCGCGAATACGGCGCTGGCACAGCGTATTTCGAGTCTCACCGATCGTGAGCGCGCCGTGCTGGCGGGCACCACCACCGATCATGAGCCCCTGGACATCTTCCGCGTCGGCATCGAGGCGTGCGGGCGGGCGCTGGCCCAGCATGCGCTGCTGGCCCGGTGGACCCCGTATCGCACCCCGGTCGAATTCGCGCTCGGCATGCGCGATTCGGGCCTGTACAGCGCGGTCGCGACCCGCTGGTTCTGGGAATTGCAGGCTTCGAGCTATCGGCGCGGCATGATCGCGGTCACCCTGACCACGCAACCCGATGGCACGGTGCGCTATTCGGCCGAATCGGTGGCGACCCTGCGCGCGATGAAGGATATGACCATCGAGGACGCGCACCGCGTCATGCGCCGCGCCACGCACTCCGAGGGGCTCGGCATCGCCGAGGCCATCGCCAAGTATCACGACGAACTGGATCTGATCTCGCGCCAGTACGCGCTGCTGCCGCCGGGCACCCGCCCCGCCTGCCTGGCCGCCATGCCGCATCAGCTCGACGGCGCGCACTACAGTCTGCTGCCGCTGGTGGTGGACCGTTTCACCGAGGTCTTCACCACCCTGGCCGACCGGTTGCGCATTACCGAGACCCCGGTCGAGACCGCTTCGGCCACCGCTGAACTCGCCGCGGCGGAGCAGATCTTCTATGTCCCGGACATGACCTGCAAGCATTGCGTGCGCACCATTACCGGGGTCCTGGAGTCGATGGATATCGGCGTGCACGATATCGACCTGATCTCCAAGCGCGTCTGCGCCGAATTCCGCAGTCCCCGTAACCGCCAGCGCGCCTTCGAAGCGTTACGTGACAGTGGCTACAACCCCACCGTGGACCTGCCCGCGAGCACCGAAACACCGCTGCCCGCCACGGAACCCGCGGTATGACGGCTTCGACTCCGCCGCGGCTACCGGCGAAGATCGATCCGCTGGTGCGCGCGTTCCTGGCGGATCCCGGGGCCGCCGAGGCCGCGCTGAGCGAGTTCGGTTCCCCCGCGCATCTGGTGTTTCCGCAGGTCTTCGCCGAGAATCTGGCGCGGCTGCGGGCGGTCCTGAACCGCGGGCTACCCTATCGAATCTGCTACGCGAACAAGGTGAATCAGTCGCGCGCGTTCGTGCGCACGGCCGAGCACGCGGGAATCGCGATCGATGTGGCCTCCGCGGCGGAGCTGGCCGGGGCGCTGGAGGCGGGGTTCGATCCGGCGCGCATCGAGGTGACCGGACCCAAAGGTGCGGCATTCCTGCGCGATCTGCTCGCGGTGGGGGCGCGCGGTGACGTGTGGGCAACGCACGGTCGCGGGGCAACGCACGGTTCCGGGGTGGCGGGCGATCCGGACCTGCGGTGGCCCGGTGCCACCGCGGCCACCGGTGCATCGGCCTCACACCCTGGCGGGGTCACCATCAATGTCGACAATATCTGGGAGTTGCGCCGTCTCGCCGAACTGGCCGGTGAGCACGCGAAGGTGCCCGTGCTGGTACGACTGTCGGGATTCGCCGGAACGCCGGTGAGCCGCTTCGGCATCCCGCTGCGGCAGGTGGACGAGGTCTTCGAGGTGCTGGCCGCACACCGCGACCGCATCGGTTTCCGAGGCTTCGCCTTCCATATCGATTCCGGTGAGCCCGGTGAACGCCTGCGCGCGGTGCAAGCCTGCCTCGAACTCACCGAACGCGCCTACCTCGAGGGATTCTCCCCCGATGTGCTCGATATCGGCGGCGGCTTCCGCCAGGTCTTCACCGCCGACGCCGACGCTTTCGACGCCTATGTCCTGGCCCTGCGCGAATCCCTGCTGGGTCGCGGTGAGCCGATGGCGTGGGGCGGCAACACCTTCGGCTTCCACCTCGACGGCGGCGCGGTGCACGGCACGCCGGTGTTCCACAAGTACGCCAATACCGTTCCCGCCGACCGCATGCTCGCCGATCTCCTCGATGCCGGACTCGACGCGCAGGGCGGGCGCAGCTTCGCGCAGGTCGCCGCGGAGAACCTGCTCGAGGTGTGGCTCGAACCCGGTAAGGCGCTGGTCGATCATGCGGGAATCACCCTGGCGCGGGTGGAGTTCGTCAAGGAGACCGCCGACGGGAGTGTGCTGGTCAATCTCGATCTCAGTCGCGATACGGTCACGCCCGCCGATCAGGAGGTGATGGTGGATCCGCTGCTGCTGCCCAATCCCGCGCACGCGCACGGCGATTCCGGGCCGATCGGGGTGTTCCTGGCCGGACGGCTGTGCCTGGAACGCGATCTGATCACCAATCACAAGGTGTGGTTCGCGCGCCGCCCACGCTCGGGGGATGTGATCGCCTTCCCCAATACCGCCGCCTACCATATGGATTTGTCGGCAGCGCGTGCGTCCATGCATCCACTGCCACCCAAACTCGCTGTGCGGCAACGACCGGGCGGATTCGAGGTCTGCCGCGATGAGGAATTCGATCCCGAGACCCTGGGCCGGGAATCGGTCGGCCCGCCCCGGCACGGGGTGCGGTAATGCGCTACGACCACATCACCGAACTCATCGGCAATACCCCGCTGCTGCGCCTGGACCCGGCCGTGCACGGACTCGAGAACATCGAACTGTACGCGAAATTGGAGTTCTACAACCCCTTCGGCTCGGTCAAGGACCGCGTCGCCTGGGGCATGATCCGCGATGAGCTCGACGATATCGTCGACCGCGGCCAGACCCTCATCGAGGCCTCGAGCGGCAATACCGCCAAGGCGCTGCGCATTCTGGGCGCGATGCACGGCATCGGATTGCGCGCGGTCACCAATCGCATCAAGGTGACCGAGGTGCGTGAACTGCTGCAACTGTTCGGCACCGATATCGAGGAGCTGCCGGGCCTGTCGGAGTGCCCGGATCCGACCGCGCCCAATGACGTGTACTCGGTGATCGAATCGACCATGGCGAAATCGCCCGGGTCCTGGCATCACCCGTCGCAGTACACCAGCGAGAAGAATATCGAAGCCCATTACGAGGGCACCGGTCGCGAAATCCACGAGGATCTGCTGCGCGACGGCATCACCCGCGTGGACTATCTGATCGGCGGGCTCGGCACCACCGGCTCCACGCGGGGCGCGGCAACGTTTCTGCGCAAACACAATCCGGAGTTGCAGGCGATCGCGGTGGTCTCCGAGCGCGGCGATTTCATTCCGGGCATTCGCTCGGAGACCGAGATGTGGGATGTGGGGTTGTTCCAGCCGGACTTCTACGACCGCATCATGGCGGTCGAGGCCACCGTGGCAGTGGATGCCACGGTGGAATTGTCGACCCGCTACGGCGTGCTGGCCGGACCCACCAGCGGCGCGACCTACGCGGCGGCCCTGGAACATCTGCGCACGGTGCGCCATTCACCCGGACAGCCGCGGACCGCGGTGTTCATCGTCTGCGATCGCATCGAGCCGTATCTGTCCTATCTGCGCAAGCGCCGCCCCGAATTGTTCGGCCGCGCCCGGCATCCGGCCGCGCCGGATGCGAGCGAGCTCGCGCGCACTCCGACGCTGTCCCCCGACGCGCTGGAGATCCTGGATCGCGAATCACGCCCGACCATCGTCGATACCCGCGGCGCCATGGCCTACCGCATCGCGCATGTGCCCGGCGCGCTCAATATTCGCGACGATCAGCTCGACGATATGCTCGCGCACGGTGTGCCGTTCTCCCGTTCGCGCCCAGTCGTTTTCGTCTGCCCGGTCGGCGAACTGTCCCTGCGCTTCGCGGCCATGGCACGGCGTGCCGGATACGAGGCGTTCAGTCTCGCAGGCGGAATCGCGGCCTGGCGGGACAGCGGCAAGGCGATGGAGTCCGCCCCGCGCGCGCCCGGCTGAGCCGTTCACCCCGCGTGCGGTGCGCGCCGCGGCCTTGCCGGGCGGGCGCGGGGCGGGACCGGCCAGCACGGACACACCCCGCCGATGCGGGATTCGGACACTCGTCCTGGCACGATGAGCCTCGTGGAGTTGGCGTTCGGTCTCGTCGTGCTGGTGGCGGTAGCGGTCGCGTTGGCGGCGCTGGCCCGCCGAATGGATGTGGGTGAGCCCTTCGTTCTCACCATCGCCGGGGTGGCGGCCTCGTATCTGCCGTTCGTGCCGGAGTTCGATATCGAACCCGAACTGGTGCTGCTGGGTTTGCTGCCGCCTCTGCTCTATACGACCGCGATTCGCACCTCGTTGATCGACTTCCGGCCCAAGAAGGTCTCGATCACCATGCTGTCGGTGGGGCTGGTGCTGTTCACCGCGTTCGCGGTGGGCGGGGTGGTGTACTGGCTGCTGCCGGTGCCGTTCGCGGCCGCCATCGCCGTCGGCGCGGTGGTCGCCCCGCCGGACGCGGTCGCCG
>NZ_BDAW01000010.1 GCF_001625085.1 Nocardia acidivorans NBRC 108247
GGGTCCGACATAACCGGCGGCTCCGGGTGCGGCCGTCGCCTTCACCGCGACCGCGCGCGAACCGACCGCGCCGACCGCGGCGACACCGACCAGGGTGCCGGTGGTGGCGGTCAGACCCGAACCACCGCTGCCGACAATCGCCACGGCCGGGGTTGCCAGGCGCATGAGCGCGGGCAGTACGAAGGCCGCGCTGCACAGCAGCACGATCGCGACCAGCATGCGCTGGGCCTGATCGGCATCGGGCAGCCCGGCGGTGGAGGTCAGATCATCGGTATTGCCCGCGGTGACGAAGGCGATCATGTAGACGATCGCGGCCACCGGTTTGTAGAGCATGAAGGCGATGATCCAGCTGATCAGCTTCGGATAGGACTGCCGGCCGGTATTGGTGCCCGACGCCGCCGCGGCGAGCGGCAGCACTCCCGCCGCGACGATCAGCAGGCCCTGGCGCACGATGGCGAGCACGATCTGCGCGAGCGCGCCGAGCAGGCCCACGATCGCGATGATCAGCACCAGACCGGGTGAGAAGGCTTGCAGCTTGGAGGTTTTCACCATCAGCTCGGCGAGATCCTTGGCCTGGCCGTTGGTGGCGTCGTTGATCACCCACTCGGAGAACTTGTCCGAGGCCTGGGTGGCCGCGACGATCACCGCGCCCAGCATCCAGGAGCTGAAGACCACCCGGGCGTACATCCGGAAGGATTCAGCCGCCTCACTGACCGCGGCTCCGCGTCTGGCCTCGGCAAGCTTTGCGCCGGAAAGGATTACCGACACCATCAACAGAAGTATCTGCACCTGATACGTGTAGTCGTTGATCTTGGTGAAGAGCGTTCCGGAATCGCTGACCCGTTCATTGGGCAGTTTCATCCAGAACGTCAACGCCAGGATCAGCGCCTCGCCCAGACCGTTCATGAGCGAGTCGACCACCTTGCCGAAGGTGGAGTCCCACGCCTTGTCGCGGACCGCGGTGGCGGCGTCACCCGGATGGGTCGCGACATTGCCCGCCTTGCACGCGGCCGAGGCGGCGTCTCCCAGGCTCAGACCCGGTACGCCGAGACCGTCCAGGGAATCGTGTAATTGGTTGCAGGCCGGATCGAATCCGTAGTCCTGTCCGTACGCCACTGTCGGCGTAGCGATCATGACGGTGAACACGACCGCGAGGATCGTAAAGATACGCCTCACCATGTGGTTCCACCCCTCAATGGGTCGCTGGGCCACTTCCGCACCATTCGTTCGGTCACCATCGTGTCCACCCCGCAAGGGAATCCACGGTGTCGGTCTGCGAGGTCTTGGAGGTCGACGGTTTGAGCCGCCAGTCACCGGCGTCCCAGACCATGATCAGCCGGACCGCCGACCAGAGCTGGCGGCTGTTGACGACCGGACCGCGCACGGCGAGCCGCACAATGGCCATATCGTCGGCGTAGTTCTCGACCTGGAAACCGTCGGAGGCGACCAGATAGCGGGTCACCCTCTCCGGCTGCTGTTTCGGGAGCCGCTGATCGGCGAGCGCCCGGTCGTAGGCGGCCACCTGTTGCGCGGAGACCCGCACCTGCCGCACATAGAGTTCGCGATCGGCCGGGCGGGCGTTGAGGCGGTAGGTGATCTGCGCCGCCGCCAGCACCGCGCCCTGCGGGGTATGCGAATAGCCCACGGCCAGACCGTCTTCCAGGCGTGCGGGACCGTCGGAGGTGGAGAAGGGCACCGACGCCCCGAATACCCGCTGCCAGCCGTGCGGATCGACGGTGCCCGCCGGGGCGGCGGTCAGCCAATCCTGATCGGAGGGTTTGCGCTGCTTCCCCGGATCCTGTGGAAGCGGTTGCCCGGCAGCGTTATTGGGAATATCGACGCGACGGCCGAACAGATCCACCTCGGGCGCGGCGAAACCGGTCGCGCCCGACTGCGAGGTGGCCGGGGCGGTGCCGTCCGGCTTGGCGGCGGTCGGCGCGTCGCCGCGGCCGAGATACACCACGACACCCACGATGATGATCAAGGTCACCACGGCCGCCGAGGCGATGACACCGAACGAGACGCGGTCGCGCTCGGGCGACTCCTTCTCGCTCATGCCAATGCCTCCGAAGTCTTTGTGTCACTGGACAATTACGATGCCTGAACTCTTACGTCTACGTCGGGAGCAGTGCGAGCGCGATACCGCTGGCCGAACTGGCCATGATCGCGCCGAGCAGGCTCACCACCACCCCGTGCGTCGCGTCATTGGCGGCCAGATCATCGCGGAACGCGTACCACAGCCGCCCCGCCGAGAGGATCATCCAGGCCAGGCAGAACAGCAGTACGCACCACAGCAGCCAGTCGATCAGCTGCATCATC
This sequence comes from Nocardia acidivorans NBRC 108247, assembly GCF_001625085.1. Lineage (GTDB taxonomy): Bacteria > Actinomycetota > Actinomycetes > Mycobacteriales > Mycobacteriaceae > Nocardia > Nocardia acidivorans. The sequence continues at coordinate 2,320 of NZ_BDAW01000010.1, forward strand.
GGCCGCAGTACGTCGGCCGGCATCTGTTTGTAGGCCAGTACGGCCACTGTGGCGGTCATCAGGTGATCACGGCATTCATGATGGTCCCGGCGCTGGTGGCGATGATTCCACCAATCATGGCTCCCGCCACCATCTTCGGCGACTCCAAACCGCCTCCCGTCCACTTCTCCCAGGCGAACCGGCCGCCCGCGTAGGTGATTCCCAGAATGCCCGACAAGAGCACGAACCAGGTGAAGTATCGAACCAGCTTCAGCAATTTGTCGGACGCGGGCGGAGCCTCGGGGGTCGGATTGCCGACCTGGGCGAGGATCTGCTCGTATGCGTCATGCACAGCGAGGATCATGCTCATTGTCTGTCCTTCTCCAAAAACGAACTGCTAGTGACAATCTCGCCGCTTCCGGGCGCGTGGGGGCACCCGATTCCGGCAGCTCCTTCGGCGGTCGATCTTCCCCGCGCTCCCGGAACCCGGGAACGTGTTCGGGCACAACGTATTCCAATGGTCACAATGATCACTCCCCGGTTTCCGGAACATCCGGGCGGGGTGCGTCCAGCGCGTCCTGGGCGGCGGCCACGATGGCCGCGCCGATCTCCCGGACGTCGGTCGTAACCTCCTGCAGCGCATCGGCTTTGCGTTTGCGCTGGACGGGGGTCTGATCACCGGGCGACCAGACCGGGAGCTGATCGGGCTCGACCAGGGTCCATTCCTCGTGCCAGGGCATCTGCCAGACCTGACCGGCCAGCGAACCCACCACATCGCGATAGCGGCGGATCTCGGCCGGGATGCGGCCGGGGCGCGCGGCGACGGTCACCAGGCCCAGCACCTCACACGGACCCGCCAGGCCCGCGTGGTGCTGGCGCAGCAGATCGTGCGCGCGAGTCAGGCCGGAGATGGTCTCGCGGGCGACCAGGACGACGAACGGGGATTCCCGGTCGAACACCCCGGGCCAGCGGCGATACGAATCCGCCGCCGGGGCGAGCACATGGGCCAGGGTGCTGGCACCCGCGCCGCCGTGCACCCCGAGCAGCCACACCAGGGGTGCGCGGCCTCCGCCGGGTACGGGACGGTCCCAAATGGGTGCGCGGCGGGCCTCCGGTGGCGGCACCACACCAGCCGCCATAGCGGTTTCGGAGGAGGATCGACGTTCCTTCATGGCTGCGGTCATGATGCCACCCCCGCAAGCAGGCGGCGATACGCGCGGCGTGTCCCGGGGGCGAGATCGCTGTGCCGCACCAGTTCTCCGCGTGCCAGGTGCGGGTCGTAGGGCAGTTCGAGGATATCGCCGACCCAGCCGTCGAGATGTTCCCGCAAATGGTCAGCGACCCGAGAGTCGCTGCCGGGCAACTGATGTGAGACCACGATTGTGGTGTCACCGACAATTCCCTCCCCTTGACCCTCGCCCGGACCGCCGAACTGATCGTCGAGCCACTCGAGGGTCACCCGCAACCGGTTGGCGGCATCCGCGCGCGCCGGAATGGCAAGTACGAGAGCGATATCGCCATCCTCCAGCAGTGGCCGCAGATGCCGGCCGGCGATCGGATTGCCGCCATCGTAGACGGGCGTGTACCCGGCGTCGGCGATCGCGCGCGCGACCGTCAGATACGTCGCGCGGCGGCGCAGCGGCTCCGGATCACGCCACAGCAGTCCGATGCCGGAGGTGGCGCGCGAGAGGCATTCCTTGAGCGGCGCGGCCTCGTCCTCACCGCGGCCGTAGAGCCACGATTGCAGGCTGATCGGGCTCAAATGCTCATCGGCGCCGCGCAATGCGAGATCGCTGCCCGCGAAAGTGGCGTCGACCGCTACGGTTTGCGCACCGGCCGCGCCGATCTCACCCGCGATGCCGAGGGCGGTCGTGGTGGTGCCCGCACCGCCGCAGCCGCCGACCACCAGGATCGGCCGTTGTACGGGACCCGGTGCACCGGAGTCCCCGCGGCGCTTGCGCAGCCGCGCTACCGGAGCCTTGGAACGCGCGGCGGGACTCGGCGATTCACCCTCTTCGGGCACCTCGTCGAGCCAGCGGCTCCAGTCCTGATCCATCTTTCTCAGCTCTCCCTCTTATCCAGCCGGAATGCCTGCGGTGGGGATATGGTCGCCGATCGCCACGGTGGCCGTCATTTCGTTGTACGCCGCCGGGCGGTCGCTCGGACCGGAACGCGGGTCCCCTCCGAGTGTGCCGATGGATTGCGAAGTGCCGTCGTGTGAGTTGAGCACATAAAGAGCAACTCCTCCGGCAGCTACTAGCAACAGGATGGCAACAATCAGGAACAGCAGTGCGAAAAGTCGCCGGCGCCGAAACTGCCGGGGTGAGACGGACTTCACCGGATCGGGTTCGGCCACCGCGTCCAGCAGCGCCGAGGCGACATCCGGGCGATCCCGGTCGACGGGACCGCGCTCATCGTCTTCCGCACCCTCCCAGGGGAATTCCAGCACCGTGGTGCCGCGATAGCGGAGTTGCGGTGTGTACGAGGCGGACTCGCGATCGGTCATCCAATCGGACCACGCCCCGGAGAAGTGCGTGCGCCGCAGCACCGACTCGGGCACCGGCGGAATGGTGAGCTCGGGCTCGTCATCGTGGATGTAGTGCGGATAGCGGGCCGGACCGTCCGCGGCGCCGAAACCGGTCTCGCCGTTCGGATCCGCGGGCGCGGGCGCGCTGCCGTCCAGACCGACCGGTTCCAATGCCGGGTACCAGCGCGAGACTTTTTTGTACGACTTCAACATTGCTCGCGTCTTCGCGGAGCCAGGCGCGTCATGCTGCATCGTCGGACCCTCTCGGCGGTTGGTCGTGACGGGCGATCGTTGGTCGTACGGCGGCCCGCCGTCACCGCGCCGCCGGGTGCGCCGCAGTCCAGACGGTCCCGATCGGAAATTATTTCGCATGTGCAGGATTCCAACGACTCGACGCGCCGGAGTGCACCCCTCATATTCCACGCGCGTGCGCGATAGCAGCCCCGTCCGCAACAGGTGAACGCCACGCCGGGGACCCGCTTTTCCGCACCGCCACAGCAGAATCTACATTCACAAGACCTGATATTTGGAGGTTTTGTGAAGACAGCAGACATCGCCGCGGTTGTCACCGGTGGCGCGTCCGGACTCGGCCTGGCCACCGTGCGGGAACTGCACTCGGCCGGCGCGAAGGTCGTTATCCTCGACCTGCCCTCGTCCGACGGCAAGACCATCGCCGAGGAACTCGGTGAGCGTGTGGTGTTCTCGCCCGGCGACGTAACCAGCGAAGAGGATGTGACCGCGGCACTGGACGCGGCGCAGGCCCTGGGCACGCTGCGCATCGCGGTCAACTGCGCCGGACTCGGCAATGCCATCAAGACGGTCGGCAAGCAGGGCGCGTTCCCGCTCGACGCGTTCAAGAAGATCATCAACGTCAACCTGATCGGTACGTTCAATGTGATCCGCCTGGCGGCGGAACGCATTTCGACCACAGAGGAGGCCGACGGCGAGCGCGGTGTCATCGTCAACACCGCTTCGGTCGCGGCGTACGACGGTCAGATCGGGCAGGCCGCCTACTCCGCCTCCAAGGGCGGCATCGTGGGCCTGACGCTGCCGGTCGCTCGTGACCTGGCGTCCTACAAGATCCGCGTCATGACCATCGCGCCGGGCCTGTTCCACACGCCCATTTTCGCCAAGGTGCCCGAATCGTCCATCGCGGCCCTCGGCGCGCAGGTGCCGCATCCGGCCCGGCTCGGCGATCCGTCCGAGTACGCGGCGCTGGTGCGCCACATTGTGGAGAACCCGATGCTGAACGGTGAGGTCATCCGACTGGATGGCGCGATCCGCATGACGCCGCGCTAGTCACCCGGCACCGAACCGATCGAGAGAGGTTGGCTCTCGATCGATTTCGGCCCCGAGAGGGAGAGCGAGCAGTTCGTCAGACCGCGAGAATGAGCTTGCCCGTGGAGGTGCGACCGCCCATCAGGCGATGCGCGTCACCGGCCTCGGCGAGCGGGAATTCCGCGGTAATGGGCAGTTCCACCTTGCCGCTGGTGACCAATTCGAAGGCGTGCGCGGCGATTTCGCGCAACACCTGCGGTTCGGTCGCGGTGAGACTGAGGATGGAGAAGCCGGAGATGGAGCGACCGCGCGGGTAGAGCTCGGGTTGACCGACCTGCCAGGCGGGTTCGCCGCCGGCATTGCCGAACGAGACCAGTCGACCGAACAGGGCGAGGGTGTCGAGGCTGCGGCGCAGGGTGTCCCCGCCGACCGGATCCAATACCAGATCCACGCCCCGGCCGCCCGTGGCGGCCAGCACATCGGTGTCGAATGTGTCGGACAGGAACGCATCGTCATAGCCGCGTTTGCGGGCGTACTCGGCCTTCTCGGTGCTGGAGACCACGCCGTACACCGCGCTCGCACCCGCGAGTTTGGCCACCTGGCCCGCCACCGTACCGACACCGCCCGCGGCGGCCTGCACCAGCACGATCTCACCGGGCCGCACTCGGCCGACGGTGTTCACCAGTGCGTAGGCGGTCGGAAGCACGGTGGGAAGTGTTGCGGCCGTGCGCAAATCGATGCCGTCGGGAATCGGGAAGACGGTCGCGGCCTTGGCCCTGACCACCTCCGCGTACGCGCCGCCCTCGGTGATCGCGGCCACCGGCTGCCCGATGGTGAAACCCTCGACACCCGAGCCGAGGGCGCGAATCCGCCCGGAGAGTTCCAAGCCCGGCACGAACGGAAGTCCGGGCACCCGATAGCCGGTGGACCGCGCCTGCAAGTCCGCGAAGTTCACCCCCACGTAGGCGATATCGATGGTCACCTCGCCCGCGGCCGGCTCGGGGGCGTCCAGTTCGACCACCCGCAGTACCTCCGGTCCACCGAACTCCTCGAAACGCACACCGCGCATGGCGACCTCCAGATCTTGTTTGACAGCGACGTGAAGTCATAACGAAGGAACGGCTCGTCTGTTCCCCGCCGGCCGGGGTGGCGGGCTTAGGCTGGGGCGCATGACGCCGCTGCAGCGCTATATCGCGGAGGAGATCGCCACCGACCACGTCGAGGGGCTGCTCAGTCGCCGGGAAGCCATGCGCCGATTGGGCATGCTCGGGCTGGGCACACCGGCGGCCGTGGCGCTGCTGGCCGCCTGCGCCGGCAAGGCCGAGCAATCCGGTACTCCCCCAACGTCATCCGGCGCTTCGGGTACCTCGTCCGTGAGCGGCGCACCGGCCGGACCGCCGCCCGGGTCCGCGACCGCATTGCCCACCACCGCCATCACCTTCCCCGGTCCGCAGGGGCGCACGTTGCAGGCGGCCTGGGCGGAGGCCGCGCAGCCGCGCGGCGGTGTGCTGGTCATTCACGAGAACAAGGGTCTGACCGACCACATCCGTTCCATCGCAGGGCGTTTCGCGGGTATCGGCTATCACGCGCTCGCGGTGGACCTGCTCTCGGAGGAGGGCGGCACCGCCACCTTCACCGATCCGGCCGCCGCCACGGCCGCCCTCGCCAGACTCCCCCAGGAACGCTTCGTCGCCGATCTGCGGTCCGGCGTGGCCGAACTCCAGCGCCGCACCCCCGGAAAGAAGCTCGCCGCCACCGGTTTCTGCTTCGGCGGCGGCCTCACCTGGCTCCTACTCACCTCCGGCACCCCCGAACTGGCGGCGGCCACCCCGTTCTACGGCCCGTTCCCCGACAATGGCGAAATCACCACCGAGGCAGCGGTTCTCGGAATCTATGGCGCCCTCGACTCTCGCGTCGACGCTTCCCGCCCCGCCGCCGAAGCCGCCCTCGACAAGGTGGGTGCACCCCACGAATCCTTCGTAGCCGAGGGCGCCGACCACGCTTTCTTCAACGACACCGGCCCCCGCTACAACGCCACCGCCGCCGCCGAAGCCTGGCGTCGCGTCACCGACTGGTACGCCCGCTACCTCTGATCCGATGTGCATGTAACCACGCAGGCAGCTTCTCGACGTTTGCCCGCGCCATTACATGCACGTCGATACTCGCGCCGAACGCACAACGAGTGTGTGGGCTCAGCCGAAGTGGCAGACGTAGTGGACGGGCTCGAGGACTTCGATCTGGAAGCTGCTGTCGCCGGGCACCGAGAAGGATTCGCCGCCCTTGTAGACCACGGTCTCGTCCGAACCGGCGAGGGTCACCTTGGCCTCGCCCTCGAGGAGTTCCATGATCTCCGGCGCGCCGGTGTTGAAGGTCAGCGTCGCCGGGAGAATCACGCCGACCGACTTGCTGGTGCCGTCGGCCAACTCGATATTGTGGCTGACGCATTTGCCGTCGAAGTAGACGTTCGCCTTCTTGGTGACGCTGACATTCTCGAACGCGGTCATGAACTCTCCTGGTAGTGACGCTGGGAGAGGTCAGCGTACCGGGCCGGGTTCGACGTGCGGCGAACCGGTCGGGACTCACTCCGACTGTGCCCAGGCGGCGACGGGGAGAGACAGGTAGATGCCGAAGTCGGTCAGGCCGGTGGCGGCCTCGACCGTGCTGTGCAGTCGGTCGACCCGGTCCTGTCGGTTGTGGGCGCGGCTCTCGAACCATTTGGAGCGCACCTCGATGACGACGGGCAATCCGATGCTGTCGAATGGTCCGCGTTCGCGGAATCGCAGTTCGACATCGCCGGGTTGTAAGTCTCCGTCGTACGGCTCTTCCGGGCATTGCACCGCTACCGAAACCAGGTGCGGGAGCACGCGAGCCAACTCGCGGAGCGCGGACTCGGGAACATGGGGCGCATAGGTCACCTCGACAAGGGGCACAAGATCAAACTTACCGAGGCTATCTGCGATGCAGGCACCACAGTTCCAGTTCGTCCGGGGCCGGATAGGTGAAGGAGAGGCCGCCGCGGCGGTCGCAGCGCAGGCCGAAGTCGGTTTTCGCGGCATCGGCGGCGGCTTGGCGTGCGGGAATTTCGAGGCGGTCGAGAATCTGTCATTGCGCTTCGGCGGCGCAGGGCACGGCTTTCTTCGGAGGGTTGGCGCTGTCACGTTTGCGGATGCGGCCGCCGGGGGCTATCGACAGGTCGTCGGAGAGACCGAAAGACTCATCGGCGAAGGCGGAGAACCAGACGACATTGTGATTCTTCGAAGCGGCCGATGACAGAGCGAGGGCACGGAACGTGAAGCGGCGCTGCCCCGAAGGGAAGCGCCGCTCACGGATTTCGATGTACGGCTAGGCCGCCGAGGTCACGCGGTAGACGTCATAGACGCCTTCCACATTGCGGACCACGTTCAACAGGTGGCCCAGGTGTTTGGGGTCGCCCATCTCGAAGGTGAACTTCGAAATCGCCACGCGGTCACCGGAAGTGGTGACCGCCGCCGAGAGGATGTTGACCTTCTCGTCCGCCAGCACCTTGGTGACATCCGAGAGCAGGCGGGTGCGGTCCAGGGCCTCGATCTGGATGGCGACCAGGAAGACCGAGGACGGGGATGGGGCCCATTTGACCTCGATGATCCGTTCCGGTTGCGCGTGAAGGGAATCCGCGTTGGTGCAGTCGGTGCGGTGCACGCTGACCGCGCCGCCGCGAGTCACGAATCCCATGATCTCGTCGCCGGGCACCGGGGTGCAGCACTTGGCGAGCTTGGACACCGTGCCCGGCGCGCCCGGAATCTCCACGCCCGCATCACCGGTGAGCCGCTGCCGCGAGGGAACCGTTGAGGGCGTTGACCTTTCAGCCAGCTCGTTCTCGACATCGCTGACCCCGCCCAGCTGCGCCATCAGACGCTGCACGACGTGATGCGCCGAGACCTGGTTCTCCCCGACCGCGGTGTACAGCGCGGAGATATCCGCGTAGTGCAGTTCGGCGGCCAGGCTGGTCATGGCATCGGCGCTCATCAGCCGCTGCAACGGCAGACCGGACCGGCGGACCTCCTTGGAGATCTGATCCTTACCGGCCTCCAAGGCCTCTTCGCGGCGTTCCTTGGCGAACCACTGCCGGATCTTGGCCTTGGCGCGCGGAGACACCACGAAATTCGCCCAGTCCCGCGAGGGTCCGGCGTTCTGTGCCTTGGAGGTGAAGATCTCGACGACCTCACCGTTCTCCAGCTGTCGTTCCAGCGCGACCAAGCGCCCATTGACCCGTGCGCCGATGCAGCGGTGCCCGACCTCGGTGTGCACGGCATAGGCGAAGTCCACCGGGGTGGACTTCTGCGGCAGCGTAATGACCTCACCCTTGGGGGTGAAGACGAATATCTCCGGCGACTTCAGATCGAAGCGCAGCGACTCCAGGAATTCGGCCGGGTCCGCCGCCTCCCGCTGCCAGTCGAGGAGCTGGCGCATCCACGCCATATCGTCGACCTCGGTGGAGTCATTGGAGTGCTTACCCTTGGTCTCCTTGTACCGCCAGTGCGCGGCAATGCCGAACTCGGCGGTGCGGTGCATGTCCTGGGTGCGGATCTGCACCTCCAGGGGTTTGCCGTCCGGACCGACCACGGTGGTGTGCAGCGACTGGTAGACCCCGTACCGCGGCTGGGCGATGTAGTCCTTGAAACGCCCGGCCATGGGCTGCCACAGCGAATGCACCACGCCCACAGCGGCATAGCAGTCGCGCACCTCATCGCAGAGGATGCGGATACCGACCAGATCATGGATGTCGTCGAAGTCTTTGCCCTTGACGATCATCTTCTGATAGATGGACCAGTAGTGCTTGGGACGGCCCTCGACGATCGCGTTGATGCGGCTGGCGGCGAGGGTATTGACGATCTCGTCCCGCACCCTGGCCAGGTACGTGTCACGTGAGGGTGCGCGGTCGGCGACCAGGCGCACGATCTCGTCGTATTTCTTGGGGTGCAGGATCGCGAAGGCGAGATCCTCCAACTCCCATTTGACCGTGGCCATACCCAGGCGATGCGCCAGCGGGGCGATCACCTCGAGGGTTTCGCGCGCCTTCTTGGCCTGCTTCTCCGGCGGCAGGAAGCGCATGGTGCGCATATTGTGCAGCCGGTCCGCGACCTTGATGACCAGCACCCGCGGGTCCCGCGCCATGGCGATGATCATCTTGCGGATGGTCTCGGCCTCGGCGGCCGCACCCAGATTGACCTTGTCCAGCTTGGTCACACCGTCGACCAGGTGCGCGACCTCGGTGCCGAACTCGTCGGTCAGCTCCTGGAGCGAGTAACCGGTGTCCTCGACGGTGTCGTGCAGCAGCGCCGCCACCAGCGTGGTGGTGTCCATACCGAGCTCGGCCAGAATGTTCGCCACGGCCAGCGGATGGGTGATGTACGGATCGCCGGACTTACGGAACTGATGCTGATGCTTCTCGTCCGCGACGTCGAAAGCCCGTTGCAGCAGAGCGAGATTCGCCTTCGGGTACAGCTCGCGGTGCACGGTCGCCAGGGGCTCGAGCACGGGTTTCACCGCGGCGATACCGCGCTGGCCGGTCATCCGGCGGGCGAGGCGGGCGCGGACGCGGCGGGAGGCGGAGGTGGGGACGGCGGCGGATGCGGGACGTATGGGAGCGCCGGGCACGGAGGTGGCGGACTCGCCATTCTCCGATTGCCCGGCGTTCGCCTGCTCCAAATTCTGTGTCATGCCACCACCTCTCCCGGCCTCGATCGGAACACCGTACCGGACCGTCCAACCACGTAGACCACCCACTTTAGTCCTGGAAACGTTTCGAGACCGGAACGCCGAACGCCGCCTGACCGGACCTGTCCGGAGCGTTGAACCTTACTCTCTCCCGCTGACACTTCGCGGCGGCATTGCGTCCGGATTGCTCCGGTCCCGAAACCGCATCCCCTAATCGACCGGGACATCTGCCAGACCGTCGGCCGACAGCTCCAGGCTGCGCGTCACCCCGATCTCGGCCAGGAAGCGCGGATCGTGGCTGACCACGACGAGTGCGCCCTGGAAACCGGCGAGCGCCTCGGTCAGATGGCGCAGACTCGGCAGGTCCAGATTGTTGGTCGGCTCATCCAGCAGGAGCAGGCGTGGCGCGGGTTCGGCCAGCAGGATCATGGCCAGGGCCGCACGCAGACGTTCCCCGCCCGAGAGCGCGCCCGCCGAGACATCGGCATCCGCGCCACGGAACAGGAATCGGGCCAATTGCGCCCGGATCCGCTCCGGCGAGGCGTGCGGTGCGGTGGCGGCCACATTCTCGAAGACCGAGAGCTCCTCGCCGAAGACATCCAGGCGCTGGGGCAGCATGCGCCACGGCACCTTCGGCGATTCCTGCCGAATACGGTGCAGCAGAGTCGTTTTGCCTACGCCATTGCGGCCGGTGAGCGCGATCCGCTCGGGTCCGCTGATCTTCAGCGTCACCGTCGGCCCGCACGCCAGCCTCACCTTCTCCAATTCGATGACGTCCTGGCCCGGATACAGCCGGGTATCGGGCAGATCGACCCGAATCTCCCGGTCGTCGCGCAAGCGCTCCTGCGCCGCGGTGAGCTGATCCTTGGCGTCCTCGAGCTTGCCGATGTGCTGATTGCGCAGCTTGCCGGCCGAGACCTGGGCTTCGCGTTTGCGATTGCCCATGACGATCTTGGGCTCGCGCTTCTGATCCCACATCTTCTGCCCGTAGCGCTGCCGCCGATCGAGTTTGATCCTGGTCTCGACCAACTCGCGCGCCTGTTTGCGGACATCACCGCGCGCATCGCGGATCGCGGCCCGCGCGGCCTCCTGCTCGGCTTCTACGATGCGTTCGTACGCACTGAAATTACCTCCGAACACCCGGATTTCGCCCTGCCGGAGCTCGGCGATGCTGTCGACCCGTTCCAGCAGTTCACGATCATGACTGACGGTGAGCACGGTCCCGGCGAACTGCCCCACCACCTCGTACAGGCGCTCCCGGGCCACCTGATCGAGATTGTTGGTCGGCTCGTCCAGCAGGAGCACCTCGGGTTCGCGCAGCAGTTCGGCGACGAGTCCGAGCAGGACGGTCTCACCACCGGAGAGGGTGTCGAGCTCTCGATCGAGTTGCGCGATATCGCCTGCGACATAGTGCAATCCGAGTCGCCCGAGCAGTGCCACCGCCCGTTCCTCGATATCCCAGGCCGCGCCCACGATATCGAAGTCGCCGTCGAGCCCGACGCCGGTCTCGATGCGGTGCAAGGCTTTTCGGATCTCGGCGATCCCGAGCACCTCATCGACCCGCTGCCCGGTCAGCAGGCCCAGATCCTGGCGCAGATATCCGAGCGAGCCGGGCACCGTCACGGACCCGCGCAGCGGCCGCAGTTCCCCGGTGATGAGGCGGAAAAGCGTGGACTTACCGGCGCCATTGCTGCCCACGAGGCCGATATGGCCGCCGCCGAGCTGGGCATCGAAGCCGTCGAAGACGGGGGTGCCGTCGGGCCAGGCGAAAGTGAGATCGGAAAAGGAAATAGTCGGATACGCCATGCGGACTCCCACGGGTGATAGCCAGGAATGCGGCGCGCGGTAGTGCGGGCCACTCGAGGGTCACCTCAGGAAATCAACGCAATGTCTCCGATCGTTCGGGGTTGGGAACCTTCAACACCGTAATCAATGTCGACGCGGCTGTGCAAGGACCTATTTCGCGAGCGCCCTCACTGGCCGATGCGACGGGCCTTCATACCGTTCAGGAGCGGGACCTGGGCGACGGTGCCGCCGGGTTCGGCGTGCAGCATGCGTCCGTTGCCGAGGTAGATGCCCACGGTGGCGGGGCCGCGGGCGCCGAAGTCGCCGAAGACCAGATCACCGGCTTTGGCGTTGATCAGCGGCACTTCGGCGCCGATCTCCCACTGCTGTTCGGCGGTGCCGGGCAGGGTGATGGCGCCGCCGCTGGCGGAGAAGACCGCGGCGGCGGTGAGGCCGGGTTCGTCGAAGCCGCCGCCGGTGGGGCCCTGCGCGCCACCGCCGCCGAAGACGTATTTGGTGCCGAGCCAGTCCCGGCCCGCCGCCACGATCTGCGGGCCGAGGGACGCGGCGGCGTCGGGGGTGAAGCGGCCGCCACTGCCCATACTGCGGAAATTCGCCTCCGCCGCAAGGATTCTCGCGACGTAGGGGCGGGTTTCGCTGAAGTGGCCGGGGACCTGGTTGGGCATACCGCCCGAGGCCAGCACCGCGCCCTCACCGGCGTTGTAGGCGGCCAGGCTCAGCGCGGTGACATCGCCGGTGACCTTGCCCTGATCGATCCAGCCCTGCACGGCCTGGGCGATGGCGCACATATAGCGGCCCTGGCCGATGATGGCGTCACCGTCGTCCCAGAGGCTGGCGGTGCCGTTGCCGTCGGCGTCGATGACGTACGGCTGTCCGTCGGGGGCCAGCGAGGCCGCGGTGCTGGGTAGAAATTGGGCCAGGCCCTCGGCGCCGGCGGGTGAGGTGAGGCCGCGGCGGAAACCGGATTCGGCCTCGCCCTGGGCGGCCAGCAGGGAGGCGCTGATCTGCGGGCAGAGCGAACCGGCGCGGCGGTACCAGACCTCGAGTTCGGCCGGGACCTTACCGGGCGCGAGATTGCCTCCGGCGGAACCGAATCCGTTCTCGCAGTTGGGGACGGTGGCGGTGGGCAGCGCGGAGCCCGCGAGCCAGGCCATCGGGTCGACCTGATGGCCGCCGGTGAGGCGACCGCCGGGGACGAGCTCGAAATGCAAATGGGGACCGGAGGATTCACCATTGGAACCGACATCGGCGATGTGCTGGCCCATGGTGACGATGTCACCGGTGTGTACGAAGATGCCGGATTCGTACATATGCCCGTACACGGTGGAGTAGCGGTGACCGCTCTCGTCCAGGGAGTCGATGACGACCCAGTCGCCGAAGCCCGAGGCCGCGCCCGAGGCGACCACCAGCCCATCCGAGGCGGCGTAGATCGGGGTGCCCGCCGGGGCCGCCATATCGACGCCCAGGTGCGTGCCCCCGCGCGCGCCGAACACATCGGAGATGGTGAAAGTATTTGCGGCCAAGGGGTATTGGCGGCGACCGGCCCCGGTCAGGCGGCCCGCCTCATTGACCGGTCCGGGCATGGCGGCCAGCGATACCTCGGCGGGCGCGGTGACGGTCGAGGTGGCGGTGACCGGTTTGATGGTCACCTGTACGCGATCCATGTGATTGCTGGCGGCATCGCCGCGGTCCTCCAGTGGCGTCCACTGGATTCCGCGGGAGGCGTCGGGGGTCCAGCTGCGCTGCTTCCAGATCACATAGTCGACATGGAAGTTGGCGGCGCTGTCCCGCAGGAACGCGACAATGGCATCGCCCTTGGCCTGATCATTGCCGACGATGAATTCGACCGCGCGCCCCTCACGATGATCGGGATAGGCGTCGTCGGGGATGACCCCGCGCATATCCATCATGCCGAATCGCGCGACCACACAGCGCAATGCGCGCAGCGCCCCCTCCCGCAACCCGACCTCGGCGGCGGCTCCGGTGGCGGGGCAGTTGGGTTCGGTGAGCGCGGGGGTGGTGGCGGGAATGACGGGTGTGCCCGCACCGCAGGTCTCCTCGGTGGCGGGCAGGATGACCACGAGCACCAGGGTCACCAGGCTCAGTATCAGGCCGACGGCGCCCCCGATGAGGTACTTGGCCTTCACGCCAGAACGCTTCCGGTGGCCGTCGTGATCACCGGGTCATCATGCCATGCCGGACACGCCGTTTCACGGACCAGGCGTTCGGTTTCACGGTCCCGCGCGTCGAGGTCGACGCGCCGCAATCCAGTTTCCGATCCGCACACATCGGGCATCCTGAATCAATGCCGTACGTTGCCCGCAATGAGGCCACCGCCGCTCGCATCATCAGCGGTGTCGGTGCACTGTTCGCCCTCATCGAGGGCCTGTATCTCTTGCTGCTGGTGTTGCGGGCCGATCAGTCGAATCGGTTCTTCACCTTCATCAAGGGTCTCGCCGAGCCGCTGGCGCTGTTCTTCCCGGGACTGTTCCACACCGGCAACGGCACCATCGACATCATCCTCAATTATGGTCTGGCAGCGGTCTTCTGGCTGATCGTCAGCGGCTTCGTCGCCCGGTTGGTCGCCCGCTAGGACAGGGGAGCCCAGAGCCCCGCCGCGGTCCCATTCTCCACATGCCCGCGATAGGCGAGGACCTTGTCGCGGATGATCTCCAGGCTCGCCGTCAACTCGGCGATCCGGTCCTGAACGGTGCGTTCGTGCGCCTCCAGCAGCCGGAGACGATCGCGTTCGTTACCCGGCCCCGACCGCACCAGGGCCGCGAACCGCCGCAGGGCGGCGATGGGCATACCGGAGTCCCGCAACCGATTACACAGCAGCAGCCAGTCGACATCGGCCGAATCGTAGACCCGCTGACCCCCGGCGGTCCGCGGGATGGGGCGCAGGAATAGCTCCTCACGTTCGAAATAGCGCAGGGCGTGCACACCGAGGCCGGTCGCCTTCACCACATCGCCGATGGACAAACCGTTCATCTGCTCGCCGACTCCCTTCACTTGACCTAGATCGAACTCTAGATTTTAGGTTCGAGCGCATGACAATCACCCAGCAGCACAGGATCGGTTCGGGCTTCGGCGCGCGCAGCACGGCGGATGACGTACTCGCGGGCATCGACCTGACCGGTAAGCGCATCCTGATCACCGGCGGCTATTCGGGATTGGGCCTGGAGGCGACGACCGCGCTGGTCCGCGCCGGGGCGCACGTTATCGTGCCCGCCCGTCGGCCCGAGGCGGCGCGAGCGGCATTGAGCGGCGTAATACGAACGGAGGTAAGCGAACTCGACCTGGCCGACCAGGACAGCATTCGGACCTTCAGCGAGCGACTGCTGGATTCGGGCCGCACCCTCGACGTCATCATCAATAACGCGGGCGTCATGGCCTACCCGCACCGGCTCATCGGCCCCGGCTGGGAAGCGCATTTCGCCATCAACCACCTCGGCCATTTCGCCCTGGTCAATCGGCTGCGCCCGGCATTGGCCCGGACCGGCGCGCGAGTGGTGTCGGTGGCCTCCTCCGGACACTTCCTCTCCGATATCCGCTGGGACGATCCGCATTTCCACCGCGACTATGATCACTGGCTGGCCTACGGACAATCCAAAACCGCCAACGCCCTGTTCGCCACCCATCTCGACGCCCTCGGCGGGGACGGCGGTCCACGCGCCTTCTCGGTGCATCCCGGCAGCATTCTCACCCCGCTGCAACGCAATATCCCCCGCGCGGAGCAGATCGCACAGGGCTGGATCACCCCGGACGGTCGCCGTGCCGACGGATTCAAATCACCCGCGCAGGGCGCGGCCACGGCGGTCTGGGCGGCGACCTCCCCTCTTCTCGCGGAGCGAGGCGGGGCCTACTGTCAGGACTGCGATATCGCCGAACCGGCGACCACGGACGATATGCTCATCGGCGGCGTCAAACCATGGGCGGTCGACCCGGACGCCGCCGCCCGGCTCTGGGCCCTGTCCAGCGAGCTCACCGACGTGGGCGGCTACGCTTCCGACGAGGCCAGATCGAATGCGGTCAGGGCCGCGGCGAACAGTGGGGCGTGCTCGGAGCGGCCGGGGTCGTAGCCGGTGAGGGTGGCTATGCGGTTCAGGCGGTAGTTCAGCGTATTGCGGTGTACCACCAGGGATTCCGCCGCCGCCACGCGATTGTGGTCGTGGGTGAGATAGGCGCGCAACGCCTCCATGAGGTGTGGATGACAGGTGAGGGGTTCGAGCAGGCTCAGTAGCCAGGTGCGGGCGGGGCCGGGCCGGGCGAACTGGTATTGCAGGGCCAGGTCGGCCATGCGGTAGACGCCGGCGGGGCGGCCCAAACCCAGGGCCAGGCGGGCGATCTCACCGGCCTCCTCCGCCCGCGCCGGAATCTCCGAAACCATTGCGGCGGTGGATGTTCCGGCGATCAATCGGACGCCCGCCGCAGCGGCGATGCGCAGCACGGCGGCGTCCAGGCGGGCCGCGGGTTCGGTCGCGGGCACCAGCACCCAGCCGCCCGCGCGGTCCAGGATGGTCAGCGCCTGCGCCGAGAGAGCGTCGATCTCGCCGTGGATCACCCGGATGGCGGGTCGCCCGCCGTCCGCGGCCTCGGCCGCGCCCGAGGTGCGCAGTGCCAGTACGTGATACGGGCCCAGGGCGATCCCGAAACGTTCGGCCAGCAATTCGGCGGGCTTGCCCTGTAGGAGCGCCTGCGCCAGTGCGCGTTTCACCTCCCGCTGCTCCCAGTGCAGATCCTGGCGCTCGCGCAGATAGGAGGCCGCCACGCCGGGAATGACCGCACCCAGGTACCCGAGCAATTGCGGGACCGCGGCGATGAGTTCCTCGCGCTGATCCGGTGTCCGCGCGGCGGCGGCGAGATAGTTCCAGGCGGCCAGCGCGCCCCGGTGATACACCGCCAGCACCGCGTCCAGCGGAATGCCCTCGCGCGCACGGCGTACCGCGACCTCGATCATCTCGTCGAGATCCTCCGCCCGCGGCTCCCGATGCTCGCCCAGCAGGCGCAGGAACAGTCGCAGATTATCCTCGGACCGCCGAATGAGGTCCTGCTCCACCAACTCCGGCGGCAACTGTTCGTAATCGGGCACCGCGCGCACCACCGCGGTGACCATTTCCCGAGCCACCTCCGGCAGGTGAGCGCTCAGATAATCGGCGAAGGGTGTCTGCTCCCCCGGTGCGGTACTCATCTCGACATTGTGAGCGCGAACGAATCACCGCGCAGCACAACGGGACACAGCAGGGCAATCAGGACAACCAATCGTCCGCGACCTGTCATCCGACCAAAGTCACGGGGTCGAGACCGATTCCGCGCAGACGGACTACCGATGCTTTCCCGCGACCGCTGTTGCCCACCGATCGGTCGTTTCAACAGGCAATCTTCGGGCATTCCCCCTGCATGCCTTACATGTATCAAACCTATCGGGAGAGCGCCGCCGCCCGGTTGATCACCGGGATCGGCGCGCTCTTCGCGGTGGTCGAGGTCGTCTACATCCTGCTGCTGACCCTGGGTGCGGATCAGTCCAACCGGTTCTTCACCTTCATCAAGGGCTGGGCCGAACCGCTGGCGCTGTTCTTCCCCGGTCTGTTCCACACCGGCAACGGCAATCTGGACATTGTGGTGAATTATGGTCTCGCCGCGGTGTTCTGGCTGTTCGTCACCGGACTGATCGCCCGCGTCGTCTCCTGACGCGGGTCCGGCGTGCCGGACGGTTCAGAGCGTGACGATCGAGGTGAGCGGGTAGTCGCCCTGACGGCCCCGCCCGCCCAGGAAGCCGAGTTCGAGTACGACCGCGGCGGCGATGACCTGCGCCCCGGCGGCGTGGAAGAGTTCGGCCGCGGCCGCGAGCGTGCCGCCGGTGGCCAGCACGTCATCGAGCAGCAGGACGCGACGGCCCGTCAGATCGATGCCGTCGGCGGGGATCTCCAGTGCGGCCGAACCGTATTCGAGGGTGTACTCGCGGCTGATGACCGGCGGCGGCAGCTTGCCCGCCTTGCGCACCGCGACCACACCGGTGCCCAGCACCGCGGCCACGCCCGCGCCGAGCAGGAAGCCGCGCGCGTCCACGCCCGCCACGAGATCGGCGTCCGGCGCGCAGGCGGCGAAGCAGTCCAGGACGGTGCGGAAGCCCTCGGCCTCGGCGAAGACCGGCGTGAGATCGGCGAAACGCACTCCCGGAGTCGGGAAGTCGTCATGCCAGCGGGTCAGCCGCCGCACCGCGTCGGCGGCCTTGGCGGTGCGCTCACCGAGCGTCTCGGCGGTATCGACCATTTCATGCTTGCTCATACACCCACTCCTCGTCACCTCGCCGCCACCGTCACTCACCGTTCGAGTACCCAGCGATCCATATTCCAGCCCGCGCCCGCCTTGGTGGGGCTGGCGATCCCGTCCTTCAAACCGTCCCCGAACGCGATGGTGCGCGGGGAGGCGAACAACGGGATGGACGGCATCTCGCTCCAGAGCAGGTTCTCCTGCTCGTTGAGCAAGTTCAGCACCGTGGTCGAGTTGTCCTCCGCCGCAAGCTGATCCGCGATCGCATCGTAGCGGCCATTGCCGAATCTATTGAAATTCAGGCCCTGACCTGTGTGCAAGGACGCACTCGCATCGGTAGCTGTGAGCGAACCGGACGGTCCGGCGACACCGGCCGTACCACCGAGGATCGCGTCCACCTTGCCGTCGGCGAGCTGCTGCGGGGCGAAATCCGGCGTACCCGCGTCGACCACGGTGATACCGCCCGCCCTACAGGCATCGGCGATGGCGGCGACGGTCTGCGCGCGCCGCTCGTCCGGGCGCAGATAGCCGATGCGAACGGTGGCATTGGCCTGCCCGGCGGCGGTCATGGCCTGACCGGCCGCAGCCGCGTCACCGTTCTTGTACTTGTCACCGGCGCCCGCGACAGCCGGGTAGTACAGCGAATCCTGCTGCACGGTACGGGAGTTCAGCACACCCGCGCCGAGCCCGGTATCGACCTTGTAGTCCGGATGCCCGAACTTGTCGAACAGCGCCGCGCGCGGTACGCACAGCGCGAAGGCCCGGCGCGCGGCCACATTCTGGAAGACCCCGCCGGTGCCGAGAACCAACTGCTCCACCCCGCGCCCCGGGAGATTCTCCGCGGCCATCCCACCCGGTTTCCCGGCGCCGAGCGCGCCCGCACCGATATCGAGCACCTCGACGGCCTTGGACTCGACCTTGGCCTTGAGATCGGTGTTCTTGTCCCACACCACGATGCGCGGCGTCTTGGCGGCGTTGCCCCACCACTTCTCATTCTTGACCAGGACCAGACCGTCCTTGTCGCTGAATGATTCGATCCGATACGGTCCCGAGGCGGGCAGCACCGTCTGATCGATCTTGCCCGGCTTGAGAATCCAGCCGGTATTCCAGAAGCCGGCGATCCGCTCCGCGGTGGCCTGATCCCCGGATTGCAAGGGGGCCACCACATTCGGCACCTTCACCGCCGAGGCGACCACGTGCGCGGGCATCAGCTCGGCGGCATTGAACAGCGTCTTCCACGCCGAATAATGCCGACCGGGCCGGAACACCACGGTGGCGTCCTTGGACCCGGGCTGGCAGTCCACCCGCTCGATATCGCTGTATCCGGCCGTGCTCGCGGCATCGAACATGGGCACCGGTCCAGCGGGACCGGCCTTGGTGAAACGTCCGCTGCGCGCGGCCCACGCCATGACCAGATCGTCACAGGAGGTGGCCACGCCGTCGGAGTACTTACCGTCCGGATTCAACCGGTACTGGATGGTCTGCGCCTCGCCCGGCACCTCCTTCGCGGTGCCGGTATCGGTATCGGCCACCGGCTGCCCATCCGGGCCGGTGTAGAAGAAGCCGGTGATCACGCGTGAGAACACCGCCGCCGCACCACTACTCGCGCCCAGGGTGCTGCCGCCGTTGTAACTGGCGACGACGGTATCCACGCCGTACCCGATGGACGGCACCTGATTCTTTCCGGCGCAGCCCGCCACCATGCCCGCGGCGACCACACCGGCGAGCATGACGACCGAACCGCGGCGAGCCTTGTTTCCAATCACTTGCCGCAACCCCCTGCGCTCAGTGCCTTCTCTTGGTTCGTTTCCCACTCGGCCGGGTACCGGGACGCGGAGCCTCGGCCGCACCGCGCGCACGCGGTGCGGAGCCCTCCCGCCCGGCCGCGACGGTCACCGGACGGCTGGCCGCACCCGCGCGCTGTGCGGCGGATTCGGTGGCGCGACCGGTGGAGGCGCCCGAGCGGCGCGCGAGCACCTTCCGGGTGTGCGCGGCCACCGGACCCCAGCGTTCCTTGATGGTCACCAGCAGCGGCACCGCGAAGAAGATCGAGGAGTACGCGCCGACGATCATGCCGACCAGCTGCACCAGCGCCAAATCCTTGAGCGTGCCCACACCGAGCAGCCACACCGCGACCACCAGCATGCCGATGATGGGCAGAATGCCGATGATGGTGGTGTTGATCGAACGCATCAGCGTCTGATTCGCCGCCAGGTTCGCCTTCTCGGCATAGGTGTGCTTGCTCAGATGCAGGACGCCCTCGGTGTTCTCCTCGACCTTGTCGAAGACGACCACGTTGTCGTAGAGCACATAACCCAGAATCGTGAGCAGGCCGATGACCGCCGCGGGCGTCACCTCGAAGCCGACCAGCGAGTAGATGCCCGCGGTCACCACGAGATTGAAGAACAGCGAGCCGATGGCCGCGATGGACATATCGCGTTCGAAGCGAATCGCGATGTACACCATGGTCAGTACGACGAACACCACCAGCGCCAGCAGCGCCTTGTGGGTGACCTCACCGCCCCAGGTCTCGCTGATCTCGGCGGTGGAGATGGCGTTGATACTGGGCTGCCCGTTGGCATCCTTCGGCTTGAAGGCTTCGAACAGGGCGTTCTGCAATTTATCGGTCCGATCCTTGTCCAGGGTGTCGGACCGGATCTGGATTTGCGCGGCCGAACCCGAGCCCACCTTCTGCACCGTGACCGCGTCATGGCCGAGGGTCTGCGAATAGACCTTCTCCACCTGCGAGGTGCTCACCCCGTCGCCCGCGGGCAACTGGATGCGCGAACCACCGGCGAAGTCGATGCCGAGGGTGAATCCGCGAATCGCGATGCTGGCGATCGCGATCGCCAGCAGTCCGGCGGCCAGACCGTAGAACAGCTTGCGCCGCCCGACGATCTCGAAACCGCCGGTGCCGGTGTACAACCGCTCGAACAGGCTGTGCTTGCGCGTGGCCCTGCCCGATTCGTAGTCGAGTTCGGAATCGATATCCAGGACCGAACTGTTGTCGCGCGCCATCACGCCTCCTTCACCAGGACACCGGAGGCTGCCTTGCGCTCCCGGGCAATTTCAGCAACCGCGCCGAGACCGTTCACCGACGGCTTGGCCCAGAAGGCCGAGCGCGAGGCCAGCATCAACAGCGGCGAGGTGACCAGGTACAGCACGATGATGTCGAGCACCGTGGTCAGACCCAGTGTGAACGCGAAACCCTTCACCTGACCGGCGGCCAGGATGTAGAGCACCGCGGAGGCGATCAGCGAGACCGTCTTACCCGAGAGGTTGGTGCGCTGTGCGCGCTGCCAGCCGCGCGGGACCGCGGAGCGGAAACTGCGGCCGCCGCGCATCTGGTCCTTGATGCGTTCGAAGAAGACCACGAACGAGTCCGCTGTCATACCGATACCGATGATCAAACCGGCGATACCGGCGAGATCGAGGGTGAATCCGATGGACCTGCCCAGCAAAACGATCAGGGCGTACACCGCCACACCGGCCGCGACCAGCGAGAAACCGGCCAGGAAGCCGAGCATGCGGTAGTAGAGCAGGCAGTACAGCAGCACCGCCACCAGACCGATGGCGCCGGCGATCAGGCCCGCCCGCAGCGAGCTCAAACCCAGTGTCGCCGAGACGGTTTCGGCCTCGGAGGTCTGGAACGAGAGCGGCAGCGAACCGTACTTGAGGGTATTGCCGAGCTCCTGTGCGGTGGACTTGTTGATGCCCGGACCGGAGATCGAGGTGCTGCCGCCGTACTGGCCGCCCTGCTGCACGACCGGCGCGCTGACCACCTTGGTATCGAGCACGAAGGCCAGTTGCTTGTTGTAGTACTCGGTGGTCAGCTTGCCCCAGGTGTCCGCACCGCCGGACTTGAAGTCCACCGACACGACCCACTTGGATTCCTTCTGCACGTACTGGCCGGAGGCATCCTTGATCTCCTGGCCGTCCAGCCGGGACTTGTCCAGCAGATAGACCTCATTGCCCTCGACCGAACAGGTCACCAGGGGCAGGTTCGGATCGTCGTTGCCCTGCAACGGATCCGGCTTGGAGCAGTCCATGGTGAGCATGGCGGTCTGCTGGATCTGCGGATCGGTGCTCTGGCGCAGGGCCTTGGCCGCCGCGATCTCCTGCTGCGTCTGCTGCGCGCTGGGCTGGGTCGGCGGCGCGGACGGGGTGGTCGGAGCCTGTGCCGGGAACACCCGATTCTGCGGGGCGGGCGCCTCGCTTGTCGGTGCGTCGGCCGCGGGCGGCGTCTCCACGGGAGCGCTCGGCTCGACCGAGGAGGCCGGTGGGGCGGCCGGTTGCTGTGGCTGCTGTTGCTGCTGCTGGTTGGCCGGTTGGCCGTTCTTCACCTGCGGGGCGATCGCCTGCAGCACCGGGCGGATGTACATCTTGGCGGTGGTGGCGAGCGCCTTGGCCTGCGCACCGTCCTCGCCCGGCACCGTGATGACCAGGTTGTCACCCTCGATGACGACCTCGGAACCGGAGACACCCAGCCCGTTGACGCGCTGCTCGATGATGCTCTGCGCCTTGCGCAGACTGTCCTGGCTGGGCTTGCCGCCGTCGGGCGTGCGCGGGGTCAGCGTGACGCGGGTGCCGCCCTGTAGGTCGATGCCGAGCTTGGGGCTCGCCGCTTTGTCGCCGGTGAAGAAGATCAGGCCGAACATCACGGCCACCAGTGCGGCGTAGACGCCGAGCAGGCGCAGCGGATGCGCCGTTCCCTGGGAAGGTGGCACAGTACTTATCTCCTAGGCGGATCAGTGATGGATCGAGCGGGCACACCGCAGCGCCGTCGGCCGCCGGATCGCGGCGGGCCGACGGCGCGCGGGAATGTCAGTCCTTGGACAGCTTGGGGGCGTCGTCGAAGTTCTCCGAGGACGGGACGCTGTCGGACACGGACTCCGCGACGGGGGCCTCGGTGTCGGTCGACTCCTCGACGACGGCGGCATCCTCATTGCGGATCTCGCGGATGCTGGCGCGCAGCCAGGTGGTGACGACATCCTCGGCGATCTCGAGATCGACGGAGTCGTCATCGGCCTCGACGACGGTGCCGAACAGGCCCGACGTGGTGACCACGCGGTCGCCGACCTTCAGGGTCTCCTGCATCTCGGTCACCTTGGCCATCTCCCGCTTCTGGCGGCGAACGCCCAGGAACATCGGGATGAGCAGGGCAACCAGCAGCAGCGGCAGCAGAAGGTCCATCGTCGAAGTCAGCCCTTAATTTGAGTGGTCGAATGGGTCGTTTCCCAGACAGTCTGCCAGGAGAACCTGAGATAGGGCGCGCCGACCTGTATTGGATTCGCCCAGGGCGAATGAGTCGGCCGGGCCCGCGCACGGCACAGAGCAAGATCGGTCAAGCGCCGCGGACGGCCCATCCGCAAGACTTGTCGAGTGCACATCGGACGCGATCGACTTCGAGAACTGCTGGACGCGGTACTGGCGCAGGACAATTCGACGCTGGGCGAGATGGCGGCGGACGCCTATTCCTCACCGTTCCACTTCTCCCGGCAATTCGCCCGCGGCACCGGGGAATCCCCGGTCGCGTTGCGACGGCGGGTGCTGCTCGAACGCGCGGCCTGGCAATTGAGCCGGGGCGAGCGGGTCACCGAGGTGGCGTTCGAGGCCGGATACGACTCGGTCGAGGGGTTCAGCCGGGCATACAGCCGGGCGTACGGACATCCGCCGAGCGGAACGAGCACCGAGCGCGCCGCGCGCTGGCTGCCGGCGGTCAACGGTGTGCACTTTCATCCGCCCATGTCGTTGTGGGTGGAGAGCGAACCGAAGGGACGACCGGATATGGACCCGACGGCGATCATGCTGCATCACGAGGTGGATGACACCCGCGAG
The DNA here is from genome assembly GCF_001625085.1 of Nocardia acidivorans NBRC 108247. GTDB lineage: Bacteria > Actinomycetota > Actinomycetes > Mycobacteriales > Mycobacteriaceae > Nocardia > Nocardia acidivorans. The sequence goes on from NZ_BDAW01000010.1 coordinate 25,718, forward strand.
CTGCTGGAGCGGGCGGCGGAATTGACCGATGCGCGGTATCGGCTGGTCCGCGCACCGGACTTCTCGGTGCTGGAGTGGGACGGGGTGGAGGAATCCATCGCCGGGGTGCTGGCCAATCTGATCCGGACCAAAGAGGTCTGGCTGGCCGCGATCGAGGGCGCGGACACCCCGGCCGCGACGGACGACGATCCGGCGGCGCTGCGCGGGCGATTCGAGGAGATCATCCCGCGCTGGCTGGCCGCGGTGCGCGAGATCGATCGGCGCGGCGGCTGGAACGACACCCTCATCGACGCGCTGTGCGAACCGCCGGAGAGCTTCGTACTGGGCAGCGTGATCGCACACGTGCTGACCTATTCGGCGCATCGCAGACTGCTCGTTCGAGCCTGGCTGCGTGCCGAATCACCCGATAACGCAAGGGAAATCGGCCACGGAGATCCCATTCTGTGGCTGCGACAGAGAGGTTGAGATGTCCTTCACCACCTATTACACCGCCAGCAGTCTGGACGGCTTCATCGCCGACGCGAAGCATTCGCTGGAATGGCTGCTGTCCCGCAAAAACGACAGCTCGGGTCCGATGGGTTATGACGGTTTCATCGCCGAGATCGGCGCGATTGTCATGGGGGCCAATACCTATCAGTGGCTGTTGGATCATGATCCCGAGGCATGGCCCTATGAGGTGCCCGCGTGGGTGGTGACCCATCGCGAGTTCGAGACCAGGCCGGGGCGCGATATTCGCTTCACCAGCGCGCCCATTCCCGATATTCACCGGCAGATGGCGGATGCGGCCGGGGACAGGAAATTGTGGGTGGTCGGCGGCGGCGGGCTGGCCGCGGCGTTCGCCGAGCACGGACTGCTGGACGAGATCATCGTGTCGTTCGCGCCGGTCACCCTCGGATCGGGTGCGCCGATATTTCCCGCGCGGCAGGAATTGCGGCCCGTCGAGGTCGCCCTGAACGGTGAACTCACCTGCGCCCGTTACGAAGTCGTCAAATGAGCTGATACCCGACCGCGCGGCCGGAGCCGACCCACCGGCCGCGCGGCTCCGTGCCGGACCTACCCGGCACGGAGTCCCCGGGTCAGGCCGAGCGCGTGCCGTAGGTGTAATCGTCCAGCGGGAAGTTCGATGCCTCGCGATGCGCGTTCAGCGTGCTGGTGGGGCGCAGCAGGGCCGCCTCACCGTGCTGGTTGTAGTAGTAGCTGCGCGCGGTGGAGCACTTGCCGCTGTAGAAGACCGAGGAATCCAGCTTGTCGGTGACGCGATCGAGGAATTCGGAGTTCGCGTGCTCTGTCACCTCGAAGACCTGTTCGCCGCGTCGCTGCATCTCACCGAATAGTCGGCCCATATGCTTCATCTGGGCTTCGATGGTGGTGAAGTAGGACAGGCCGCTGTACGAGTACGGGCTGTTGAGGCTGACGAAGTTGGGGAACTTCGGCACGGTGACACCCTCGTAGGCCTGGAAGCGGTTGTCGCGCCAGAACTTTCCGAGATTGACGCCCTCGCGGCCGATGATCTCGATGGCAGGGAAGTTCACATCCCACAGGTTGAAGCCGGTGGCCAGGATCAGGGTGTCGATCTCGGTCTTGCGGCCGTCGGCGGTGACGATGCCGTCCGCTTCGATGTGGTCGATGGAGTTGGTCTCCAGGCGCACATGCGGTTCGTTGAAGGTCTTGAAGTACAGGTTGGAGAAGGTGGGGCGCTTACAGCCGAAGTCGTAGTCCGGGGTGAGCTTGCGCCGGGTTTCCTTGTCCTTCACCGAGGTTCGCAGATGCGCCTTGGCCAGTACCGCCGCGGCCTTGTTGAGCGGTTTGGCCTGCTTGAAGTGCAGCACGCCCACGACCATGAGGGCCTCGAGCATGGTAGTGTTGACCATGCGAGCGGCCTTCTGCGTCAAGGGAACTCGCGCGAACAGGCTCTGCACCGGCTTGGGGATGGCGGTATCCACCTTGGGCACCACCCAGATCGGGGTGCGCTGGAAGACGGTGAGCGCCCGCGCCTTCTTGGCGACCTCCGGAATCAGCTGTACGGCGGTGGCGCCGGTGCCGATGATGGCGGCCTTGGTATCGGTCAGGTCGAAGTCGTTCTCCCACCGGGTGGTGTGGATGATCTTGCCCGCGAAGGAGTCGATCCCCGGGAACGGCGGGGTGTACGGCTGGGACAGGAAGCCCGTCGCGGCGAGCAGGTAACGCGCGGTGAGGGATTCGCCGTTCTCGATGGCGACCACCCAGTGCTGCTGTTCCTCATCCCAGCGCGCGCCGCCGACCACGGTGTCGAAGCGCATACGGCGGCGCAGATCGTATTTGTCGGCGACGTGCTCGGCGTACTTCTTGAGCTCCGCGCCGGGCGCGAACAGTCGCGACCAACGCGGGTTGGGCTCGAAGGAATAGGAGTAGGTGACCGAGGCGATGTCGACCGCCAGGCCCGGATAGTGGTTGACGTGCCAGGTGCCGCCGAGATCGTCCTCGCGCTCGAGGATGAGGAAGTTGCTCAGGCCGAGCCGGTCCAGCTCGATGCCCGCTCCCATACCGCCGAAACCCGCACCGACCACGATGGCGTCGTACTGAGGTGCCACGCCGAACCTCCCTGTAAAACTGCGGCTCACAGACCGTATGTGACTCGGTTGTCACGGAATGACATCTCATTCCGTTTGTGAACACCGTATCATCAGGGTCGTGACGAAGCCATCCTCTCGAATCGAACGACGTAAGGCCGAGCTCCGCCAGGAGATCATCGACACCGCGTTCGCCCTGTTCGCCGAGAAGGGCTATCACGCCACCGGCATTGCCGACATCGCCGCCGAACTGGGCATCGGACATGGGACGTTCTATCGGTACTTCGCGAACAAGCGGGACATCATCGATCACGTCATCGACGATCTGGCGGCCCGGATCATCGAGGCGCTGGGCACCGAGAACGCCCCCGACGCCGCCGAGAGCCTGGAGGGATATCGGGAACAGTTGGAGCGCATCGGGACCGCGCTCAACGGGATCTTCCTCGCGGACGCACGGGTGGCGCAGCTGCTGCTGTTCCAGGCCACCGGTATCGATACCGAGCTGACCCTGCGGCTGTACGGACTCCTCGACACCGCCGACGCGCTGACCACCGCGTACCTGGAACACGGTGTGGAGCAGGGTTATCTGCGCGCCGATCTGGACACCGTCAATACCGCCAAGGCCGTGACCGGCATGCTGCTGGCCGCCATCCTGCACGGGCTGCGCAATCCCGAACCCGATGAGGCCGCGCGCGCCGGACTCACCGAGGCGATCCGGCGACTGCTCATCGACGGCGTCCGCAAGGACTGAGTCCCGCACCCGGCTTCCGACAAAGCGGATCCGCAAGGGGCGGCGACGATTCGGACATGAGCACATTGGCACAATGACCGGCGTGACTCCCGAGGACGTTCGCCGCAGACACTTCGGCACAGCACCGTTCGGGCACCACGGCTATCACCCCGGCCAGGTGGACGCCTTCTGCGCCCGCATCGCCGACACCATGTCCGGCCGCGATCACCTGACCGCGGCCGATATCCGCCTGGTCGAATTCGACGGCCCGCCCTTCGGCCACCGCGGCTACGACATCGACCAGGTCGACGAATTCCTCGACCAGATCTGCATGGACCTCGAATACCTCCGCCGCGGCCACCCCCTGATCGCCCCCGTGCGCCAGGAGGACCCCCTCACCCACGACGACGTCCTGCGCGTCCGATTCTCCGCACCCCCCTTCGGCCTATCCGGTTACGCCGCAGAGGAAGTCGGCGCCTTCCTGGACCGATTGGCGGCAACCCTGGCCCACGACGGCCCCAGCGGTCTGACCGCACAAGACGTGCGCGCCACCACCTTCCACACCGCCTCCCCCGGCACCGCCGCCTACCACCGCGAGGAGGTAGACGCCTTCCTCGACCTCGTCGCCCATCAACTCGCCAAGACCACCGGCTGATTTCCGCCCGCGGGCAACCCCGATGCGAGCGATTACGGGCGGTGGCAGTTGTCGACGGCGGTCGCCGATTCGAGATCGTTGGGGGACCGGCCGAGACCGAATTCCGTTCTATGGACCGTGCATACGACGTGGTCACCGGTGCGCAGGTTCTCGAGGCCCGGGGGGACGACCGAGGAGATGGTGTCGTCCGTTTTCCCGCCGACGGCCTGACGGGGGGTTTGCTCACGAACGCTGGTGAGGGTGCAGGGTGAACCGGCGGGGCAGTCGGCGACGAAGGGCACCTCACCCGCCCAGGTCGAATCGGTCATGGCGTCGTGCAGGCAGTACAGCAGCGCGCCTATGGCACCCGCCACGATCAGACAGCCGAACAGGATGCCCACCAGAACCGCCGCAGTATCGCCCAGTATTCGCCGCACCATCCGACGCTATCGCGAGGTTGTGCGGTAAACACGGTGGAGATGTGGAGATTTCCGTCCGCCGCGGGCGCAGTAGGGTGAGTTGTCCGTCTGTGCGGACGGGTGGGCGGCTGGACGGCTGGACGGGAGAGCTGAGTGCGCATGGTCGACGAGCGACGAATTCTCATTCCCGGCGAAACCTGCTGGCAGATAGCGCGGGCCGACCGGCTGGCGTGCATCGTCGACGCGGCGGACTACTTTCGCCATGCCAAGGCCGCGATGTTGCGGGCGCGCAAGCGGATTGTGCTGATCGGCTGGGATTTCGACACCCGGATCCAATTCGAACCGCAGGGCACGACCCTGCCCGGGCCGAATGAGCTGGGTGACTTCCTGTCCTGGCTGCCCCGGGAGCGACCCGACCTCGAGATATACCTGCTGAAGTGGAATATCGGCGCGTTCGCGGCGATCACCCGCGGGATGACGCCGGTCTTCGTCCTGAACTGGCTGACCGATCGGCGATTGCACTTCGAGATCGACGGCGCGCACCCGGTGGGTTCGGCGCACCATCAGAAGATCGTGGTGATCGACGACGCGCTCGCGTTCTGCGGCGGCATCGATATGACCGTGGATCGCTGGGATACCGGCGACCATCGCGACGACAACCACTATCGCACCAAGCCGAGCGGTCACCGGTACGGGCCGTGGCATGACGCGACCACCGCCGTGGACGGCGATGCGGCGCGGGCGATCGGCGAATTGGCCAGGGCGCGTTGGCAAGCCGCGACGGGACGGCAGCTCGACCCGGTCGGCGAACTCGACGGGGACACGCCCTGGCCGGAAGATCTGACGCCTACTATGCGCTCGGTGGAGGTCGGCATCGCGCGGACCTCCCCCGAACTCGCCGACCGCCCGGAGGTCCGCGAGATCGAGGCGCTGTACCTGGCGGCGATCGCGGGGGCCACCCGGTCGCTGTATATCGAGAGCCAGTATCTGGCCTCGCGCACGCTCGCCGCGGCGATCGCCGAGCGGCTGCGCGAGCCGGACGGTCCGGAGATCGTGCTCGTGCTCCCGCGCAATGCCGACGGTTGGCTGGAACAGCAGGCCATGGACGGGGCGCGGCGTCGCCTGCTGCATCTGCTATGGCAGGCCGATGCCGGTGGCCGGCTCGGCGTCTACTATCCGGTCACCACGAGCGGTGCGCCGATCTACGTGCATGCCAAGGTGCTGGTGATGGACGATCGCCTGCTGCGGGTGGGGTCGTCCAACCTCAACAACCGTTCCATGGGATTCGACACCGAATGCGATCTGGCCGTCGAGGTCACCCCCGAGACGGCCGACGCCGAGCTGTTGCGCGAGACCATCCTGGCCATGCGGCGCAGGCTGATCTGCGAACACCTCGACGCCGATCCCGCCGCCTTCGATGCCACCCTTGCCGAGACGTCGTCGCTGTTGCACACGGTGGAGGCGCTGCGCGGCGGCGGCCGCACCCTGCTGCGGTTCGAACCGGAAACCGTGGCGAACGAGGACAGTCCGCTCGCGGAGAACGAACTGATGGATCCCGAGCGCACCCCGTCGAGCCTGTGGGAGAACCTGCTGCCGAGCTGGAATCTGCGCCGCCTGTGGGCGATCCGGACGAGTGGGGCTTCGGACTGACGGTCCGGTCAACCGCGGGCGCGGGCGAATTCCGGGAAGCGTACGCGCAGCGCCAGATCGAAGGCGATGGCTCGGGGACGAGAGTCGAAGGGGCCGAAGGGGTCTCGCAGGCCGCGGAAGGGGCGCAGGTACCAGTGCATGAGGTCCGCGGCCTGGACGGGCTGATCGTGCAGCAGGCACCAGGCGACCGCACCGCGCAGCCGGGCCGCGTTGAAGCGCACGCCTTTGTCCCTGGTGCGGGCGGAGTCGAGCAGGGCGGCGGGGTCGGGCCAGCGGGTGAGCCATGCCGGGATCGGACCGCGGACGAATTCCATGAACCCGGACGCCGCACCGTCGATATCGGCCGTATCGGCCGGTCGGCGCTCGCGGCCCGGACCCCAGCGCTGATCCAGTTGCGAGAAACTCAGATCGTCGAGTTCACCGAAGCGGCGATCGTCCGCGATCCGCCGATCGAGCCGGGTGGATTCGGGTAGGCCCGATAGCAGGCGACCCACCTCGGGGTCGAAAAGTGAGGCGTAGCCGTCGATTTCGATGCCGCCGTAGCCGGTGCGGCTGATGTGGGCCGCTATCGCCGCGGTGATGCCGGGGACGGGGGTGGGGGCGGTGAACCAGACGCGCCGGTCGTCCAGGCTCGGCACAGCGGTATCCGAGGTCCTGTTCCATTTCGAAGGAGATCACCTCGCAGTCGGCCGAGAGTTCGGCGGGGTTCGCGATCGCTTCGATCTCCTCATAACCGCCCTCCGCGACGACCAGATACCAGCCCGCACGCACCACCGCCTCCGCGAACGGCAACCCCGTCCCCGCGCTCCGCTCCCCCGTGCGCCGCACCCCCAACGCCCCGCACACCTGCTCGGATGTCTTGCCGCGCACCGCGACCCAACCCACCGACGCTCCCATGATTCCTCCCCGATAACACTGTCCCTGACAACGTATCGAGGAAGGGTGATCTCCGCCGGGGAGCGGGTCGCGCGCTCAGTGACCGGGTTTGGCGAACTCCTCGATCAGCACCGGGTACTGCTCGCCGCCGTGCCCGGCGGCGATGGCGCGATCGGCCATGGCCTTGATCAGTTCGGGGAGTTCGGCATTGACGCCCAGGGCCCGGCTCTCCTGAACCATATGCGCCATCGCGCGGGCGTCGGTTTCCAGAGCCGACACCTCGGCGGGGTAGGAGCCGCGGTCGATCTGTTCGGCGTAGCCGGGGAGCCAGGTCGCCACGCCGGTGGCGATCTGCTGGGCGAACGGAGCGAAGGCGGCGGCGTCGACCCCGGCGGTGCGGAGCATGGCGGTGCCGTGCAGCCAGGCGTTCAGCACACTCCACACCATGGTGAGACCGGCCACGTCGTAGAGGGAGGCCAGGCCGTGATCGGCACCGAGATAGGACACGGTGCCCAGGGCCGCGAGAGTCGCACTGTGCGCGTCGAAGTCGGAGCGGTCGCCGCTGTGCAGGATGACCGCGTCGGCGGTGCCGATCGCCTGGGGGATGGCCATGATCGCGCCATCGAGATAGTGCGCGCCGCGCTGTTCGGCCCAGCGGGCGGTCGTGCGGGCCTGAGCGGAATCGCCCGAGGTGAGATTGAGCAGGGTGGTGCCGGACAGCACGGTCTCATTGGCGGCGAGCAGTTCGTGTACGGCCGGATAGTCGGTGAGGCACAGGATGGTGATCGATCCCGCGGCCAGGGCCTCGGCGACCGAGGATGCCGCTCGGGCGCCCTGCTCGACCAGCCGATCGGCCTTGGCGGGCGTGCGATTCCAGACGGTGGTGGGATGCCCGGCGCGCAGGAACGCGGTCGCGAGCGCCTGCCCCATGAGTCCGAGTCCGATCACCGTCACCGGGGTGCTGTTGTCGTTCATGGCACTATCGTCAACGTTGATACCGGTGTGAAGGTCAAGCGAGGATTCGATGCGTATCGGGGAACTCAGTCACCGAACAGGTGTGCACAGCCATCAATTGCGGTACTACGAATCGCAGGGTCTGCTCGAGGCGGACCGCACATCGAACGGGTACCGCAGCTACGACGAGAGCGCCGTGCTGCGGGTGCGGCAGATTCGCCATCTGCTCGGCGCGGGATTGTCCTCGGAGGACATCGCGTATCTGCTGCCCTGCGCTGTCGGGGAGGTTCCGACCCTGCCGGGATGCCCGGAGATGTTGGCCTCCATGCGATCTCGCCTACAGCGCCTGGACGATCAAATGAAGCGGCTCGCACAGTCGCGCGACGCACTCGCGGTGTACATCGCCGCCGCCGAGCGTATGGGCGGCAAGACCTACCCGCCGCTCGACGACACCGAGGCTGTTCCCGCCTGAAACACCTTCGTCGACACCGCATTTCGACACCGACCTCACCGCGATCGGCCCGGACGCCAACACCTGGCTCGACATGGCGCGCACCTTCCTCCGACGAGGGGTGGGCCTCAGTTCGGTGGGGTGAAGCCGCCTATCGATCGTTCCAGGAGTTCGGCGAGGCGCAGTCCGGTGCGGTCTTCGAACATGGGGGCGATGAGTTGGACGCCTACGGGGAGACCTTCGGGGGATGGGCCGGTGGGGATGGCGGTGGCGGGGAGGCCGGGGACGGTGGCCACACCCGCCCAGGTGAGCTGGTCGAGGTAGGGGTGGGGTGTGCCGTCTATGTCGAGGCGGCGCTCGGCGATGTTCGGGTTGTGGTCGTGGGGGAAGGCGGGGGTGGGGGTGATCGGGGTGATCACTATGTCGAAATCGGTGAACAGACGGCGCCATTCGCGGCGGAGGAGTTCGCGGCGGTCGTTGGCCTCGAGCCATTCGCGATGGCTGAAGACGCCGCCGCGCAGGCGTGCGGCGTCGCGGCCGTGGTCGTGGGGTCCGAGTTCGGCGGCCTGGGCGCGGAGCTGTTCGTAGCGGTCGGCGGGGAATCCGGCGGCCAGGGTCGCGAACAGCAATTGGCTGTACAGCGTTGCGGCGGAGTCGAGATCGGGGAGCAGAGAGCTCTGCCATTCGACTCGGGCTCCCCCCGCGGTGAGTGCGTCGGCGACCCGGTGCAGCGCGGATCGCACGGCGGTTCCGGTGGGAATGACGGGGTGGTCCTGGAGAATCAGGACGCGGAAATCGGCGAGGCGGTCATGGCGGGCGGGCGGCAGGGCCAGATCGAAGGCGATGCCGAGTGTCAGCGGGTCCGCGCCCGCCATCACATCCAGTAGCAGCGTCAGATCGCGGGCGGTGCGCGCCATCGGACCGATGACACCCAGGTCCCGTTCGGACGGGAGCGCCGGTGCGGGCGGTGGGACATGACCGCGGGTGGCGACCAGGCCGAACGACGGTTTGTGCGAGTAGACGCCGCAGAAGTGCGCGGGCGTGCGCAGCGATCCGCCGATATCGGATCCGAGTGACAGCGCGCCGAATCCGGCGGCCAGGGCCGCGGCCGATCCGCCGGAGGACCCGCCCGGCGAACGTCCGTGATCCCATGGATTATTGGTCGTGCCGTAGATCGCGTTGAAGCTCTGCAGGTCACCGAGCATCAACGGCACGTTGGTCTTTCCGAGTATCACCGCGCCCGCGGCCCGCACCCGTGCCACCGCCAGCGCGTCCTCGGCCGGAATGAAATCCGCGAACGCGGGCATCCCCCAGGTGGTGGGCAATCCGGCGACATTGTACGAATCCTTGACCGTGATCGGGATGCCGAGCAGTGGGGCATCCCGCCCCGCCGCCCGCGCCCGATCGGCTTGGCGCGCGGCCTCGCGGGCTCGTGTGAAGTCCGGTACGCAGATCGCGTTGATCGCCTTGTCATCGCGCTCGATTCGGGCGATTGCCTCCTCGGTCAGCTCGACCGAGGTCACCTCCCCCGCGCGCATTGCCCCGACTACGTCTTCGGCCGACCGATAGCTCCACTCCATCGAACCGACCATACCGCCCCATCGCGAACGGAGAGGGCGGTCTGGGTCTTGTTCGGGGGTGGTGTCAGCCTTGGGCCGTCAAACCCTTTGTGGTGTCGATGAATTCATTGGCGACCACGGCGGCGGTGAGACCGCCGGGAACCTGCCGACCGCGCGCCTTCAGCACCTGGCCGCGGCCGGTGTCGCGGTGGTCCCGCTGCCCGCCACCGATATGCACCTGGCGGGCGCTCGGACGTCGGCACTATCCGCCGCGGTATCGCCCCGATCCGCGAGCTCTGGTCCCCGGGTGTTCGAACCGCCTACTCCTCCAACAACATCCGCAATGCCTTCACCCCTACGGCAATACCGAGCTGACGCCCGCCCGCGCGCTGTCGCGCTGAGCGCACCGCCTCACCGCGGTCCGCTGCTTCCCGCGGACCCGAGGTCCAGTTGGTTGAGCAGATTCTGAATGACGACCCACGGGTTCATGTTCGATCCTTCATCTCATGGTTGTGATGGCAGTCACGATATGTTGTCATGAAGAAACGCAGATACACAATGCGTGTCTTTGTATCTCTCTCAACGAAGAGGCTTGGCAGCATGGATGCACATCGACTCAACCGACGGGACGCGATGCGGGCGGGGGGCGGACTCCTGGGCGCGGCCGCCGCCATGTCCCTGGTCACACGGACCGCACGCGCGGAGCCCTGGACGTGGTCGGCGACCGACTCGGTCGTCGGCAGCGGCGGGGGCGCGGATCCGCTCACCACCTGGGATCCCGAGGCCGATCCGGTGGTGGCCAATGTCATGGACAATTCCAATGTCCCCGAGGTCAATCGGCTGCTCGCGACCTGGACGCACAACACGCAACCGCTCCCGGACGGGCTGCCGAAAGAGCTGGCCGACTTCATCGAATACGCCCGGCAACTACCGTCCTGGACCGATCAGACCAAGTTGGCGAACTCGTTCGAGTTCACCAAGAAGCGCGGGCTGTACCTGGGCGTGCTGTACGCCTTCGCCAGCGGGATGATGTCGACGGTCATTCCGCACGAGGCGCTGGCGGTGTACTACTCGCGCGGCGGCACCCACCTCAAGGACCGCATCGCCAAGACCGCGAAATTCGGTTACGACATCGGCACGGTCAATGCCTACGGCGACGGTGGCGAAATGGTCGTGACCTGCGTGAAAACCAGAATCATCCATTCCGCCGTGCGCCATCTGCTGCCGCAGTCACCGTACTGGCCCGCCGGGGTCACCCCGATCACCCAGGACGATCTGATGGTCACCTGGCACAGCCTGGCCACCACCATCATGCGCACGCTCACCGCGTGGCAATTGCGTATTCCCCCGGCCGAATCCGAGGGATATCTGCACAGTTGGCAACTGGCCGGACACCTGCTGGGCATCCGCGCCGAATACATCCCCGCCACCTGGGATCAGGCCAATGCCCAAGCCGCACAGGTGCTGGACCCGATCCTGGCACCGACCGCCGAGGGCATCAATCTCGCCGATCAGTTGCTCAATCTGGGGGCGAACCTGGATCTGACCCTGCTCAGCCGCGGCATTCTGGGCGCGTTCACCCGATTCATCATGGGAGACAAGGTCGGCAACTGGCTCAATATCCCCCGCGAACCGGTGTGGAGTCCGCTGCTGGAGGTGGCGTGGGGACCGTTCGTCGCGGTCCGCGAGGGCGTGCTGGCCGTGGCCCCGGCGGTCGATATCCCGTATTGGATGTTCGATGAGTTCCTGCGCCAATTCGCCATGTGGTACGTCGCGGAACTGCGCATGCCCTTGAGCATCGAAATACCGCTGACCAACCGCTGACACCGCGAGACCGACCGTCAGTGGAACAATCGACGCATTGTGACGGCGCCATCGACCGACTGACGGAGTAACCAATGTCCCAGGACACACCCGTGGAAGCGGTGCTTCCCGCCGGCACTCCCGCGGTATCGCTGTTCGAACGCGCCTACCGCGAGGCGATCGACCATATCGACGACACCGATCCGATTCGCACCCGAATTCTGGATGCCGCCGATGAACGCTTCCAGCACTGGGGAATTCAGCGTTCGACCATGGAGGATGTGGCACGCCAAGCGGGTGTCTCCCGAATCACCGTCTACCGCCGTTTCACCACCAAGGATGAACTGGTCGAGCATGTCATCCTGCGCGAATTCCGCCGCTACTTCGACAAATTCCTCGGCGATATCGCCGGGGCCCGCACCCCCGCCGATCGCGCGGTCCTGGGGTTCGTCAGCTCGCTGCGCACCTTCCGGGGCAATCCGCTGATCGGCACCCTGATCACCGCCGAACCCGACCATTTCATCGGTTCACTCATCGGCGACGGCGGTCGATCGGTGGCCATGGTCAGCCAATTCGTCGCCCACCAACTGCGCCAGGAACAGCGTGCGGGCACCATCGCCGCGGACTTGAACGCCGACGTGGTCGCCGAACTGATGGTCCGGATCTGCGCCTCGTTCCTGGCGATTCCGAGCCAGATCGTCGATATCTACGACGATGAGCAACTGGCCCAGATCGCGCGTCAATACCTCGTTCCCCTCCTCGGACCACCGCCCGCACGCGACTGACCTCGCACCGGCCGAATCCTGTTCCGCCGGTGCGACTCCGGCCGCGAGAAGGGAGTGATCAGTCGCGGTAGATCGCGACGTGTGCGCCGGTGGCGGTGCCGACGCTGAAGGGGCCCAGGCAGGAAGCCGCGCCTGTCCCCGAGGGGCTGAACGAACCGCTCCACGAACCGCTGTAGGGGCCGACCGCCATCAACGGGAAGGCGTTGGGCACTCCATGCAAGCCCCAGCAGTCCACGATCAGGGCGTACTCGCGGCCGGCGGGAGCATCGTCGTCGTGGCAGCTCGCCGTGGCACCGGTGAGATCCCGGGTGATGACGCAGTCCTCCGGCGCGGCCTGCGCTGTGCCGGAACCGATCACCGCGGCGAAACCCAGGCCCACCACCGCGGCGGAAGTCACGCGGGCGGTAGCGATCAGCGACTTTCTCATTCGAATCCCCTCTCGTTGGAAATCACTCCGAACACGATCAAGTGAATGTCGAATACCCGGTCCGGAGTGTTACGAACACGGTAATCGGCCGGCATCCGTCCGCAGGTGCACGGCGCGATCGAATCGCCCCGGGGCGCCCGCGCGCGCGGGCGGAATCCGGCCAGGTCAGCGGCGGATGGAGCTGGCCGGATCACGGGCCATTCGAATGAGGGTGTGGTCGGTGCCGGGCGCGCCGATCAGGCAATCGACCACACGCGCACACCTTCCCTCCCCGACCGCAACCGAGTTCGCCGCGCCACAGGACCGGGCTCGGCGAGGCGCAGGCACCGTGAGTCGGTCAGTGGGGTTGCGACCGTGGCGGGTTGAAGGTGTTGTCGCGGTTCAGGGTTCGGTGGCGGCGAGGGATCGGAAGGTGCGGCGGTAGGCCAGGGGGGATACGCCGATGGCCTCGTGCAGGTGCTGGCGCAGGGAGGTGCCGGTGGCGAAACCCACTTCGGTGGCGATGCGGTCGACGGGAAGCTCTGTGGTTTCCAGGAGTTCGCGGGCGCGGAAGACACGCTGCTGGATGAGCCAGCGGCCGGGGCTGATGCCGACCTCATCGCGGAAGCGGCGGGCGAAGGTGCGGCCGGACATGCGGGCGCGGGCGGCCAGATCGGCCATGGTCAGCGGAGTGTGCAGGTTTTCCAGGGCCCACTGGCGGGCGTCGGCGGTGCCCGCGGCGGCGGGCGGGGGTACGGGCTGTTCGATGAATTGCGCCTGGCCGCCTTCGCGCCAGGGTGCCACGACGCAGCGGCGGGCCACCATATTGGCGACCTCACTGCCGTGATCCCGGCGGATCAGGTGCAGGCACAGGTCGACTCCGGCGGACGCACCCGCCGAGGTGAGGATGTCGCCGTCGTCCACGTAGAGCACATTCGGGTCGACCCGAATACGGGGGAAGAGCTGCCGGAAGCGGTCGGCGAAGTTCCAGTGCGTGGTGGCGGGACGATCATCCAGGAGTCCGGCGGCGGCCACGACTATCGCCCCGGTGCAGATGGAGACCAGGCGCGCGCCCGGCCTGATCCGGGCGAGCGCATCCGAAACCTGTTGCGGCAGGCCGTTATCCAGGATGCTCAGCACATCACAGGGTGCGATCACCACGGTGTCCGCGGTGTCCAGCAGGCTCGCATCGTGTTCGACGGCGATATGGAAGTCGGAGTTGCTGCGCACCGGCCCACCGTCGACCGAGCAGGTGAGCACCTCGTACCGCCCGTCGGCGGTACCGAACACCCGGTTCGGAATACCCAGCTCGAACGGATACACCCCGTCCAGTGCCAGAACGACCACGCGGTGCGGCCGGATTGCCTCGCTCTGCATGGCACGATCCTATCGAATAATGGCGATCATGCCATTTCCCGGTGCGGCCATCGGCGGCAAGCTGAGGGCATGAGCGAGAACATCCCCCAGACCATGCGCGCCATCGGCCAGGACGTACTCGGCGGCCCCGAGGTGCTGACCGAAATCCAGCGCCCGGTCCCGCGGCCCGGTCCGAGCGAGATTCTGGTGCGCGTGCGCGCCACCGCCCTGAACCCCACCGACTGGGGTCACCGTCGCCGCCCCGGACTGTTCCTGCCCCCGCCGCCGTTCGTGCTCGGCTGGGATGTGTCCGGCGAGGTCGTCGCCGTCGGCGTCGGCGTCACCCTCTTCCAACCGGGTGACGAGGTGTTCGGCATGCTCCCCTACCCGCACGGGCACGGCGCGGCCGCCGAATACGTGACCGGACCGACCCGCGCGTTCGCCCGCAAGCCCGGCAATCTCGACCATATTCAGGCCGCGGCCATCCCGCTGGCGGCGCTCACCGCCTGGCAGTCCCTGGTCGACACGGCGAAAGTGCAGGCGGGGCAACGGGTCCTGATCCACGCGGCGGCGGGCGGCGTCGGTCATTTCGCGGTGCAGATCGCGAAATCCCTGGGCGCGTACGTGATCGGCACCGCCAGCTCGGCCAATCACGAATTCCTGCGCGATCTCGGTGCGGACGAGGTGATCGACTATCACACCGTGGATGTGCACGAAACGGTCCGCGATGTAGATGTCATCCTCGACCCCATCGACGCCGACCATGCCATCAAATCGATGAAATCGTTGCGCCCCAATGGAATTCTGGTCTCGCTGCGCGCCCTCGGAGCCGAGATCCTGGTGTCGGCGGCCGCCGAGCGCGGCGTGCGCGCGGCCCTGCTGCTGGTCGAGGCCGATCACGCCGGTATGACCGCTCTGGCCGAACTCGCCGAATCCGGCGCGCTGCGCCCGGCCATCGCGGGCACCTTCCCGCTCGCCGATGCCGCCAAGGCGCACGCCCTGGGCGAAACCCGGCCGCACCGCGGGAAAACTCGTCCTCACCGTCGACTGAACCGAATACTGTTGCGGCGCGTTCTCTGGGTGATCCCGACCTGTGGCGTGGTGTTGCATCTCGCGACGGTTCTCTGGGGGGCGTAGCTCTGTGGCTCCGTGTTGCGACGATGGAGGCAGGGATGCGTGCGTTTCAGGTTCGGATCGCGCGCGCAATTAAGTAGAGTGCGTTGACTGGACAGCAGGTGATTATTGAGAGTCGTCGTGTTTCGGGACCGTCGATGTTCCCAAAGGATTCAGGGGCAGTAGTCCTGGTGAGCGCGGGCCATACCGCGGTTCCGCCAGGACTCCAACAGTAGCTGCGGCCAGGAATCGGAGCGCTTCCACCATTGACGCCATCGCGGGCCTGCCAGCCACTCCCGGTTCCATATCGCCGGATCCGTTGCCGAGGCGGTCACGGCATACCGGTACAGATCGATTCGGAGATCTTCACCGCGGACGGCGTAGGCGTAGAAGGTCAACGTTGCGGCTTCGCCGTCGGATACCAATGTCGGAAGGTCGAAGTCGGGCAGCCTTCGATTGCCGAACGTGGTGCGCAGTTCGCCGGGACACAGCACTGCGCCGTGCTTCAGGGCGCTATACGGATGCCACTGACCCAGTATTTCGGCATACGCGGCCGGGTCGATTCGGCCGCCGACCAGACGTTGTCCCAATCGTGCAACGTCACCGGTGTCACGCAAGCGAAACCATTCGCCGGATGTCGTGTGCAGGAATGCTGTTTCCCCGACGCGGTCGGCGTACGGGGTGCTCATGTTGACCCGCACCATCACGGCGACCCACGGTTCGTGCGTGACCAAGCGCCATGGCTCGGCTCGAAACGCCCTGTAGGTGATGTCGGTGTTCGATGTGAACTCGACGGCAGGCACACCTCCGTACTGGATGACCTTGGGGTCCTCCTTCAGCGTTTCCCCTTCGGGCAGTTCTCGTTTCAACAACTCGGCGACGACGGACCAGTCTATCTCCGGGTTCTCCGGTTCCCTATTGCGCTCGGCCACGCCAATACCCTCCAAGTCCCGCACAGGCTATTAAGCGAGTGTGCTTGTCCCCTTTGCTATTCCGCAAGCACAAGACTGACACTTCGTGGGCGGTGCGAGCAGTGCGCCCTGCGTTTGCCGCACCCTGTGGCCGGTTCAGGCAGCGCGAGAGGCGGGCACGCAGGTTCCGCAGTGCGCCCTGATGCTCGCCTAAGCACTGAAGTCGAGCGACCGTTCAAGCTTGATGCGCTCTCATTGGCAATACAGTGCGTTCTCGAGCGTGTGCCGGCTTCATCCAGTCACCGCGAAAGGCACCGGGCTGCGCAAACCTTTGGCTGGGCCGCCTCGGACCCTCGATGACCCCAGAGAACGGGCGTAAGACCCGGCATGGGCCGAGCCCGATAAAGCTCCCCCAAGGCCGGGCGACGCGTGCGCGAACCCCGATATCCGGGGAATAGGTGGTATGAGAAGCGCCCCGGGACAGCACCTGTCCCGGGGCGCTCGCCCGGGTGGCCGTGACCGGCTACAGCGAGTCGAACAGGCCCGGATGTTGTTCGCGGGCACGGACTTCGATGGAACCGAAGACAAGATCCGGCGGCGGGACCAGACCGAGGTGTTCCCAGGCGGCGGCGGTGGCCACGCGCCCACGGGGGGTTCGGGCGATCAGACCCGCGCGGACCAGGAAGGGTTCGCAGACCTCTTCCACGGTCGCGGACTCCTCGCCCACCGCGACGGCGAGGGTGGAGACGCCGACCGGACCGCCGTTGAAACTCCGGATGAGCGCGGCCAATACCGCGCGGTCCAGGCGATCCAGGCCGAGCACATCCACGTCGTACACCTCGAGCGCGGCATTCGCGATATCGCGGGTGACCATGCCATCGGCCTTCACCTCGGCATAGTCGCGCACCCGGCGCAGCAGCCGGTTCGCGATACGCGGCGTGCCACGTGAGCGCCCGGCGATCTCGGTGGCCGCGTCCTCCTCGACGTGGACGCCGAGAATGCGGGCCGAGCGGATCAGAATCCGTTGCAGCTCATCGGGTTCGTAAAAATCCATATGCCCGGTGAAGCCGAAACGGTCCCGCAGCGGGCCGGTGAGCGCACCGGAGCGGGTGGTCGCGCCGACCAGGGTGAAGGGGGCGATATCCAAGGGGATGGAGGTCGCGCCCGGCCCCTTGCCGACCACCACGTCGACACGGAAATCCTCCATGGCGAGGTAGAGCATTTCCTCGGCGGGCCGTGCCATGCGGTGGATTTCGTCGATGAACAGCACATCGCCCTCGACGAGATTGCTGAGCATGGCGGCCAGATCCCCGGCGCGCTCGAGCGCCGGACCCGATGTCAGGCGCAGGGCGGTGCCGAGTTCACCGGCGATGATCATCGCCATACTCGTCTTGCCCAGTCCGGGCGGACCCGAGAGCAGCACGTGATCCGGTGTGCCACCGCGCTGTTTCGCACCGCGCAGCACCAGCGCCAACTGTTCGCGCACGCGCGGCTGACCGATGAAATCGTCCAGGGATTTCGGGCGCAGGCTGGCCTCGATCTCCCCATCGGAGGCGAGATAGCCCGCGGTGACCGCCGATTCGGCGGCCTCGGAGTCGAAGTCGGTGCCCGGGGCGAACTTCGGGTCCGGGGCGAACTTCGGGTCCGGGGCGAAGTCGGATTCGGATTCGTCGTCGATCATGAGCGCCTACCGGTTCTTACCCAGCAGCCCCAGCGCCGCCCGCAGTGCCTGCGAGGTGCCCAGGTCCGGATCGTGCACCAGTACGGCTTCGACGGCGGGTTCGGCCTGTTTGACCGGGAAACCCAGACCGATGAGCGCCTCCACCACCTGTTCGCGCACCGGAGTCGCGATGGCGGTCGGCCCCGAACCGGGCGGACCCGATTGCACGGGAACCAGATCCACCTTATCGCGCAGTTCCACCACCATGCGCTCGGCGCCGCGCTTGCCGATACCGGGCACGCGGGTCAGCGCGGCCACATTGCTCTCGGCGAGCGCCTTGCGCAGAGCCTCGGGTTCGAGCACCGCGAGCACCGCCATGGCGATCTTGGGGCCGACACCGGAGACGGTGAGCAGTAGCCCGAAGAGTTCGCGAGATTCGGTGTCGGAGAACCCGAACAGCGTCATGGAGTCCTCGCGCACGATCATGGTCGTGTAGAGCCGCGCATCCTCCCCGGTGGTGAGCGTGGAGAGGGTTGCGGGGGTGGCATTGAGCCGATACCCGACCCCGGCGGCCTCGAGGACCACATGGTCGAGCCCGATCTCGAGCACCTCACCGCGTACCGACGCGATCACCCGGATACCGCCTTCCGTTGCTGGGCAAGCCTTTCCTCGTACGTGCGCCGCTGCGCCGCCGCCAGTGCCTCGGCCTTGGCCATGCGATCGATCATCGGCGCGCGCCAGCAGTGACAGATCGCCAATGCCAGCGCGTCGGCGGCGTCCGCGGGTTTCGGCGCGACCGCCAGCCCGAGGATACGGGTGACCATGGCGGTCACTTGCGCCTTATCCGCGGAACCGTTGCCGGTGACCGCGGCCTTGACCTGACTCGGGGAGTGGAAGTGCACCGGAATCCCGCGGCGCGCCGCCGCGAGCGCGATCACCCCACCCGCCTGTGCGGTGGCCATGGCCGTGCGCACATTGTGCTGGGAGAACACCCGCTCGACCGCGACCGCCTCGGGTAGGTATTCGTCCATCCACTGTTCGGCGGCGTCGGCCACACCCATAAGGCGTTGTGCGAGATCCATATCGGGCGGGGTACGCACCACATCGACGGCCAGGGCCGTGACAGTGCGCCCGATGCCGCCTTCGACCATGCTGAGCCCGCACCGGGTGAGCCCGGGGTCGACGCCCATCACCCGCACGAAAACCCCTCTCACCGCAGACGAACAACTGTTCGAGAGTCTAACGGACCCGAACCGCTCCCCCGCCCACCGACACGACCGCACCGGCCGAGTGGCTCAGGAGCACACCGGTTCCACTCCGAGCAGTGTCGGATCCTTCGCCCGCACAGCCCATTCCCGCGCCGGGTTCTCGACCAGGCGTCTGGTGCGCAGATCCAACAGCCCGCTGACATGACTGATGGTCGCCGATAGCTCACCATCGGCGCGGGCGAATCGATGCTCGACCCGATAGGTCTTGCCCTCGCCCCACACCCAGCCGCAGGTCACATCGACCACATCCCCCGCCCGCAACTCCCGGTGATACTTGATCACCGTCTCCAGATTCACCGGACCGATCCCATCCGCCAGTAGCTCCTCCACCGAAACTCCCGCCGCCCGAACGCATTCGAACCGCGCGTGATCGGCAAACTGCTGGTAGGCACTCCCATTGACATGCAACTGGTGATCGAGATCGGAAACCCTGACCTCGATCCGTATCCGAAACGCCTCATCCGCATTCGTCACCCCACCACCCTGACAGACGCCACCGACACAGTAGCGGTGGATTACACCCCCTGCGCCCGAAATGCCTGGTAGGCATCATTACCGAACAGCACGAACCGCACTTCGCGCACCGCCGTCTTCGAATTCCGAACCGTCTCGACCGCGATCCGCGCCCCGTCATCCATGGGCCACCGGAAGATTCCCGTCGAGATCGCCGGAAAAGCGACCGCCTCCGCTCCCAATTCGTCTGCCACCCGCAGTGATTCGCGATAGCAGGAAGCCAGCAGTCGGGAACGATCCTCGCTCTCGGACCACACCGGCCCCACCGTATGAATCACCCACCGCGCGGGCAATCGCCCCGCCGTGGTCGCCACCGCCTGGCCCGTAGCGAGTCCCTTCCCATAGTGCGAGGCCCGCAACCTGCGGCACTCGGCCAGAATCTCGGACCCACCCTTGCGATGGATCGCCCCATCCACGCCGCCACCGCCCAGCAGTGACGAATTGGCCGCATTCACCACGGCGTCCACATCCTGCTCGGTGATATCCCCTCGAACCGCCACCAATTCGACCATGCCCTGATTCTTCCACCGCACAGGCCGATCATGAACTGCCACGGCGGTTTTCGGCGGTCGGTGAAATACCGAAGGCCGCCTCCCGGAGAGGAGGCGGCCTTCGGGTTCGCTGATTGCGACCGGTCAGTCGTCGAGTTCGGCGAGGACTTCGTCGGAGATATCCACATTGGTGTAGACATTCTGGACGTCGTCGCTGTCCTCGAGGGCGTCGACCAACTTGAAGACCTTGCGGGCGGCGTCGGCGTCGACCGAGACCGACATCGACGGCTGGAAGCCCGAATCGGCGGAGTCGTAGTCGTAGCCGGCCTGCTGTAGGGCGGTGCGGACGGCGATCATGTCACCGGGCTCGGAGATGATCTCGAAGGTGTCGCCATTGTCGTTGACCTCTTCGGCACCGGCATCGAGTACGGCCATCAGCACGTCGTCCTCGGTAAGACCGTGCTTCTCCATGGTGACGATGCCCTTGCGGTGGAACAGGTACGACACCGAACCCGGATCGGCCATGGAGCCGCCGTTGCGGGTCATGGCCACGCGCACCTCACCGGCGGCGCGGTTGCGGTTGTCGGTGAGGCATTCGATCAGCACCGCAACACCATTGGGGCCGTAGCCCTCGTACATGATGGTCTGCCAGTCGGCGCCGCCGGCCTCTTCACCACCGCCGCGCTTGCGGGCGCGCTCGATATTGTCATTCGGCACCGACGACTTCTTCGCCTTTTGGATGGCGTCGTACAGGGTCGGATTGCCGTCCGGGTCACTACCACCGGTGCGGGCCGCCACCTCGATGTTCTTGATCAACTTGGCGAAGAGCTTGCCGCGCTTCGCGTCGATCCCGGCCTTCTTGTGCTTGGTGGTGGCCCATTTGGAGTGGCCGCTCATTCCCTACTTCCTCGGTTCAGGGGGCTGAGTAGTTTCACCACAGCGACACTACGTGCCCACGGACGGACAGCGCCCCAGTCTACTGCTCGCGACCCGGACGGCCGCGAGCACATGATCGCGGGCGGCGGGTCAGACTCCGGCGCGGGGCCGCACCAGGGTCTCCACGAAGAGGCGATGCACCCGCAGATCGCCGGTCACCTCCGGATGGAAGGAGGTCGCCATCACATTGCCCTGGCGCACCGCGACAATGGTGCCCGCCGCCGGACCCGAGGGCACCCGCGCCAGCACCTCGACGTCCGCGCCCGCGCGCTCCACCCACGGCGCGCGAATGAAGACCGCGCGCACCGGCCCGTCGTCGAGCCCGGTGAATTCCAGATCGGTCTCGAAGGAATCGACCTGACGGCCGAAGGCATTGCGCCGCACCGTCATATCGATGCCGTTCAGCGTGTGCATATCCGGTCGGGTGTCGAGCACCTCGTTCGCCAGCAGGATCATTCCCGCGCAGGACCCGTAGGCGGGCATCCCCTCGCGCAGTCGCTGCCGCAACGGTTCCAGCAGTTCGAAGACCTCGAGCAGTTTGCTGATCGCTGTGGATTCGCCACCGGGCAGCACCAATCCGTCGACGGCCGCCAGCTCCGTTGCGCGGCGCACCGCGACGGGCTCGGCGCCGCATGCCGCCAACGCGTGCATGTGCTCACGCACGTCGCCCTGTAATGCCAGCACACCAATCCTCGGAGTCACGCGTCGAGCATACGGTTCAGCCGCGCGCGGGCCTTCCCCACCTGCGGGTCCGAGGCGGGCCGAGGCTGTCACCGGGGATTACGCGGGTTCGGGCGAAAGTGACGTTGTGCTCCTACTCACCGGGCCGTCAGAGTTTCGTTAGGACGGGCGTCCAGGTGTCGATTTCGGAGAACACTCCGCGATGTGACTGATGTGCTTCCGCAAACTTTGCCCGGTCCGCGCGGCGGGGTGGACGCTCCGCCGCGCAGGCGCGGGCTGACTGTTTCGACCGGTTTGGCCGGGCTTTCCCTCGATGCCATGGCATCGGTGTCCTACGGGCCGGAAGCGATCGTGCTGGTGCTGGCCGCCGCCGGATCGGCCGGGCTCGGATTCACGCTGCCGGTGACCGCGGCCATCGTGGTGCTGCTGGCGGTGCTGATCGCCTCGTATCGGCAGGTGATCGCGGCGTTCCCGAACGGCGGTGGCGCGTACGCGGTAGCCAAGGAACGGTTGGGGCATCGCACGAGTCTGGTTGCCGCGGCGTCGCTGATCGTGGATTACATCCTCAATGTCGCCGTGTCGATCGCCGCGGGTGTGGCGGCGCTGACCTCGGCGTTCCCCGGACTGCTGCACTACACGGTGTGGATCTGCCTAGCGGTGCTGATCGGCATCACCGTGCTGAATCTGTACGGCATCCGCGAGAGCGCGCGGGCCTTCATGGCGCCGACGGTCGTGTTCGTGGCGGGTATCTTCGTCGTGATCATCGGCGGCCTGCTGCGGACCGAACCGGCGAGTGCGGCCTCCGGCGCGGCCGTGGTCACCGATGCGCACGCGTTGGGAATCCTGTTGCTGCTCAAGGCTTTCTCCAGCGGTTGTGCGGCGCTGACCGGTGTGGAGGCGATCGCCAACGCGGTGCCGAGCTTCGCCAAGCCCAAGGTCAAGCGGGCACAGCGGGCCGAGGTCGTGCTGGGGGTGCTGCTGGGTCTGATGCTACTGGGCCTGGCGACGCTGATCGAGAAGTTCGACATTCATCCGATCGCGGGCACCACGGTGCTGTCGCAGCTCACCGAGGCCGCGCTCGGCCACGGAATCGGTTACTACGTGGTGCAATTCGCCACCGTGATCCTGCTCGCGCTGGCGGCCAACACGTCCTACGGCGGTCTGCCCACCCTCACCAAGATCCTCGCCGATGACAACTGCCTGCCGCACCGGTTCGCGGTGAGTTCGCCCCGTCAGGTCTACCGCTTCGGCGTGCTCGTGCTGGGCGGCGCGGCCGCGGTACTGCTCATCGCCTCCGAGGGCAATATGAACGCCCTGGTCCCGCTGTTCGCCATCGGTGTCTTCGTGGGCTTCACCATCGCCCAGGTCGGTATGGTCCGGCATTGGCTGGCGACCCGCGCCGACGGCTGGCGGTGGCGGACCGCGCTCAATGGTTTCGGCGCGGCGCTCACCTTCGTGGCCGCCATAGTCACCACCTCGATGAAGTTCGCCGAGGGCGCGTGGCTCATTGTGCTGGTGCTGCCGCTGCTCGTGGTCGCCATGGAGCGCATTCGCTCGACCTACACCCGCATCGATGGTTGCCGGGGCGTGGGCTGCGTGCCCGGCACCCCGCGTGCGACCGAGACCGCCATCGTGGTGCCGGTCTCGGAGGTCTCCGAACTGAGCCGCGAAGCCCTCTCCGCCGCAATGTCCTTGGGCCGCGATGTGATCGCCGTCCACGTGTGCCTACCGGGTGAGAACATCACCGTCTTCACCAAGGAATGGGAGACCTGGCATCCGGAGGTGCGCCTGGTGCTGCTCGAGGACGGCGACTCCACGGTCGGCGGTCCGGTGGCGCAGTACGTCCGCGACCATTTCCCCGGCCGCCGCAAGGTGGTGGTGATCGCCGAGGTGGAGCCCCCGGCGGGCTGGAATCACCTGCTGCCCAGCCACCGCAGCGACGAACTCGAACGCGTGCTGCGCAAGATGCCGGATACCGTGGTCTGCCACCTGCGTGTTCAGACCGCATGATCCGATAGCGCGGACGAATCGGCCCCGGCAACGGTGTTGCCGGGGCCGATGACGTTGTGCCTCAGTTGGTTCCGGGCGGGAAGGACTCGGTCTTCTTGTCCCGGAAGGTGCGGATCAGCCCCTCCTGGACCACGACCGCGACGAGTTCGCCGCGCTGATTCCAGATGCGCCCGGCGGTCAGCGCGCGGCCGAAGCCCGCGGACGGGGACTGCTGGTCGTAGAGCAGCCAGCCGTCGGCGCGGAACGGGCGCAGAAACCACATGGCGTGATCGAGCGAGGCGTTCTGGGTCGGTTCGTCCGGGTGCGGGACCTTCGAGGAACCGAGCAGCGTCATATCGCTCATGTACGCCAGGGTGCAGACGTGGAACAGCGGATCGTTCGGCAGCGGATGCCGGTAGCGGAACCAGACCTGCTGCTGGGCGGCCAGCCCTTCGCGCCGATCCACCTTCTCCTGCGGGACGGTGCGAATATCCCAGTGCTCCCATTCACGCATGGCCCAGAGCCGCTCCGGGCTCATGCTGACCGCGGCGTCGGGCAGATCATCCGGCGCGGGCACCGTCGGCATCTCGTCCTGATGCTCGGGTCCCTGATCGCCGACGTGGAACGAGGCCGACATGGTGAATATCGCCTCACCGTTCTGCACCCCGGTAACCCGGCGGGTGGTGAACGAGCGGCCGTCGCGAATGCGATCCACCAGGTACACGGTGGGTTCCAGGGGGTTGCCCGGCCGCAGGAAGTAACCGTGCAGCGAATGCACCTGATACTCCGGATCGACCGTGCGCACCGCCGATACCAGCGCCTGGGCGGCGACCTGACCGCCGAACGTGCGCGGCAGCTGCGTCTCGGTCGACGCGCCGCGGAAGATGTCACGTTCGAGCCGCTCGATTTCGAGGGCCTCTTCGATCGTCGCCATGCACCGTTCCCTTCCGGATTGTCCGGCTCAGGCTAACAACCGGGAACCGGCGCGAGCCGCGCGACCTGCCAGAACAACGCGATCACGTGCCGATCCCGGGATGCCGCGACCGATCGACCATGATGGGCAGGTGCCCGACTTCACCGCCATCACCCCGAATGCCTTGGCCGCCTTGGTCGCGGACCGCGCGAACGAGTTGAGCGGCTTCGCGGTGATCGCCGTCGAGGGTGCGGATGCGGCGGATCCGATGGCATTCGCGGTCGCGGTCGCCGAACTGCTGCACACGACCGGACGCCCCGCCGAGGTGGTCGCGCTGCACGATTTCGTGCGCCCGGCCTCGGTGCGCCTGGAGTTCGATCGCGAGGACGAATTCACCTATCGCACCGGATGGTTCGACTACGCGGCGCTCAATCGTGAAGTGCTCGAACCACTTCGGAAGAGTGGAAGATGGTTGCCCGCGCTGTGGAACGAGCGGGCCGATCGTTCGGCGCGGGCGCGGATTCGCACCGCGCTGCCGGGCACGATTCTGCTGGTCGCGGGTCCCATGCTGCTCGGACGCGGGCTGCGCTTCGATTTCACCGTCGGCCTGCGCATGTCCGAGGCCGCTCTGCGCCGTCATACCGAGGAGCGGGCGCGATTCACCATCGCACCGATCCTGGCGCAGCAGGAGTTGGAGACGCCGGATGTGCTGGTCGCCTGGGATCATCCGAACCGCCCGGCGGTCCGGGCCGGCTGATCCGGCGACGCCGCCTCCGCCGAATCCGCCCTGCCACCGGCAGTATTGGCGGGCCCGGCCGAACAGGGGTATCCAGGCACTATGAAGTTGGGACAGCATCCCCAGCGCACGCCCTTCTACGGCGTGCTGATGCTGCTCACCGTCATGATCAGCGGATTGTGGGTGCGCGACCTGCCCTGGCTCGCCGTGCGGATCGTGGCCTGGGTGGTGCTGTTCGCCATTGCCGTGGTGGGCTTCGTCATGACTTTCCGCGACTACTCCTGACCCCGATAGCCTGGATTCCGGTGGCCCGTCGACAGGAGAGCAATGCCCGCGAACGATCCGGCACGCGATGCGGCGGGTCTGAACTACGACCCGATCGGCGGGACGCACCCCGCCGAGGCCGTGTGGTCCGCGGTCTTTCCGGGCTATCGCCGCTATGAGCGCACCGCGACCATCGGACACGGTGAAGCCGATTGGCGGGAATCCTGTGCCGCGGTGATGGAGTGGGAGGTCAAGCGGCGCAGCGGCTTCCGCGTGCGGCCCGTGACGGGGTCGGTCGTTCGCGCCACCGCGGACGCGGACTATCGGATTACGGCGGTCTTGGGCCCGTTCACGATTCGCGAACCCGTGCGCGTGGTCGAGACGGTGCATACCCTCACCCGATGCGGGTTCGCCTACGGCACGCTGCCCGGTCACCCCGTTTCGGGTGAGGAGGCGTTCATCGTGCACCGCTCCCCCGACGGCACGGTCTGGCTCACGCTGCGCTCACTCACCCGCGCCTCGGGGACCACCGGATGGCGAGTGCTGTTCCCGGTGCTGCTGCTCGCGCAGCGGGTGTATCGCCGCCGCTATCTACGTGCCCTGCGACCCCGGTATTGATCCAGGTTCCGGTGAAATGACAATCACTTCCACTACGCTCTGCTGTGGATTGCTCCCGGTTCCATCCTGCGACAGTGTGGCGGTGCAGGATTCCCCCTCGGGCATCCGATCGGCGCAATGCGGCCGGTATGCGGGTGCTGGCGATCCCCCACTGGGCGCTCACCGCCCGGCCGAACTGGACCTGGCCGATCATCACGCCGTCGATGCCGTCGCGGCGCATGACCGGCGCAACTCCGCGATCACCTGATCGGTCTGCATGCGCAGGATATGCTGCCGCCCTTCCTCGCATTGTGGAGCGGCACAGTCGATTTCGACCCGCGGTTGTCTGCCGTACCGGCCGTCTCGGCGCGGGAGTCGGCACCACTGCGCAGGTGCGGGTTCGCGTGGTTTGCTACCTTGTGCCTATCGATCTTAGGTTTCGCCTTATAGACCGTAGGACGGAGGCCGGTATGTCGCCGAGAGCGGGATTGACCACCGAGCGCGTGGTCACCGCGGCCGCGGAGCTCGCCGATGAGATCGGTTTCGACAAGCTGACCCTCTCCGCACTCGCCCGGCGGTTCGGGGTCAAGGACCCGAGTCTCTATGTGCACGTGCGCAATCTGCACGATCTGCGGGTGCGGGTGGCGCTGCTGGCCAGTGCCGAGTTGAACGAGCGCATTGCCGCGGCCATGGTCGGCAGGTCCGGCAGGGACGCCCTGGTCGCCTTCGCCGACGCCTACCGCTCCTATGTGCTCGACTATCCGGAACGCTATGCGGCAACCCAGATTCGGATGGATCCCGCCGAGGTGGCGCAGGAGCCCGCGCTGCTGCGCGCTATCGAGCTGACCGCGGCCATCCTGCGCGGCTACGGGTTGGGCGAATCCGAGGGACTGGACGCGGCGCGCCTGCTGCGCAGCACTTTTCACGGATTCGCCACCCTGGAGGCCGCGGGCGGGTTCGCGCACTCCCGCCCGTCCGAGCAGTCCTGGCCGCATATCGTCGACGCGCTGCATACCGCGCTGTCGAATTGGCCGAGCTACCCGGAGCGGTCCTAGCCGAGCGTCATCGCGACAGCGCGAGCTGGATGAAGCCCTGCAACGCGTCATCGATGGGATGGGGTTGCGGGCGGCCGTCGGGGCCGAGTCGATTCCAGCGTTGCAGGTTCACCGCGACGGACAGCTGCCGTGCGCCGTCGGCGCTGGTCAATGAAAGCGCACCGCCGCCCCAGACGGAACCGTCATGGCCCCAATGGATTCCGGATCCCGGGATGATCATCTTGTGCAGGCCGAGACCGTAGTGGATGGTCTTGCCCTCGAAGGAGATGACCGGGCCGGTGCGCCGCATCTGCTCCAGGGCGGAACGGCTGACTATTTCCCCGGACAGCAGCAGGGCGAAGAAGCGGTTCAGATCCGCGACGGTCGAGATCAGTGAGGCCGAGGGTCCGACGAAGGACATGTCGAAGACGCTGAAATCGCGAGGGGGGTCGATCATGCCGAGCCATGCCTCGTAGTGCCGTGAGTGCGGTCCGGTGATGTGCGGTCCGGCCGGGAATTCGGTGTCGCGTAGTCCGGCGCGCTCGATGACATCGCGGGTGATGCATTTCTCCGCGGAGGTGCCGGTGATCAACTCCAGAAGTTGGCACAGCAGAAGGTAATTGGTGTTCGAGTACACCCCCGGTGCGGCGCCGGGCGCACCGGAGGCGGGTGCGGCGACGCCCATGCCGATCAGTTCGATCGGATCGAAGAGGGTGAACCGGTGGTCCTGCAGGCTCTTCGGCGTCGTCTTCGCCACGTTCGGGAAGGCCGCGAGGGAGGGGTAGGCGTACGGGAGGTATTCGGCGAGACCGCTGGTGTGGCTGATCAGCATGCGCACCGTGATCGCGCGGCCGCGCTCGCCCGGAACCAGTCGCGGCAGGTAGTGGCCGATCGGCGTATCGAGGTCGACCGCGCCGTTGTCGACCTGCTGAAGCACCGCGGCGGCGGTGAACGTTTTGGTGATGCTGCCGACCCGGTGCCGCATTTCGGCGGTGACGGGGCGGCCGGTGGCGAGATCGGCGACTCCGGCCGCGCCGCACCAGGTTCGGTCGTTATCGCGCACCTCGGCGAAGAGGCCGGGGATACCCGCGGTATGGACGTTCGCCAGCGCGGTCCGCAATTTCTCGGGATCAAGAGTGGTGGTCATGCGACCACTATCGAACGGTGGCCTCCGCCCGGTCTTGGAAGAATTTCCCCCACGCCCGATAGCGGTACCGGGAGATGGCGGGCTCGTACGCGGCCGACAGCGCCCGCGGCGTACGGTCCGCGAATATTGAGACGTCCCGGCACAAATGCGCCTGATCGGTGTACCCGCTGTCCACCGCCACCTCGGCGGCGGGCCGCCCCGCCAGCAATCCGTCGACCGCGTACCGGAATCGCACCAGCATGGCCGCCCGTTTCGGCGTCAGCCCCAGCTGCGATTCGAACCGTGCCCCGAACCGCTTATGACTCCACCCGGCAGCCTCGGCGAGTTCGCCGATGCGCACCCGACCGTGTGAGCGCAGTATCCGATGCCAGCCCGCCAGCACCTCGGGATCGGGCAGCCGCATCGGCCGCTCCCCCTGTGTCAGAAACGATTTCGTCAACGCGAACCGCTCGTCCCAGGTCCGGCTCTCCGCGAGTCGCTCCCGCAGCTCCCCCACCCGCGTTCCCCACAGCTCCTCGAGCCCGACCGCGCCCCGCCCCAAAGCGGTCGGGGCGATACCCAAGAGCGAATACGCCCCCGGCGGCGAAAGCCGAACCTCGACACACTCCGCCCGTTCACTCCACACGCTCATGGCCTCCACCGGCAACCCGACGACGAATCCACCAGAAATGCTCCGCCCCACCGCATCATCGACAATCACCTCCCGCTCCCCGAACCCGATCAGCACGGTGATCGCCGCCGCCCCCGCAACCTGGAGACCGAGCCCCGACCCGCCCAGATCCCGATATCCGATCATCGCCCCACCCAGCTCCGCATCGGCCACCCCGGCGAAATCCCAGCCCGTCCCGTCCCCACGAGCGAAGTCCCTCTCTCCCACCCGTCCAGGCTACGGAAACAATCCGCCCTGCGCGCAGGGATGATCGCCGCGCTCGCGTACATCACCGCCTGCGCCCCCGATAAGGACGAACCGGTGAACAGCCTGATCGCGGGCTTCCCGCAGGAACATAAGTCCAAGATCGACAATCCGCTGCTCACCGAGGAGGACGGACCGGTCTATCAGCTGCGCCGCTGGTACGACCAGTTCTACGTCGACGTCGCCGATATCGATCCGAAGATGGTGCGGCGCTTCGAATTCGAGGTCGACACCACCAAGGCCGATGAAGCCTGGGAGGCGGAGGTCGCCGAGAATATGCGGCAGCGGGGCGAATAGCCCTCACACGGATGTGAGGGTGGGGCCGTGGTGAATTAGATTGGTCGGTATGCGAATCGGCGAGCTGTCGCGGCGCACGGAGACCTCCGCGCGCCTGCTCCGCTATTACGAGGGGCAGGGGTTGATCGTCTCCAGCCGCTGCGCCAACGGGTATCGGGACTACGACGAGGCGTATGTGGATCGGGTGTTGCAGATTCGCGGTCTGCTGGCCGCGGGGCTGCCGACCCGGATCATCAAACAGATCCTGCCGTGCCTGAACGGGCCGCGCGCCATCCACTTCGACAATCCGACGCCGGAGATGCTCGCCACGCTCGAACAGGAGCGCGATCGAATGACCGCGCGCATCGGCTGCCTCCAGCGCAATCGCGATGCCGTCGCGGAGTACGTCGCGGCCGTGCGCCGGCAGCAGGCGGGCGTCACACAGACCGCGGGCCAGTAGTCACAGCGTCCGAAAAGCCTGCTCCGCAACGGAATCGGCTAACGATCTCGCCCAGGACGGCGCGCGCCGCGGCGACCTGATCCGCGCCGACCCGGGCGATCAGCTCGCGCTCGTACTCGGCGTGGAAGGCGCGCACGGTCTCGAGCAGGTCGCGCCCGCGATCGGAGAGGTGCAGCAGTTTGGCGCGTTTATCGGCGGGATCGGCGCGCCGCTCCACATAGCCGTGCCGCACCATTTCATCGAGGACCTTGGCCGCGCCCTGCGCGGTGATGCCCAGCCGCTCCCCCAATTGACTTGCGGTGAGGGGGTTCTCGGCCAGCGTGCGCAGCACATAACCGTAGGACGCGCCGAGCCCGCGATGGCCGTACGCGGCCAGATGCGCGCTGGCGGGCGGGCGATGCGCTGGCGATCCCCGCCGACACCGTCTTCCACCTCCGGGTCCCGACGACGAACCCTGTGAGGCCGTCGCCGTCCTGCCGGTCGTGCGCGCTGACCCGACGGTCGTCCCGGTGCCGCGACCGCCACGGGTATCGCCGGAGCAGAGTCAGCGGCGGTGACGTGGGTCTACACGGTGCGGGTCGAACTTCTCGGTGGGGAAGTCGTCGGCGCGGAATTTGGGGCGGGGCGGGAGTTCGGTGTGATTGCTGGGCCAGAAGCGGCTGGCGTATTGGCCGCGGATCCGGCTCAGGTCGGGTTCGTCTATCTCGGTGATGCCGACCTGGAAGAGCATGATCATGGTGACCATGCTGACCGCGATGATCAGGGGGGTCAGGAGTTGGTTGGCCTGGGCGCCCGCGGGGGCGTGCATATGTTCGGCGACGTGGGCGTGCATGGCGAACATTCCGGTGTAGTGCATGCCGCACACCGCGATTCCCATGATCAGGGCCGCGCCGATGGTGGCGGCCAGACCCTGGACGTGCAGGGCGAACCAGAGCGCGGCGGTGGCGGCGACGATCGCGATCACCAGCGAGAGCAGCACCACCCACGGGTCGTATTGCACGGAGACATCGGTTTTCATCGCATACATACCCGCGTAGTGCATGGCGGCCACGCCCAGCCCGGTAATCGCGCCACCGGTGACCAGGGCGAACCATTCACCGCCGTGCCGGTGCACCACGATCGAAAGGCCAAGCCAGACAACGCCCATGGCGATCAGGGCGCTCAGCACGGTTACCGGAACGTCGTAGCGGATGGTCGCATTGGACACCGAGAACCCGAGCATCGCGATGAAGTGCATGACCCAGATTCCGGTGCCCCCCAAGGCAATCGCACTGGTGATGATCCACCCGCGATGCGCGTTCTGAGTACGCGCCCGAACCATGCAGCGCAATGCCAGCAATGACCCGATGACCGACATGAAATACGCGAGCGTGGGGGTCAACCAACCATAGGTGAACTGGTCGATTTCCAGCATGCGGGCTCCTAGCCAGAAGACTGCGCTTCAGCAGATGCATCGGCGACTGTGGCGAACAGTAACCAGAAACTAGCAGGTAGTAAATTTGCCGCAGCACAATCCGGAAAAGTAGCCAGGGTTTGCTGGAGCCTGATTTCGCAGGCAAAACGGGGTGTGACACAGCACACAACGACTTTCGGGGCGCGTATGCGGTCCTTGACGCGCAGCCCCCGCCCAGCAACCTGCCGGATAGCGCTGCCGCACAGTCGATCAGGAGTCGAAGACCTGGCCTTCGATATAGCCGGCGCCCTCGGCAAGCAGGGCGATCAGGCCCCGGGTCTGCTCCCGTTCGGGGCCGTCACCGAGCAACTGGGTCGGCGGGGAATCCGCTGCGGCACATATCCGCTCGAACAGCGCCAAGCGATCGGATTCACGATCGACCCAGCCGAAGGAGGTCTCCCATTCGCGCGGTTCGGTGCTGCGCGGAATCAGGGTCAGCACCTCGGGCCGATACAGCAGTTCGCGCTGATGCGGTTTGGACAACAGCTTCCAGCGGTCGGGGCAGCCCTCGTTATGCATCCAGGCCAGGAAGAAGACCCGCTGAATTCGATCCGGCGGCTGCCGATTACGTTTGGCCACCACGATGAAAACGCGCTCCACGCATCCTCGGCGCTGAGCGATTCCACACTGCCGCAAATGGATTCGAGATCGCTCCGGACGGTGACCCCGCCCAGAGGGCCCTCATTGGAGAAATGGCGGTCGAAAAGGAAACCGCCGGGCAATCCGAAAGGACTGCCCTGCGGCGGGATTCAGCTTGCGGGGGCCGATTACCAGCCGCGCTCGGCGAGACGGTGCGGCTGCGGGATCTCCTCGACATTGATGCCGACCATGGCCTCACCCAGACCGCGGGAGACCTTGGCGAGCACATCCGGGTCGTCGTGGAAGGTGGTGGCCTTGACGATGGCGGCGGCGCGCTGGGCCGGGTTGCCGGACTTGAAGATGCCGGAGCCGACGAAGACGCCCTCGGCGCCGAGCTGCATCATCATGGCGGCATCGGCGGGGGTGGCGATACCACCGGCGGTGAACATGACGACCGGGAGCTTGCCGGTCTCGGCGACCTCGCGGACCAGCTCGTACGGGGCCTGGAGCTCCTTGGCGGCGACGAACAGCTCATCGCCCGACAGGGAGGTCAGGCGACGGATCTCGCCGCGGATGGTGCGCATATGGGTGGTGGCGTTGGAGACATCGCCGGTGCCGGCCTCACCCTTGGAGCGGATCATGGCCGCGCCCTCGGTGATACGACGCAGCGCCTCGCCCAGGTTGGTCGCGCCACAGACGAAGGGAACGGTGAAGTTCCACTTGTCGATGTGATTGGCGTAATCGGCGGGGGTCAGCACCTCGGACTCGTCGATGTAGTCGACCCCGAGGGACTGCAGGATCTGCGCCTCGACGAAGTGGCCGATCCGGGCCTTGGCCATGACCGGGATGGAGACCGCGGAGATGATGCCGTCGATCATGTCCGGATCGGACATGCGGGAAACACCGCCCTGGGCGCGGATATCGGCGGGCACGCGCTCGAGGGCCATGACGGCGACGGCACCGGCATCTTCGGCGATCTTGGCCTGCTCGGCATTGACGACGTCCATGATCACACCGCCCTTCAGCATCTCGGCCATGCCGCGCTTCACGCGGGCGGTGCCGATGGAGGGGGTGGTGTCGGACGAGGTCACGGCAAACTCCTGATCATCTGGGCAAATAGAATCGCTGGGGATCGAACACCACGATTCTAGGCCCCGCGATCAGGCCACTTCATAGCCAGTCGGACACAACTGGACCGCTCACGTTGACAGCTGTAAGCCGGATCACAGCGTGCGGCTATCACGCCGCAACAGCGACACCGGGCCGAACCGCCGACGCCCTCGGGCGACGCTCCGACCGGCCGTCGAAAACCGTTGGCGGCGCGGGCTATTCACGCCGCCGCCCGCCGGATCGGACACGCCCCGCGGGATTGAACTCACGGATTGGTGGTATTGAGCGGATTGATCACCAGCATGCTCGCCCAATACTGGGCCGCGGATTCGCCCAGGTAGGGCACCAGAAAGTCGTAGAGCAGATAAGACACGAAATCCATCACCTTCCACGCGCGGTCCGACGCATTCGCGCCGAACCGCCTCGACCCTAACCGAGATGCTTCATCCCCACATCCCGATCAGGTGTATGCCCCGCCGCCCACTCGCGGAAACCCTCGGCAACCGGACTTCATTCGGCGAAGCGCAGCTCCATGGACAGCGGAACGACCTCGACCGCCAGGGCCGCGCGCAGGCGGGGCAGCGCCTCGGCGAGGATGCGGCGGCGCAGGGCGGTGAGGTCCGCGCCGGGTTCGGCGGTGATGATCAGGTGCAGATCCGGGGAACGGGCGGGACCGGTCAGGACCGCCGAGGCCGTACGCACCTGGGCATACCGCTCGATATCGGCCGAAACCGCGTCGGCCGCAACGGAAGAGGGCAGCAGGGTGGCCCCCGCCGAACCCGCGGTGGCGAGCTCCCACTCGACCGCGCGGGGCAGGCGGAAGAGCTGGGTGAACAGCCAGCGCAGGCACAGCAGACCCAGGACGACCGCTCCTGCGATGATGACCACCAGCACCCAGTTCGGCGGCGCGCCGGTGCCGGGCACGACCGGGGCCCCGGAATCGATCCAGCCCAGCCGATCTCGATTCGCGGCGATCACATAACCGCCCGCCGCCAGGAGCAGCAATCCCGTGAAGGCCAGTAGGGCGCGATTCAGGCGCGCGGGCCGATTGAGCTGATTCATCTAGCTCTCCCCTCGCCGATGCGATCGCAGTCGGGTGCGCACGGTCGCGGGCCGCGCCGGTGCGATCCGGTCCAGTGCGCCGGTGACCGCCTCGCGCAGGGCGGTGTCCAGTACGGCGGTCTCGGCGCGGCCCGTGCGCGCGGAGACTCGAATCTTCTTGTCCCCCAGGTGCACCCGGGGTGATTCCACGCCGTGCACCGATGCGGCCGCGCGGCGCAGATCGGCGCGCAGACTGCGCCGGGCCAGGCCCGCCGGACTGTCACCGACCTCGTCCAGCGCGATCACCACGGGGCGGCCGGGCAGTACCGCGATGAGCAGCAGCACCAGCCCGGCGCCGGCGATCGCGATGCCCGCGCCGAGCACCGCCGCATCACTCCAGTGCGTACCGTGCAGGCGATCGGCCAGCGAGTCGTAGGAGACCAATTCCGAACGGCCCACCAGCCTTCCGGTCAGCGAGATCACCGCCACCACGCACACCGCGAGCACCGCCAGCGCGAGCAGCACCGCCGGGACGACACGGCGCGGGCGGCGCATCACAGCACCCTCCGTACACCGGAATCCCCTGCCGCCGAGGATGATTCGATAACCATGGCCGAGATCTCGACATCCAGTCCGGTCACCCTCACCCCGGTCAGCTCACCCAGGCGGCGAATCAGATGCTCGCGGCACCGCTCCGCGATCCGCGCCACCGGCAGCGGATACCGAATCGGCAACCGCACCGTCAGCACCGCCGAATCACCCGTGACCCGCGCGTCCACGCCGACCCCGGACTCCACCCCG
Organism: Nocardia acidivorans NBRC 108247; assembly: GCF_001625085.1. Classification (GTDB taxonomy): domain Bacteria; phylum Actinomycetota; class Actinomycetes; order Mycobacteriales; family Mycobacteriaceae; genus Nocardia; species Nocardia acidivorans. The sequence goes on from NZ_BDAW01000010.1 coordinate 60,776, forward strand.
TCGACCTCCCGGGCGGCCCGCGCCGCGATGCGCTGTACGGCGCGATCACTCACCGTCGTCCGACCCGCGGGTTCGAGCACGACGGCGGCGGTCATCGCCGGCCCCGGTCCCGGGCCGATCGCAGCAATCCGGACAGGTCGACCTCACCGTCGAGCCAGCGCCCCACCAGCAATCCCAGGCCGGCGAAGACCAGCACGATGGCGAAGGCACCCAATCCGCCGAAGGCGGCGGCGAATCCGAGTGCGAGACCGACTGCTAGACATATCGATGTGGCGTTCATCTGCGACTCCTCTGCGAGGGGGTCTTACTGGACGCGGGTGGCGGCGGCGGGAGCGTCGTCGTCCTCCGGGATGTAGACGTCATTGATATTGATATTGACCTCGACGACCTCGAGCGCGGTCATCTGCTCGATGGCGGCGATGACGCTGCGCCGGATCTGGCGCGCCAATTCGGCGATGGCGACGCCGTATTCGACGACGATCTCCAGA